>JASJAY010000073.1 GCA_030066775.1 Planctomycetota bacterium
GTCTTCGCTCGGCGTCGGCGAGGAGCCGCTCGAGCGTGCGGCGGTCCTTCGCCGAGAGCGACTCGTGCTCGACCAGGAAGTGCACCATCGAGCCCACCGTGCCCTCGAAGGCCTTGTCTGCCAGCGCGTGCATCGCGCTGCGCTGCGCGTCCTCGCGCGACACCTGCGGCTCGTAGACCGTCGTGATGCCTTCGAGCGCCGAGGTCAAGGCGCCTTTGTCGACGAGCCGATCGAGCATCGTCTTGACGGTCGAGTACTTCCAGCCGGTCTCGGCCTCGAGCGCCTCGAGCACGCGACGCGCGGTCGTCGGTGCGTCCGCCCACACGGCGCGCATCACCTTCCACTCCGCATCGCTGAGCTGCGTTCCAGCCATGGGCGGCAACCTACGACAAATGTAGAAGGTCGTCAACCCCGCCAACTTGGTGTCAGGACACTTTTCGCGCACTTGCACCCGCGCACGACACGTCTCGTGGAGCGGACGGTCGACCCTGTGCGCTCGCGGATATCCCGTGACCGAATGCCGTCACCACACGTGGTGTCTCCAAAGGCCTTGGAGATGCCATGCCCCATCCGCCCCGCTACGACAAGCCGGGACGCTGGTTCCACGTCATGAACCGTGGGATGTCCCGCAGAACGGTCTTCGAGACCAGGCGCGACATCCGCTACTTCCTGTCACGTGTCGCCTATGCCGTCCGCCGAGGAGAGATCGAGGTCCACTCGTTCTGCATCATGACGACGCACTTCCACCTCCTCGTGCGAAGTCCTGTTGGGAAGCTCGCCGATGCCATGCGCCGCATCCAGGGGGAGTATGTCTGCTGGTTCAATCGACCCCGCGTACGCGACGGTTCTCTTTGCCGCGGCCGCTACCTCTCGAAGGCAGTCATGTCGCTGGTGTACCGGTCCATCTGTATTCGCTACATCGACTACAACCCGGTCAAGGCGGGGCTTGCCAAGAAGCCATCCGAGTACCCACATGGCAGCGCGGCTCGCTTCGCAAGGAAGAAACCCCCGCCGTGGCTCTGCGGCGATTGGGTGCTGCGATCGAAGAACGACAAGGAGGCCTCCTCCGAGAAGGAGCCGACCGAGGCCGAGCTCGAGTTCATGAGACAGCGGATCGCCGCGAGGCCCCGTGAGGAAGACCCGCTCGATGACTTGGTCCGTGCTGCACCCTCGTTCATACGTCGCTGGATGGTGCGTCAGGCGCGGCTGGCTGACGGAACGCGACCAGGACTCCCCTGCGTTCCGGCCTCCACCGTCATGAGCGTCGTGCAACGCCTGCAGGATCGGGGCCGATCCTGGTGGTACCGCACTCCCTCGGGTCGTCGGCGGGATGCTTGGCGAGTCGCGACGATTGGCTTGCTCCGCCATCTCGCAGGACAGACGCACCGTGCCATCACGGAGCGGATGGGGACGAGCATGTCGATAACGGCTCGCGGCCTCACCAGGCACGCAGAGCTATGCGAGACGCCGGACTACGCGACGCGCCTAGGGCGCGTCGGGATGCTGTGCATCCGCGCCGCGTTTCCCGACGCGAAGTGAATTGCGCGAAAAGTGTCCTGACACCTATTTGTCGCCCACCCCGCGGTAGGTGCCGCCGGTGTCGTTGGCGATGCGGCGCATCAGGGTGCGGTTGTGCTGGGGACCGACGCCGATCGTGTGCACGACGCACTTGTAGAGCTTGTTGCGCTCGAGGAACGCGCCGTACTCCGTCTCGAGCGCCTCGCCCTTCAACGCCTCGGTGCCGCCGGGGATCGTCGGCGAGCCGTCGGAGAGCAGGAAGATCGTGTCGGCGCCACCCTCGTTGGCGGCGTAGTCGAGCGCCTTGAGGAGCGCCTCGAAGGTGCGCGTCGAGCCGGCCGCGTCGATCTTCATGAACCACTCGGTCGCGTCGCTCTTGTGGCCGGGCGTCGCGGGCACCATCTCGGGCGGCGTCTTCCACACCTCGACCGCGTTGCTGAAGAAGACCACGTTGAAGTACACGTCCTTGGGCAGCGTCTTGATCGACCACGCAAGCTGGTTCTTCGCGACCTCCATCTTGGTGTCGCCCTTGATGTCCGGATCCGCGTCCTTCTCGCCGTCCTTGCCGCCGCCGGTCACCGGCCCCTTGGGCTTCTCCGGCTTCCGGCTCTCCTCGGAGGCCGGCGACTTCATCGAGCCGGAACGGTCGAGCACGAAGACGATGCGCTTGGACTTCGTCTCGACGCCGTAGAAGGACGTGGTGCCGCCCTCATGCGCGGTTGCGGGGCGCTTCTCGTGGCGCTTGTCGGCCTCGGTGGCGAGCCAGGACGCCCCCTCCTTCGCCCACCAACGCGACCAGATCTTGTGCGAGCTCTCGAACGAGCGGCCCGTGAAGTAGTGCAGCGTGCTCTCGAGCTCTTCCGCATAGAGGCCGTTGGCCTTGGCGAGCGCACCGATCAGGTGCTTCACGGCGCGTGGATCGTCAAGCACCTCGAGGGTGAACACAGCCGAGCGCTTGACGGCCATCTCCGGGCCCTTGAGGCAGGCGACGGCCACGTCGAACGCGCTGACCATCTTGTTGTCGGCGATCCAGTTGAGGACGCGGATGCGCGCCTCCGGCAGGTCCTTGGCCTTGGCGACGGCGAGCAGGCGCGGGGCGATGCGCTCCTGGGGCTGCTTCAGGTAGGCCTGGATGATCCCGAGCACCATCCGGTCGCTGCCCTTCTTCTTCGCGAGCCGCTTCTCGCCCTTCGCGAGGAGGTAGTCGATGGCGGCGCGATCGGTGAGCTGCGCCAGCCCGTAGGCGATCTTGCTCTGGGTGCTCTTCTCGGCCTCGTAGGCGGCGAGGGCGTCGTCGCGCTTCTTCTTCTCGGTGTCGTAGGACTTGCGGTGCTCGGCCTGCTTGGGCGGCATCTTGTCGTACGCCTTGAGCAAGAGCTTCACCAGCTTGTCGAACTTCTCCTGCGTCTTGTCGCGCTCGGGCACGAGCGTCTTCTGCTCGAGCTTGAGCGAGGCGAGCGCCCACCGGATGAGCAGCTCGGCGGCGCGCTCGCTGTCGTCCTCGGCGATGCGCCCGATCACCTTCTCCTTCCACGCCAGCTCGCCGGGCGCGTTCATGAGCTTGCCGGCTTCGCGCTTCGCCTCGTTCCACGTCTTCGCGTCGAGCTCGGCCACGGCGGTCGATCCGAGCGGCACGACGAGAACGAGCGCGAGCGCGGCGCGGCGTAGGAGCGTGAGACGCATGCGGAGCCTCCGAAGATGAACCGCCTAGTTTACGCGAGCAGGCCTGTCGTGCGGACGCAGGCGCTCAGAGCGCGCCTCAGAGCGCGCCCCAGGACGCGAGCCCGGGCAGGACGACGGTCTCGAGGAACGGCGGATGGAAGAGCAGGTACGCGGGACCGAGGATCAGGACGAAGGCCCAGGCCCAGCCCCCCACCGGTCCCACGGCGGCAAGCGCGCGCTTCCCGACTTGCGAGCGCTCGAGCGCCATCAGGCCGGCCTGGAGCACGAAGTAGAGGGTCGGCAGCCCGAAGCCGCCGCCGGCCGGAAGCGAGATGACGACCTCGTGCATGAGGCCGGAGCCGAGGAAGACGAGCAGCATCGCGACGCCGACGCCGACATGCCGAGCCGCGGGCCGGAAGACGACCTCGAGCGCGATGCGCCGGAACGCGAGGTTCCAGCGGTTGCTCCAGAAGTCGGTGATCGAGTGCGCGAACAGGGGGAAGCGCCACTGCGGCGGCGCGTCGACACCGGCCGCGCGCCAAGCGAGCGAGAGCAGGTGGAAGAGGCCGAAGAAGAGCAGGAAGCCGAGGCCCGTCACGCCCACCCAGCCGACGGCCACGGGATCGTCGGTCTCGAGACGGCCGCAGACGACCCAGATCAGCACCGCGCCGAAGGCCGTCTTGCCCACGGCGTAGGTCCACTCGCCGAGGCCGCCCGCGGTCGCGCGACGCGCGCGATCGAGGAAGTGCCGCGCGTTCATGCCCGGCCACGTCCACAGGTAGCCGACGTGCCGACCCATGCTGGAGCGCGCGCCCCGCGCGACGGCCCGATACCAGGTCAGCCACTTGGCGACGAAGAAGCTCCCCACGATGAGCGCCCAGAAGCGGCCCCACGGCGACGCGAAGGGCGCCGCGGCGAAGAGCGCGACCGGGAACACGAGCGGGAGCAGAAGAGCGGGCCTCACGGCGCCATGGAACCACATCCCGGCGCGCGGCGCTCGCGTTGCCTTCGAGCCCTCGAGGCTACCGAGAGCCGTGGCCGCCGAACGCCACGCCGACGGTGTCGAGCACGATGGCGAAGTCAAGCCAGATCGAGCGGTTGAGCACGTAGTAGAGGTCGTACTCGAGCTTCGTGCGCGAGTCCTCGACGGCGGCCGCGTACGGCGCGCGCACCTGCGCCCAGCCGGTGATGCCGGGACGCACGCAGGTCCTGAGCTCGAACATCGGCACGTCCTGGCGCAACGCGTGGAAGAAGTGCGGGCGCTCGGGGCGCGGGCCGACGAGGTTCATGTCGCCGCGCAGCACGTTGATCAGCTGCGGCAGCTCGTCGATGCGGTACTTGCGCAGGATGCGCCCGACGCGCGTGACGCGCGGGTCGTCCTCGCTCGCCCACACCGGACCGCTGCGCTGCTCGGCGTCCTGGTACATGCTGCGGAACTTGATCAGGTCGAAGGCCCGGCCGCCCAGGCCCATGCGGCGCTGGCGGTAGAAGACCGGGCCCTGGCTCTCGAGCTTGATGAAGACGGCAACGACCGCGAAGAGCGGCAGCAGGATCGTCAGGCCGATCGCCGCGGCGACGACGTTCGCGAACCGCGTGATGGCGTCGTACAGCCAGTGCGACGGCCGGCTCAGGAGCAGGTTGAGCGGATCGGCGCGCACGGTGTCGACGCGGCCCTCCGCCCCGCGCAGGACACGCGACTTGCTGCTGATGGTGTGGCCCATGGCGACCAGCTGCGCGATGCTGTGGCCGACGGCGGGATCCCGCATCGGGCACGACACGATGACGCGCTTCTCGAAGCCTGCCTCGTGGTCGACGCGATCGTGGACCGGGCGGCCGAGCAGGCGCGCCGTCGTCTCCGCGTTGCAGCCGGGGATCACGATGCTCGTGATCGAGAGGCCGGGGATCTGCTCGAGACGGCGCACGGACTCGCTCGCGCCCCACTCGGAAGAAGCGAGCAGCGTCACGCGAGCCGGGCGGTAGCGGACCCAGAGGTCGCGCCACGCGCGGGCCAGCGGCTGGGCGCTGTACGACACGAGGAAGATCACCGCCAGGGTGAGGGGATGCAGCAGCTCACCGGGCAGCAGCACGTCGAGCGTGATCGCGAGCAGCGCGGCGGCCGGCGGCACGAGCAGGAACACGTGCTGCGGGCGTCCGCGTCCTTCGACGATCGCGCGCACCGCGTAGAGCGCGGGCAGCTGGATCGCGGCGAGGGTGCCGGCGCGCAGCAGGGTCCAGACGGACGGATCGCCCACGAGCCACGCGTGCATGAGCGTGGTCGCGGCGATCGTGACGACGTACAGCACCGTGGGCGGCACGATCACGGCAGCGGGCCGCGCCGGGCTGAGGTTGGGTGCGCGGCTCGAGCGCGTGGTGCCCGGAAGGAGCCGGGGCTCCAGGGCGGTGCTCGTGACGAGCGACGGCGTCATCGCGCGCCCCCCTTCGCGTTGGCGGTCGGGTCGCTGACGATTACACCGAGCACACGGCGGCCGACCGTGCCGAGCGCCGCGTCGACGTCTTCCTTGCGCGTCTCGCCCGCATTCACCACGAGCACCAGCTCCTCGGCGCACTCGCGCAGGACGACCCCTTCGGGGTTGTCGAGGATCGACGGGCAGTCGATCACGATCTGCGCGTACCGGCTCGAGAGCTCGTGCAGCGTCTGGGCCCACGCGGCCGGGTCGTAGATGGACAGCGCGTCCGTTGCGTCGGGCGCCGTCATCAGGTCCACGCCCTCGAAGGCGGTCGAGACGAGCATCGGATGGCGACCGGTGCCCTTCGCGCCGTGCACCATGCGTGTGAGATCGCGACCCCGGGCGTCCCCGTCCACCAGCAGCACGCGGCCGCTGCGGCCGCGCGTGCGGCCGAGGCATACGGCGAGGTTCATGGCCGCGGTGGTCGTGCCTTCGCCGTCGCGCGCGCCGATCACGCCGATCGTGCGGCAGGCCTGCTGCTGCGAGCGAAGCAGGATGTGGGCGGCGAGGCGCAGGTACCCGTCCGAGAGACGCGTATCCACGTCGCTCACGGGCACGAGCTTGTCGCCCTGACGCGCGGCGAGCGCGCCGGGAAGCAGCTCCCGCTCGGGCGTCCGGTAGGGCTTGATCGATGCGCTTTGCACGTTCGACTTCACGGGGTGGTGGGTTCCATCAAGAGAAGGGGCCGAGGAGCGCCGGGTCCATCACGCCGGTCAGCCACTCGGGAGCGGCCAACCAGCCCTTGTAGGCGCCGTAGGCGAGGCAGGTCAGGACGACGCAGCCGAGCACCCACGTGCCCAGCAGCACTTCGCGGATCGAAACGGTGGGCCGCGCGCGGGCGCCGGGGCCGAGGCGCGGGACGGACACGACGAGCGCGCCGGGCAGCAGGCGCTGCAGGTCGCTCACGTCGAGCGTGGCGGCGACGTCGTAGCGCTTGCGCAGGAGCAGGCCCGCGTAGCCGATCAGGCCGCCCACGAGCAAGCCCGTCAGGATCCAGCGCATGCGGCTCGGGCCGCTCGGCTTGAACGGCAGCGTCACGGGCTGCGCGAGGCGGAAGCGCGTGGCTTCGGCCGGCGGCGTGTCGCGGTAGTAGGCGGCGAGCTTGGCGTGGCGATCGGCGAGACGGCGCGCCTCGTCGTGGCGCTTCTCCCAGTCGGTCACCTCGCGCTGTCGCTTGTCCAGGCCCTCGCGCGTGGCGGGGATCCGACGCAAACGCTCCTGGGCCTCGCCCATGCGCGTGCGGATCTCGGCGATCCGTGCGTCGGCCTGCGTGAGCTCGGCTGCGGCCTGGGTCTTGAGGTACTCGAGATCGCGCACCTGCTTCTTGATGAAGGCCGCGCGGTCGGCATCCCACGCGCCGTCGGCGCGCTGCGTCGCCTGGCGCAGCTCGGCGGCCTGCTGGGCCTCGTCTCGCTCGGCGCTGTCGAGATCGGACTTCGCCGCCACGTATTCCTTGGCGCGCGGCGTGAAACGGGCGCGAATCGCGTTGAAGGCGGTCTCGGCCTTCTCGACGCGCTTGCGCGCCTTCGCGAGGGCGTCCTCGGCCATCTGCTCCTGCACGGTCTTCTTGCGCTGCACGAGGCCCGCGCGCGGCGCCGCGTAGTCGGCGAGATCGGCTTGGAGCTTCTCCAGGCGGCCCGATGCCCGCGTGCGCTGCGAACGCTCGTTCGCGAGGTCGTTCGTGCCCTGCTGGATCTCCATCGTGATCGAGCCCTGCTGCTCGGGCAGCGTGTCGTTGTGCGTGCGGCGGTACGCGTCGAGCGCGTCGTACGCCGCCTTGCGCTTGGCGTCGTAGGTCGCCACGCGCTCCTCGTAGAACTGCACGTTGCGCTGGGCCGTACGCAGGGGCTCGAGCCGCTCCTGCTCGAGGAAGGTCGTGATCAGTCGGTCGAGCGCCATCTGGGCGCGCTCGGGGTAGAGGTCGGTCAGCGCCACCTTCAGCGAGAAGTCGGTCACGCGCTCGTACTCGATCTTGCCGCGCGCGTCGTCGACCTGCTCCTCGATGCGCTTGGTCGAGGTCGGGTAGAGGATCGTCACGATCGACGCCATGGGCGTGTGCGAGAGGAGCCGGTCGCGCGTCGTCTCGGCAATGCTCTCGACGCTGCGCGAGCGCTCGGTCGGCAGCTCGGCGCCGCCGTCCAGGCTCAGGTTCTTGATCTCGAGCACGGCGCTGGCGGTGTACTGGTCCGGCAGGCGGACCGCGTGGAGCGTCGCGAGGAAGACGCAGGTCGCGATCGGCACGCCGAAGAGCCAGCGGTGCGCGAACACGCCCTTGAAGAGACGGGAGGTGGCGACGCCGACCCAGCTCACCGCGCTGCCTCCATGACGAGCGGGGCCACGCTCTTCGCGCCGTCGTACGCGGGGCCCGAGAGCGTCAAGAGCGTGCCCGTGACGCTCTCCTTCGGCACGGCGCCGCGCGTGTCGACGATCAGGTGGGCGTAGAGGCCGACGGCCTCCCAGTCGATGTCGCTGTGGTGCGTGGTCACGACGACGCAGTCGGCGGCGGCGAGCGAGTTCTGCGAGAGCTCGGTGCGCTCGAGCAGGGCGCCACCTGCGGAGATCGTCTCGACGTGCGGGTCCGCGAAGCTCACCTCGGCCCCCCTCTCGACGAGGAGCCGGATGACCTCGAGCGCGGGGCTCTCCCGGGTGTCGTCCACATCCGGCTTGTATGCCACGCCAACCACCAGAATCCGAGAACCCTTCACGCTACGCGCGCGCTCGTTGAGCGCCGACGCCACCCGCTCGGCCACGTACTGCGGCATCGCCGTGTTGACATCCTGTGCGAGCTCGACGAACCGCGCGCGGTAGTCGAGGTGACGCAGCTTCCAAGAGAGATAGATCGGATCGAGCGGGATGCAGTGCCCGCCAATTCCCGGACCCGGCTCGAAGCGCATGAAGCCGAAGGGCTTCGTGGCCGCTGCGCGGATGACCTCGCTCGCGTCGAGCCCGAGGCGGTCGCACATGAGCGCGACCTCGTTGACGAGGCCGATGTTCACGCTGCGGAACGTGTTCTCGAGGAGCTTGACCATCTCCGCCGCCGAGGCGGACGAGACGGGATGCACGTGCTCGATGCCCATCCGGTAGAAGGCGGCGGCCATCTCGGTCGATGCCTCGTCCACGCCCCCCACCACCTTGGGCGTGTTGCGCACGCCGAACCGCGGGTTGGCGGGATCGACGCGCTCGGGAGAGAAGGCGAGCCAGAAGTCCGAGCCGACCCGGAGGCCGGTCGTGGCCAGGCGCGGCAGCAGCATCTCCTCGGTCATACCGGGGTACGTCGTGCTCTCGAGCACGATCAGCTGACCGGGGCGCAGGGCGCTCTCGACGCTGCGCAGGGCCGACTCGACGTAGGAAAGGTCCGGGTCGCGGCTCTTCGAGAGCGGCGTGGGGACACAGATGCTGATCACGTCCATGTCCGCCAGGCGGCTCATGTCGAGGGTCGCGTCGATGCGTCCGGCCTCGACCTCGCGGGCGAGCTCACCGTCGTCGACGTCGGGGATGTAGGAGCGGCCGGCCTGGATGGACTCGACTTTGGCGTCGTCCACCTCGAAGCCGGTCACGCGGACGCCCGACTGGGCGAAGCGCAGCATCAGCGGCAGGCCGACATAGCCCATTCCGATGACGCCGTAGCGGCAGGTGCGGTCTGCAATGCGGTCGCGGAGTGTCATTGCCGCTTGCACAGCAAATGGGTGTCCCGAGCGCGGACGTCGTCCACGCAGGGATCGTCCGAAACCGCCGCTAGGCCTTCGTTCGTGCCGAGACGACGTCGACGCCGAACGAAGCGACCGTCTTCTCGATGCCCTCTTGCAGCGCCGTCTTGGGCTGCCAGCCCATCCAGGTCGTGGCGCGGGTGATGTCCGCGAGCGAGTGCTTCACGTCCCCGACGCGCGCCTCCTTGTAGGTCGGCTCGCCCTCGAACCCGATCGCCTTCGCGATGCCGCGCGCGAGGTCGTTGATCGACACGCGGTTGCCTCCGCCGCCGATGTTGACCGGCCCTTCGGGCTGGCCCGGCGCGACCGCGGCGCACCACAGCGCCTCGACCACGTCACCGACGTAGGTGAAGTCGCGCGTCTGCTCGCCGTCGCCGAAGATCACCGGGGACTCGCCCTGGCGCATGGCGTCCACGAAGAGCGGGATGACCGCGGCGTACTGCGAGTCCGGACGCTGGCGCGGACCGAACACGTTGAAGTAGCGCAGCGACACCGTCTCCAACCCGTAGGAGGCGTAGAACGAGGCCAGATAGGCCTCTCCGGCCGCTTTGGAGGCCGCGTAGGGAGACAGCGCCTGGATGGGCATCGACTCGACCTTGGGCAGCGTCGGCGCATCGCCGTAGACCGACGACGAGGAGGCGAACACCACGCGACGCACGCCCTGATCGCGGGCTGCGACGAGCACGTTCAGCGTGCCCCCGACGTTCACGTCCGTGACCTCGTCGGGCCGCTCGACACTGCGCTGTACCGAGGCGAGCGCGGCCTGGTGGAAGACGACTTCCACGCCGCCGAGCGCATCGCGAACGGCCTCCATGTCACGCAGGTCCCCGACGACCAGGCGCACGTCCTGATCGACATCCGCGAGGTTCTCGCGCAGCCCCGTGCTGAGGTTGTCGAGCACGGTGACCTCGTGGCCGTCGCGCACGAGACGCGACACGAGGTTCGAGCCGATGAAGCCGGCTCCGCCGGTGACGCAGACCTTCATGAAAACCCCCTGATCGGAAGATCGATGGTTCGAGCTGTCCCACGGACGATTTCCGCGACGATTCGGGTCGAACGTCAAAACCGCGCGACATCGTAGTCGTGCGGTGTTCACCGCGTTCGACACGCGAAGGCCGCGCGTCACCGCCGAGCACCCGCCGACCCACCGAGAAGGAGCCGAATGTGCTCCAAACTCGACGTTTCGGACGCCGCATGATGCGACATCGGGACTCGGACCCCTTGTCGGCCGGACGTTCGCCCGGACTGTTGGGGCGAGGACCATTTTTTGCGGACGAGCCGCCGAATGCGACCTCCCTCGGCCCAAGACGATCCGGCTCTGCCCAGCGCGCCCGCGCGGGGGGGCGCGTTGACCCGTGTGCGGCGCCGGTTCGCCAACTGGATGGGCGCGCCCGGCTCCTCGCGTCGCGTGCTTGCCCGCAACGCCCTCTGGAACTGGGGCTCGTTCGTTCTCGAGGCCCTCGTGCTCGCCTTTCTTTCGCCTTACATGGTGCGCGAGCTCGGGAACGGCGCGTATGGCTACTGGGAAGCCGTGCTGCAGTTCATCGGCTATCTCGCCATCGCCGACCTCGGCGTGCGGCCCGCGATCGTGCACTTCGTGGCACGTCACGACGCCCTTCGGTCGCACGGCGAGGTCAACCGGTACGTGAACACGGCGTTCGTCACGCTGGCCGGCGGTTCCGCGGTCGTGATGATCGGGGCGTGTATCGCGGCGCCCTTCGCGCCCGAGTGGTTCGGGGTCTCCGAGGCCTACGCCACCGAGACGATGTGGGCCACCGTGCTCGCCGGCGCCACCCTGGCGTTCAGCCTGCCGTGGAACGCGTACTCCGCCGTCCTGATCGGCAAGCAGCGGTTCGACGTCAGCTGCCGGATCGACGTGATCACGCTGCTCCTTCGCGCGGCGCTGATCGTCGTCGCCCTCGTCAGCGGGTTGGGCCTCCTCGGCGTGGCGGCGGCCGCCGCGATCTCCAGCTGGGTCGAGATGGCGTGGAAGACGCGCGCCGCGTTCCGCATCGAGCCGCGCCTGCGATTCCGCCCGCGCCTCTTGGACTGGTCGAAGGCGCGGCAGCTCCTGGCATACGGGGGCCTCGGGCTCGTCGTGATGTTCGCGTCCCGGCTCACGTACGAGACGGACAACCTCGTCATCGGCCTGGGCAAGTCCGTGGAATGGGTCGCGCTGTTCGCGTTCGCCGCGAAGCTCGCCCACTACACGCGCGGGATGATGTACTCGATCGGCCGCGTGTTGACGCCGGCTGTGGGCGCGATCGAGGCGCGCGAGGCGGGCAGCTCGAAGCGCCTCAGCGCCCTGCTCACCGCGGGCACGCGAGGCATGCTGCTCGTGAGCGGTCCGCTGCTCATCTTCTGGTGCGTGCTCGGCGGCGCGTTCCTCGAGACCTGGGTCGGCGATCGCGCGTTCCGCGTTCACGGCGCCGTGCCGCTGATGGTTCTGGCCATCGGCGCCGTCGCGCCGATCGCCTCCTATCCGCTGGTGGCCGCGCACTACGGCACGAACCGCATGCGGTCCCTCGCGATCCTGTCGGGCCTCGAAGGGGTCCTGAACGTGGGGCTGTCGATCGCGCTCGTGCACCCGCTCGGGCTTCTCGGCGTCGCCCTCGGAACGACCATCCCGGGGTTCCTCGTGCACGGCCTGTTGATGCCGTGGTGGATCTGCAGCGAGTTCCGCATGTCGATCCCGCGCTTCGTGAAGAACGCGTGGCTGGTTCCGATGGCGGCGGCCGCGATCACCGTGCCGGTGATGCTGCTGCTCTTCGACCCGGGCGCGCAGTACGGCTGGGGCGCCTTGATCGGTGCGGGCCTCGTCTGCACGGCCGTGTTCCTGGGCTCGGCGCTGCTCGTCACGCGCCTCGCGAAGCGGTTCCTGGATGACGCCGAGGTCTATACGGGTCTCGACGCCATCGCGACGCCGCCGGCGAGGCCTCGCACCGAGCCGGCTACGGTCGGGGGGGCCACCCCGTGAGCACCGTCGCCACGACGATCCACGCCCGCCCGATCCCGCGCGCCGACGCGCCGCGGGAGACGTACGTGCGCCGCGGCTTCTTCCCGTTCGCCGAGAGCCACCTGACGGGGCTCCCGCCGCTCTTCTGGTGCCTGCAGCTCTACATCTTCCTGAGTGTCAGCGCGCTGGACGAGCACTTCGAGACCACCATCCAGAGCGTGCTACCCGGTGCGCTCAACAGTCTCGGTCCGCGCATGCTGATCGGCTCGCTGACGCTCGTGATGGCCGTGGGCCAGATGGTCACGCGCCGCCGCGCCATGCCGGCCGCCGTCGGCAAGGCGCCGACCGTTTGGCTCGTCGGGTTCGTGATCGCGAGCTTCTTCTCGACGATCTGGGCCTACCTGCCCGGCTTCGCGATCGACGCGTTCATCGGCCACTTCACGAGCATGCTCAGCTTCGCGCTGATCCTCGTCATCGTGCAGACGCGCCGCGAGCTGGTGCTCACGATCCTGACGTTCTGCGCCGGGATCGGCGTCTACATGCTCTTGAGCTGGTGGGAGTGGCGCGGCGGGCGCTACGACTACGCCCAGGGCGTCATGCGCATGGTGGGCGCCGGCTCGGCCTACGCCGACCCGAACTCGTTTGCTGCCACGATCGTGTTCGCGGTGCCGCTCATGACCTGGGTGTTCGTCAGCACGTCGAAGGCGTGGGTCCGCATCTGCGCGATCCTCTTCATGCTGTTGACCGCGCTCGCGGTGCTCAAGACCTCGAGTCGCTCGGGGCTCGTGCTCTTCTGCATGGCCTGCACCTGGGCGCTCGTGTTCCTCCCGCGTGGGCGCATGAAGTCCGCTGCGCTCGTCGTCGCCGTGATCGGCGCCATGACGCTGCCCGCGATGCTCTCGGAGTCGCAGATCGAGCGCATCCAGACGATCTTCTCCGGCCAAACCTATGCGAAGGAGGAGTCGACCCACGGCCGCGTCGAGGGATACGTCGTGGCGTGGAAGATGTTCGAGCAGCGGCCGCTGCTGGGGGTGGGACCGGGCAACTGGTCGCCGTACCGCCAGGCGAAGATGGACGGCAACCCGCTGATGCCGCACAACCTCACGGGGCAGCTGCTCGCGACCCGTGGCGCCGTGGGCAGCCTCACCTTCCTGGCCTTCTTGTTTGCGACCCTCGGCATGGCGTGGTCCACCTACCGCAGCCGCAAACAGGCGGGCGGTGCGTGGAACGTCGCCGTCTCGAAGCTCGCGTGTGCGGTGCTGATGACGTATGCCCTGCTGTTCATCTCGGGCCTCGGGGCCCACAACCTGACACGACCGAACTGGTACTGGTGCTCGGCCCTCCTGCTGGTGGCGCTGGGCTGTCGATCGGACGAGGACGCGGACACGCACCTCGAGGAGACGCCTTCATGAGCCGCGAGCGGCCGATCCAGAATGCGATGACGGTGGACGTCGAGGACTACTTCCAGGTCTCGGCCTTCGAGAGCGTCGTCGATCGCGGGGACTGGGGCGCCTACGAGCTGCGCGTCGAGGCCAGCACGCGTCGCCTGCTCGACCTGTTCGACGCCCAGGGCGTGAAGGCGACCTTCTTCACGCTCGGCTGGGTCGCGGAGCGCTGCCCGGAGCTCGTACGCGACATCCATGCGGGCGGCCACGAGCTGGCTTCGCACGGCTACGCGCACCGGCTGGTGTCGGACCTGACGCCGGAGGCGTTCCGCGAGGATCTCCAGCGCGCGAAGGAAGCGCTCGAAGCGGCCGCCCCGGGCGCCGTGATCGACGGGTTCCGGGCGCCCAGCTTCTCGATCACGAAGGACACGCTGTGGGCGTACGACGTGATGCGTGAGGAGGGCTACCGCTACAGCAGCAGCGTCTTCCCCGTGCGCCATGATCGCTACGGCATGCCGCGCTTCCCCCGCCGCCCGGTCCGGCTCACCGACTACGCCGGCCGGAGCATGTGGGAGGTGCCCATGACCACCTGGCGCGTGCTGGGCCGGAACCTCCCGGTGGCGGGCGGTGGCTGGATGCGCGTGCTGCCGCCGGCCGTGATGCGCCGCGGCATCCGCGCCGCGAACGCCGAGGGCACGGCGGCCATCATCTACCTCCACCCGTGGGAGGTGGATCCGGAGCAGCCGCGCGTGCAGGCCGCCTCGCGGGCCTCGCGTGCGCGCCACTACGTGAACCTCGACAAGACCTACGATCGCGTACGCGGCCTGCTCGAGGCGTTCCCCTTCGGCACGATCCGCGATGTGCTCGACCGTGAGGCCGAGACGCGGCGCGACACGACACCCGCGCTCGCGCCGACGGCGCTGACCGAGCTGGTGACGCCGTGAGCCGGACCCCCGCCGCTCTGCGCCGGCTCGGCTTCGTCGGCGCCTTGGTCGCGTGCTTCGCGACGGTCCTCGTCCTCGGCTGTGGCGGAGGCGGTGGCGGAACCTCCGCATCCGTGCCGCCGGCGGGCGGCCCGCCGCCGCCCCCCCCGCCCGGACCGCCGCCGACCGGCGGCGACGAGATCCTCGACCTCACCGTCGCGTCGGGGCCGCTGCCGGGGCAGGTCGTGCTGCGCTTCACGGCACCCACCCCCGCGGCGACGAGCTACGACATCCGCGCCCAGGTCCCCCACCTCGGGCCGGACAACGCACCCTTTGCGCCGATGGTCGCGACGAGCCACGTGCCGGGCGCCGCCGGCACCCAGGAGACGATCACGCTCTCGGGGCTCGAGCGCGGCCAGACGCTGCAGTTCGCCGTGCGTCCCGTCCGCGGCACCGCCTACGGCGCGTTCTCGCACGGGGCAGCGGCCCGCGTCACCGACGGCCCACTGCCGGCACCGCCGGTCGGCGCGATCACGCTCTTCGGTCCGGCGACCCTCAGCCAGGACAACGCGTACTACGTGCTGGGCAGCGACATCGTCGCCGGCGGCACCGCATTCACGATCACCGGACGCGGCGTCACGCTCGATCTCGCCGGCCGCACGATCACCTACGGCACGGGCGGCGGCCAGGCCTACGGCGTGCAGGTGCTCGCGCCCTTGTTCAGCGGGACCACGACCATCACGAACGGCCGGATCGTGCAGGCCCTGAACAACAACGCGGCCTACAGCAACGCCGTCGACATCGGGGGCGGGCACCATCATCGCGTGTGTCGGCTCGACGTGACGGTGCAGGGCAGCGGCGCGCACTGCGTGTGGGTCTACAACATCCCGACCGGCGAGGTGCGCGTCGATCACAACGTGCTGCGCTGCAACACGACGTCCGTCCCGAACCGGCACTACCCGGGCGTCTCGGCGGTCTACATCGAGGACGCGACCCAGGCGGTGGAGGTCGACCACAACCACGTGATCGGCAGCCCGCAGTGGGGCATCAAGGTCGCGGGCAACTTCACGAGTGGCCGCTGCTGGATCCACCACAACCGCATCACGGGCACGAAGGCGCTCGTCAGCAACGGCTACATGATCGGTGTCTACAAGCCGAACGCCATCGTGTTCGAGAACGAGTGCATCGGCGAGTCGCGCGGCATCCACCTCGACGGCGTGGACGCAAACGGCAACAACGCGCTCGTCCACGACAACTACGTGTTTGCCCAGGATCAGCCCAACGCCGAGTTCAATCCGCACTGGTGCCACGGCATCAAGATCGAGAACCCGACCTCGGCCACGTTGGTCCACAACCACGTCACCGTGCTGGCCGACGCGAGCCACAGCGAGGCCCGCGCACTCGACATCGACGTCGAAGACGGCGGCGACGTGATGATCTACGGCAACCGCATCTCCGGGCTCTCCACCGTGTCCACGAAGCTGGGCAAGGGCATCTCCTGGCTGGGCGGCTCGGCGGGGTTCACGCCCAACGTCCTGGAGATGCACCACAACGTGATCCGCGCCACGGACCGCCTTGTGGACCGCGGGTGGTACGCCGAGAACGGCGTCCCGTTCATGGAGAACGCCTGGCTGCGCGACTTCTCGAAGGTCGGCAACCTGTTCCGCTTCGAGCACTGGGGCAACATGCCGACGACGGCGGCCACGGGGCATCGGTTCATCGACGCGTGGACGAGCGAGAGCACGACCAACGTCAGCCAGTCGGGCTTCCCCGGTCCGTACACCGTGACGCGCGAGTGGACCTTGATGGTCATCGCACAGAACGGCAGCGGCCAGCCCGTGAGCGGCGCGTCCGTCAGCGTGCGGGATCGCGTCGGTGCGCTGGTGTTCTCCGGCCTCACCGACGCGAACGGTCGTGCGCGCGCGCCGCTCGTGGTGACGCGCATCACCACCGGCCCGGTTGCGGACGCGCGCGGGCCCTTCAACGTGAGCGTCAGCGGCACGGCCGGGAGTTACATGGGCACCGTCACGATGAGCGGCAAGCACGCCCTCGTCGCGAACCTCTCGACGGGCACCGCGATCTCCGACGTCACCGCGCCCACGGCCCCTACCGGCGTGTACGCCGTACCGCTCTCCGCGAGCCGCACGGTCGTGCGCTGGACCGCGTCGACCGACGTGAGCGGCATCTGCAACTACCTCGTGTTCAAGGACGGCCAGCTGGAGCGCATCACGAACCAGCTCGAGGCGGTGATCTCCGGGCTGAGCCCCTTGACCACGGCGACGTACACGGTGCAGGCCGTGGATGGCGGCGGCAACGTCTCGTCGCTCTCTGCACCGGCCTTCGCCACGACGCCCGTGGAGGACCGCGGACCGTGAGCGCACGCCTCGGCCAGGCCCTGCTGCTTCTCGCCGCGATCGCGCTGGGCAACCCGCTCGCCGAGGGCGGCGAGCACGTCCACAGCGCGGGCGCGAGGCGCGTCATCGAGCTCGACGGACCGCGCACCCTCCGCGAGGAGGGCGTCACCTACCGGCTCACCCGCGACGTGGACGCGCGCTACAGCGGATTCGTCATCGCGGCGAAGGACGTGACCCTCGACCTCGGCGGCCACACCGTGACCTACGGTGCCGCCGGCCGCGAGTCCCACGGCATCGCCTCGCGGCACCAGTACCACCGCGGCACGATCACCGTGCGGAACGGCCGCATCGTGCAGGCACAGGGCGCGGGCGCCGGCACGCATGCGATCGACTTCGACGGCGGCCACGACGTGCGCCTCGAGAACCTCCAGATCGACGTGCACGCTCGCGATGCCTGCGGCATCCACGTCTACGGCACGCCCACGGGCAGCGTCGAGATCCGTGGGTGCGCGGTGGCCTGCCGCACGACCGAGATCACGAACCGGCACTACCCGGGCGTCGCCGCCATCCGCGTCGCGGACGTCCACGTGCGGACCGAGATCACCAAGAACCGCGTGACGGCGAGTCCGCAGTGGGGCATCCAGGTGACGGGCAAGGGCGAGGACACGACCTGCCGCATCCACGAGAACCGCGTCACGGGCACCAAGGCGCTCGTGGCGAACGGCTACATGATCGGCGTCCACCGGCGGAACGTCCGGGTGTTCGACAACGTGCTCGAAGGCGAGTCGCGCGGGATCCACGTGGACGGCGTCGACCACGAGGGGCACGGCGCCGTGATCCACCACAACCGGATCCGCGCCCAGGACCAGCCGAACGCGGAGTTCGACCCGCATTGGTGCCACGGCATCAAGCTGGAAGACACGCGGGGCACCGTCGTGCACCACAACGTCGTGCGGGTGATCGCCGACGCCGCGCACAGCGAAGCGCGCGCCCTCGACGTGGATGCGCGCAGCGGAGGGCCGCTGCACGTCTACGCGAACCGCTTCGAGGGCCTCTCGCGCGCGAAGGGCAAGCAAGGCAAGGCGCTCGTGTGGTCCGGCCTCGAGCAGGGCGATCCCGAGAAGGTCGTGATCGAGCACAACGTCTTCGTCGCGACCGACGTCTTCGTGCACCGCACGTGGCACAGCGACCGCGGCGTACGCTTCCGGGCCAACGCCTGGCTCGTGGACCCGGCGCTCAAGAACGGGCGAACGCCGCTCTTCGAGCGCTGGGACAACCGCGACCTCAAGCCGTCGCCAGGCCACGGCTTCCTGGACCCGTATGCACCGCGGGGCACGATTCGCTCGAGCGAGTGGGCCGAGCCGGGTCCCTACACGTCGACCCGCGAGCGAACGATCCACGTGGCGGTCATCCGCAACACGAAGGCCGCGACCGACGCCGCGGTCCGCGTGCTGGACCGCGAAGGCCGCGAGGTCTTCCGGGGTCGGACCGACGAGGCCGGTGCGTTGGGCGTTCCGCTTGTCGTGTCGCGCCTCGGCAACGGACCGAGCGTCGACTACCGCGGTCCGTTCACGTTCGTCGTCGCACCGCGATCGGGTCGGTCCGCGAAGGGCACGATGCATCTCCGCGGTCCGGCGGCGCTCCGCGTGGACGTCGGGCGCGGGACCTTCGCACGCGTGGCTACTCGACCCGACGCGCCCCGGCGCGTGCGCGTCGAGGCGGCGGCGAACGGTCGGATGCGCATCACGTGGGCCGCACCCAATGAGGCGGACGCGATCGCGCGCTACCTCGTCGAGGTGGACGGCCAGGCCTGGCTCTTGACCCAAGCGAACGAGACCGAGCTCGGCGGCCTCGAGGCGGATCGAGCGCACGAGATCCGCGTGATCGCGCTCGGCGTCGACGGCAGCGCGTCCGCGCCCTCCCAGGTGGCGACCTCGAGCCCGACCGATGGGTAGCGTGGCCGTTCGTGCCGGCGTCCGGGCGTGCGACGATGATCCGTCGATGGCCTCGCAGGACGCGATCTCCGTCTGGCACGTCCGCAACTCGGACCGCTTCGGCGGGCCCGAGCGCCTGATCGTCGACCAGTGCGCGCACACGACGCCCGGCTTCGGCATGACCGTCGCCTCCTTCGCGACGGGCGACGCCCCGCATGCGTTCCTCGACGCGGCGGCGGCCCGCGGGATCCGCACCCGGCGCCTGCCCCAGGGCAGCAGCTACGACCCGCGGCTCGTCCGTCGTCTCCGTGACGCCGTGCGCGCCGACGCCCCCGACGTGCTCGTGGGCCACGACTACAAGGCCAACCTCCTTCTGCATCTCGCAGCCCGCAAGCTCGGCATCCCGCGGGTGGCGATCGTGCACGGCTACACCGGCGAGAACCGCAAGATCCGGTTCTTCGAGGCGCTCGACCGACGCGTGCTCAAGCGCCTGGACGCCGTCGTCGTGGTCGCCGACGCCATGTGCGCCATGCTGCTCAAGCGGGGCGTGCCCGCTGATCGCATCCACCTCGTGCCGAATGCGATCGACACGGACGCGGTGTCCGCCACGGCGGCCGCGGCGCGCGACGACCTGCGCGCCGCCTGGGACGTCACGGATCACACGGTGCTGCTCGCCCTCGGGCGGCTCAGCCCCGAGAAGGGCCAGGACGTCTTGCTCGAGGCGTTGGCCCGCATGCCCGCAGAGGCAACGCGTCCGCTGACCCTCGTGCTCGTGGGCGACGGTGCGACGCGCGGCGCGCTGGAGGCCCAAGCCGAGCGGCTCGGGCTCACCGGGCGCGTGCGCTTCCTGGGCTGGCGCGACGATCCGCACGCCTGCCTCGGCGCCGCCGACGCGGTCGTGCTGCCCTCGCGCACGGAGGGGCTGCCGCTGGCGCTGCTCGAGGCCATGGCCGCGGAGCGCCCGGTCGTGGCGACGCGGGTCGGCGGGGTGCCCGACGCGCTCGCGGACGGCGAAGCCGGCTGGCTTGCCACCCCGGACGACGCCGGATCCTTGGCAGACGCGTTGACCGCAATGCTCGCCGATGCCGATGCACGGGCCGCGAAGATCGCAGCCGGGCGTGCCCGCGTGACCGCACACTACAGCGCGGCGCGACAGGCGCGCGCGCTCGAGGCGGTCTATGCCGCGGTGACCGCCCGCGCGTGAGCCTCGCAGAGCGGGATGTTCCGCACTCCGTGGTTGATTCCCGCGAGGGGCCTCTGCATCCTGCGTCGAACGCGGAGGAGCCCTCATGGATCGCAAGCAGCTCTCGTTGATCGCCGCCATCTGCGGCGGCGTCGTCGTGATCGGCATGTTCCTGCCTGTGTTGAACGCGGGTACGTCCGGCATGCCCGACATCCCGGGCGTCGATTTCGCGAGCAAGAGCAAGAGCGTCAACGGGTTCGACAAAGGCGGCGCTCTCATCCTGGCCTTCATCCTCGCCGCCGCCGCCTGCGCCGCCGCCGTGATGGTGTTTCTCGACAAGACCGACGCGGTGCCGTTCGACGGCCGGCAGCTGCTGTTCCTGGCCGTTGGCGCGTTCGGGCTCGCGGCCGTGCTTGCCGTGATCACCATGCTCGACGGGGACTACCAAACGAGGACGATTGGTCCCGTCACAGTCGGGGCGACGCGCGGGATCGGGCTCTATCTCATGCTCCTCGGTGCGATCGGAGGCGCTGCCGCGTCCTTCCTCGCCACGAAGCAGGCCCCGTCGTCCGGCGGTGGCGGCGACAGTTAGTCGCTACTCCGCTTCGCTCGCGCCGCGCCGCACCCGGCGCTTCAGCTCTTCCTTGACCAGCGTCTTCAGCGCGGCGCCGAATCCGCGCATGCCGCCGCGGTCGCGCCGTAGGTCCACCTCGACGTCGTAGAGGCGGCGCGTGCCCGACCGCCAGCGGCTCTTGTAGGCCTCGTCGCCGTCGAGGAAGTCGTACACCTGGGCGTCCGTCCCGAAGAGCTGGTCGCGCAGCGTGAGGTAGAGCAGCAGCGTGCCAGGGGACGGCGTCTCGTCGTCCGGCGCCATGCCGGACTGGTAGCCGTAGAGCCGGCCCTGGAAGCGGAAGCCGTACTCGACGGCCAGGTCCTTGCCCTCCGCGCGGAGCACCGTCGCGAAGAGACGCCCCTCCTGTGCCAGGTAGGGAATCAGGCGCTCGTGGAAGGCGCGCTGCGTATCGGTCGCGAAGGTGCTGGCCTCCTCGAGCGAGGCGCCGTGGATGCCGAAGACCCGATCGAGCAACCCCGCGGCCGCGTCCCCGGACGTGATCACCTCCACGGCCGCGCCTTCGCGCTTCTCGAAGCGCTTGAGGTTGCGCCGGAAGCGATTGCGGGCGCCGCGGCTGTAGCGCGCCTGGAGATACGCGTCGAAGTCGGCTTCGCGCGCGGCGTAGTGCGCCACGGTGCTCTGGTACTCCGTGAACGCTAGCCCCAAGGCCGGATCGTGCAGCGCGCGCCGGAGCGCGCCGTCTTCCGTCACGTGGTGCAGCTCGGCGTGCCGTACGCCCGCCTCGCGCAGCGCGGCCAGGGCGGCACGGGCTACGGTGTCGGCGTGGCCCTCGCGCGCGACCACGTCGAGGTGGTCGGCGCCCAGCTCGCGTCCCGGAAAGCGCACGGTGCGCCCGTCGCGCGCCAGCGGCAGGAGGCCGAGCAGCTCGCCGTCCGCGTCGCGCACGATCACGACACAGGGTGTCTCTTCGGAGACCTGGAACCAGGTGAAGGCCCACGTCGGCGTCAGGAAGAACTGCTCGTCCGTCAGCAGCGCGTCCCACGCCATGCCAATCGGATAGAGCGCGTCCAGCGTGTCGACCACCTCGACGGACACATCAGGCGTGGTGCGGCGCCGGGCTGCCACCACGCGCGCATAGTGCGCGGTCGTGTCGGCCGCCATGCGCGTGGCGGTGTAGGTGTCGTCGAAGCGCGCGCGGCCGGCCTGCCCCAGGGCCGCGGCGTGCGCGGCGTCGCCGAGCACGGTGCCGAGGGCCTCCGTCAACGCGTCCACGTCGCCGGCCGGGTAGAGGTAGCCCGTCTCGCCGGGCACGACGAGGTCGGGGGTGCCCCCCACCGCGGAGGCCACGACGGGCAGCCCGCAGGCCATGTACTCGAGGATCGCGTTCGAGAGCCCTTCGCTCTCGGAGCAGAGCACGCCGACATCGAGCTCTTTGAGGATGGGCACGACCGCCTTGCCTGGGCGCAGCACGTGCACGCGCTCGCCCACACCGAGCGTGGCCGCGCGCTCGCGCACCTCGGCGTCGTCGTATTCGCCGAGGAAGAGCGCGTGCACGTCGCCCACCTCTTCGCCTAGCTTCGCGAGCGCCTCGACCAGGTCCGCCTGACGCTTCAGGGGACGGAAGTTGGCGACCAGCCCGACGAGCCGTGCCGTCCGCTCGACCCCGAGCTCGGCCCGCAGGCCTTCCCGCGCAGGCACGTCGAAGCGCGCGGGATCGTGGCCGTTGGCGACGACGGCGACCTTGGCCGGCGGCACCCACTCGACCTCGACGGTCCGCTCCGCCACGGCCTGCGCGTTCGCTAGCACGAGGTCCGCGCCGCGGTTCGTCATGCGCAGTACGTCGAGCTTGCGCGGCGTCTGCCAGTACCCCAGGTCACGCCGCGAGGTGATCACCGGGACCCCGGCGCGCTCGGCGATCAACGGTCCCCAGATCGCGCCGTCGGCCATGAAGGCGTGCACGAGGTCGAACTCGGCCTTCCGGATGTCGTCGGCCAGACCCCGCAGGCTCGCGAGGAAGAGCGGGTTCTTCACGGACCGGAGCTTCACGACGCGCGTCGGGCACGGCAGCCCGCCCGTCTCGAAGTACGGCGCGTTGCGTAGCGCCCACAGCTCCGCGGTCCACGGCGCCGGCATGTGCCGGATCAGCGTGGCGACCTGGCCCTCGGTTCCGCCGTCCTCGCCCTGGTACTCGTCGATGAGGAGCAGGACCCGGCGGGCCTCCTTGTCGCCCGCGCTCATGCGACCCCGGCCCGGAAGGGCACGTCGCTCACGGTGTAGCGGTGCTTGCCCGTCTTGGTGAGCGGGATCTCGTCTACCGGCCTCCACTCGACCGTGACGGCGGGCCCGAGCTGCGCGCGGATCTTCTCGAGCAGCGGCGCCATCTCGGCGTCCGTGATGGACCCGACCGTGAGCACCTCCAAGCGCTCGACGGCCTCCTGACGCACCTGGAAGCGCGTGACCGCCTGGACGCCGTAGAAGAGGTGCGTGAAGAACTCGCCGTGCACGCGCCCGCCGTCCGGCGTCGTGATGAAGTCGCTGGTGCGACCGTGGATGCGCTCGAGGCGCGGGTACGGACACGGCAGCTGTTCATCATCCGCGGGGGGTTCCGCCCACGAGGCGACGTCGCCGTTCTCGTAGCGGATCAAACCGAATGCGCGATTCGTGAAGTCCGTGACGAGCACGCGGCCGGGCACGCCCGGCGGCACCGGCCGGCCTTCGTCATCCACGATCTCGAGCACGCGGCCGTGCGCGAAGACGTAGTAGTGGCCGTCGTGCCACTGCGCCGCGAGCGAGGCGCTCTCGCGCGAGCCGTAGTAGTCGGTCAGCCGCTGGCCGAAGCCGGCCTCGATGCGCGCGCGGCGCTCGTCGTCGACGGCCTCCGCGGCAGAGCGCAGGAGCTTCGGTTGGTAGCGAAGGCCGCCGCGCTGCGTCAGGTGCTCGGCGAACAGATCGAGTGCGGAGGCGTAGCCGAGGATGACGTCGGGCCGCTTCCGCTCGAGCGCCTGGACGAACGCCTCGATGCGGTCCTTGTCGAGGTCGAAGACGTTGAGGCTCAGCTCCCCGAGGAGGCGCGCTTCCAGGCGGGCCTTCCAGGTGTGGTCCTCGGGGTTGAGGTCGTCGCCCCAGAGGTAGGCCTTCGTGCACCACGGGGTGAGCCCCCACCAGAACCAGATCCAGTTCTCCGTGGCGAACTCGCGCAAGCCGTACTCGCGGTCCTGGTACACGACCACGGGCTCGCCGGTCGAGCCGCCGGATGCGTTCCGGATGAGCGCCTCCCGCGGCCGCGTGCTGTCGCAGAGCGCGTCGACGTGAGCCTGCACGTCCGCGCGGCGCAGGATCGGGAAGGCCTCGAGCGTGTCGGCGTCCGCCGGGAGGTCGCGGAAGTAGGGCACGGCCTCGCGCGCCCAGGCGAGATGCGTCCGCACCCGCTCCGCCTGCCAGGCCTGGAAGGCCTTCGGGGCGAGCGCCGCAACCCGCTGGAGCTCCCGAAAATAGGGCTTCCAGCCCCGGTTGCGCCGCTCCGCGCCGAATCGCCAGGTCAGGCGGCGAATCATGTCGGCGCTTCCTCCCAGGTCCGGGCCCCATCTGGTCGATACGCGTAGGGGTCCGCATCCCGTACATCGACGGTTTCGCGGCCTGACAGCAAGCAAACGGGACGCGAATCGGACGAGCCAGGGGATGCACGAGCGCACAGGCCAGCTGGTGGGAGCGAAGGCGAGCCGCCGCGGGGCGGATCAGCCGGCCGCGCCCGGCACCGTGGACATCACGGTCGTGCTGCCCGTGCGCAACGAGGGCGACCACATCGCGGCCGTCCTCGGCGACCTCCAGGCCCAGGCGCTCGGCGCGCTCACGCTCGAGATCCTCGTGGTCGACGGCGAGAGCACGGACGACACCGTCGCCCGCGCCGAAGGCCTCGCTGCCGACGATCCGCGCATCCGTGTGCTCACGAATCCGCGGCGCCTCTCGTCCGCCGCGCGGGCGATCGGCGCCGAGGCGGCACGCGGCCGCTTCATCGCGTACGTCGACGGCCACTGCCGCGTGCCGACGAAGACGCTGCTCGCCGACATGGTCGCGCTCTTCGAGCGCACGGGCGCCGCCTGCCTGTCTCGCCCCCAGCCGCTCGTGGCCGGCCACGAAGGCATCCTGGCGCGGGCCATCTCGGCGGCGCGCACCTCGCCGTTCGGCCACAGCACCCAGACGACGATCTACGACGACGACGAGCGGCAGGTGGACCCGACCAGCGCCGGTGCCATGTACCGGCGCGAGGTGTTCGAGACCGTGGGCAACTTCGACCCGGCCTTCGACGCGTGCGAGGACGTCGAGTTCAACTGGCGCGTCGCGCACGCCGGCCTCGACGCCTGGACGAGCCCTGCCCTCGCGGTGCAGTACGAGCCGCGCCGCAGCCTCCGCGCGCTCTGGAAGCAGATGGTGCGCTACGGCCTCGGTCGCGCCCGCTTGCACCGCAAGCACAGGAGCGCCTTCACGCTCGAGTCGCTCGTACCCGCCGGCTTCGTGCTCGGCCTGCCCGTGCTGGCCGCCGCCCCCTTCCTGCCCTCGCCCCTCTCGTGGATCGCCGCGGCGCCCTACGCGCTCTACCTCGTGCTGAGCCTCGTGGCGTCGGCGTTCACGGCGGTGCGACGCGGCCCCGTGCTCTTCCCGTTCCTGCCGGCCGCGTTCTTCGTGATCCACGCGGGGCTCGGCGTCGGCTACCTGAAGGGCTGGCTCTCGAAGCGACCCGCCTTCGCGGAGACGACGTCATGAGCGCGCGCACGGCGCCCGTCACCGGCATCGGATCCGTCATGGGCCGGATGGTGCAGCCGCTGCTCCAGCGCTGGCGCGGCGAGAAGGCCTCCCGCTACGTGCCGTACTACGAGCGCTTCTTCCGCCGCACGCGGGAGGGGCTGCGGGCGCGCCACCTCCGCGATCTGCGGCGCATCCTGGTCCACGCCGGCGAGACGTGTCCCTTCTATCGCGAGCGCTTTCGCGCCCACGGCTTCGACCCGCGGCGCGTGCCGCTGCCCGAGGGTCTCACGGAGATCCCGAGCCTCGCGCGCATCGACATCGTGGAGCGCTACGAAGACATGGTCTCGCTCGCCTACGACCGCGAGCGCCTCATCACGCGCAAGACGGGCGGCACCACGAACGTGCCGATCCCCTTCTATCAGGACCGCGAAGCCATCGCGCGCAAGACGGCACTCACGCAGGTCTTCCGCCGCGCCATGGGCTGGCACGTCGGCATGAAGCAGGCGTGGGTCTGGGGCGCGGCGCAGGACAAGCCCGCCAAGGAGCGCACCCCGTTCCACGCGCTGAAGGAGGATGCGATCCTGCGCCACGTCGAGCGCATCCTCGACATCGACTCGGGCAGCTTCTCGCCCGAGAGCCTGGACGCGAAGATCGAGGCGCTGCGTGCCTTCGACGCGGACGTGCTCCAGGGTTACCCGGTGGCCACCGACCTGATCGCGCAGCGCGCGCTCGAGACTGGCGTCCGGCTGGACATCCCGGTCGTCGTGCTCACGGCCGAGCCGGTCCTCGAGACGCACCGGCGCCGCATCGGCGAGGCCATGGGCGCGAACGTGCTCTCGTTCTACGGCTCGCGCGAGAACGGCTGGATCACGTACGACCATCCCGAGACGAAGGAGATGCTGATCAACACGGCCGGCGTCTTCCTCGAGACGAATCCGGAGACCGGCGAGATCTACGTCACCGACCTGCTCAACCGCGGCATGCCGCTGATCCGCTACGAGATCGGCGACGTGGGCGCGCTCTCCGACGCGCCCGCCCGCTGCGGCGCGCCGAATCCGGTGCTGGCCTCGATCGGCGGCCGCACGGCCGATGTGATCGTGCTGCCCTCGGGGCGCCTGATTCCCGGCGTCAACGCGGACTACCGCGGCCTCGTGCTGGACCCCCACGGCATCGTCGACGTCCAGATGGTCCAGAACGAGATCGGCGTGATGGACGTGTACTACGTCCCCGCAAAGGAGTTTCGCGAGGAGAACCTGCGCGTGTACATCGAACGGATGGACCGCATCTTCCTCGGCGAGCTGGAATGGCGCACCCACCCGGTGGAGCGCATCGAGCCCGAGCCCAACGGCAAGGTGCGGTGCATGATCAGCCGGGTGCCGCGCCCATGACGCGCGTCCTCGTCATCGACGAAGCGCTGCCGCATCCGCCCGACTCGGGCAAGCGCATCCGCACGTGGGAGCTGCTTACGCGGCTCGCCAAGGACTTCGACGTGACGCTCGCGTACCACGACGACGGCACGACGCCGGCCGCGGCCGTCGAGGCGACGCGCGACGCGCGCATCGAGCCGCTGCCCGTCCCGCGCAAGCCGCTCAAGAAGCACGGGCTGCGGTTCGCCTGGGACCTCCTGCGCAACATCCCCAAGCCCGTGCCCTACATGGTCATGGCGCACGCCACGAAGCCCATGCAGGCGGCGCTCCGCGAGGCCCACGAGCGCACGCCCTTCGACCTCGTGCACGTCGAGTGGACGCCCCTGGCCGCGAACGTGCCGCCGGGCCTGCACCGCCCCGTCTGTATCTCGGCCCACAACGTCGAGGCCGACATCTGGCGGCGCTACTTCGAGAACGAGCGCTCGTTCCTCCGCCGCCGCTACATCGGGCTGCAGTGGAAGAAGGTCCGACGCTACGAGCGGGCGGCGCTCCGCGTCGCCGCCGCCGTCACGGCCGTGAGCGAGAAGGATGCGGAGCACATCAAGAGCTGGACCGGCAACGAGAACGTGATCACGGTGCCCAACGGCGTCAACGCGTCGTACTTCGCCCCCGACCCGAAGGCCGAGGTCGACCCGAACGAGCTGTGCTTCGTGGGCTCGCTGGACTGGCGCCCCAACCTCGACGGCGCCACGTGGTTCCTCGACGAGGTCTGGAAACCGCTCACAGCGCTCCATCCCGAGGTCAAGCTGACGATCGTCGGCCGCAACCCGCCGGCGTGGCTCACGGAGCGCGCTGCCGGCCTCGAGCGCGTGGCTGTACACGGCGACGTGCCCGACGTGCGTCCCTTCGTCCGCCGCGCCGCGATCTCGATCGTGCCCCTGCGCATCGGCGGCGGCTCGCGTCTCAAGATCCCGGAAGCGCTGGCGATGGAACGACCGGTCGTCTCTACGACGGTCGGTGCGGAGGGGCTCGACCTCGGCGACGGCCTCACCCTCGCCGACGGCGCCGAGGCGTTCGCCAAGGCGTGCGCCGACACGCTGGCAAATCCGGCCGCGGCCAAGGCGCGGGCCCTTCAAGGCCGCCAGCGCGCGCTCGCGTCACACGAGTGGGGCCGCATCGCGCCGATCCAGGCCGAGCTCTGGACGCGTCTGGGGACGGCGAGGTGAAGCGCCTGGCCGAGACCCTGCTCTGCGCGCTCGGCTGGCCGCGCCGCTACCGCGAGCGGAACCGCCGCAAGCTGCTCGTGCTCATGTACCACGGTGTCTCGCGCACGCCGCTCAGGCCCTTCTGCTGGCACCAGCTGCCGGTCGATGCCTTCCGGCGTCAGCTCGCGTGGGTGCGCGAGCACTACAACGTGATTCCCTTGAGCGAGGCGGTGGCGCAGCTCGAGGCCGGCGCCCTGCCGGACCGCGCCGCCGCGATCACCTTCGACGACGGCTTCAAGAACAACCTCGACGTCGCGTTGCCGGTGCTCGAGTCGCTGGGCCTGCCGGCAACCATCTACCTCCCGACGAGCGTGATCGGCACGGACACGGCCCTCTGGCCCGACCGGCTCTACCTCGCCATCGCCAAGACCAGCGTCTACACGCTCGACGCGACGGCGCTGGACCTGGGCACGCTGCCGATCCGTACCACGGCGGAGAAGGAAGCGGCGATCCAGGCGTGCTGGCACGCACTGAAGACGCGCGCACCCGAGGACGTCGACGCCTTCCTCGATGCCGCGGAAGCCGAGCTCGGCAAGCCCGACCGCCTCGGCGAGTTCGCGCTCCTCGACTGGGACGAGGTCAAGACGCTTGCGGCGTCACCGCTGATCGAGCTGGCGGCGCACACCGAGACCCATCCGATCCTCGCCCAATGCGACGACGCGCGCGTCGTGCGCGAGATCCACGGCTCGCACGAGGTTCTGCGGAAGGACCTCGGGATCGAGCCCACGACCTTCGCCTACCCCAACGGTCGCCTCGTGGACTTCGACGAGCGCGCGCGCCGCGCCGTCACGGCGGAAGGCGTGGACTTCGCCCTGAGCACCGAGAACGGGCTCGTGGACGCCGAGAGCGACCGGCTCGCCCTGCCGCGCATGTGCATCGGCAGCGATCTCACGTTCTCGCGCTTCCGCCTGCTCGTGACCGGCGCCCTCGCGGGTCTGCGCGGCTAGCGTCCGGCCTCCTCATGCTGATGCATGATGTGCAGCGCCACGAGGCGCGCGATCAGGGTCACGAGATACAGCTGGCCGATCAACGCCTGGACGATGGCCAGCGAGCGCGCCGGATGGGCCATCGGCGAGATGTCGCCATAGCCGAGCGTGGTGAGCGTGACGAAGCTGAAGTAGAGGCATTCGCTGCGCGCGTCGTCCATCCAGAGGTTGCCGGTCAGGCCACGGGGGTCGCTGGCGACGAGCTCGATGAGGTAGTAGAGGCCCCCGCAGAGGAACCCGATCAGCAGGTACACGCAGAGCGCTGCGAAGATGACGTTCGCGTCCACGCGTTTGGCGTGGAGCACGTAGGCGAGGGTCGCGAACGCGAGGTAGCCGACGAACACGGCGGAGACTGCCGTGGCCGCGATGTCGAGCGCGTCGCTCACGACCGCCTGCTCGAGCCACGTCAGCACGATGGCGGCCGCCAGCAGGGCGACGCCCAGCATGCCCTGACGCCGCGTCCCCGCGACCGCCCACAGGCCCGAGAGCACGGCGAGCGTCAGACCGACGACGAGGACGAGGCCGGGGAGCCCGCCGCGCTTGGGAAGCAGCGGCGGGACGAGCAGCGTCAGCAGCAGCACGAGGAAGAGCAGGCCGAAGCGGCTCTGCGCGGAGGCGCTCAGCATCCGCATCGCGGGACTCGTGCCGGTCGGACCCTCGACCATCCGCGCGCGTCCTCCCTTCAGGCCAGCAACCGCTCGGCGCGGTGCACCAGGTCGAGGATCGTATCCCAGGCGTTCGTGAGCAGCGCCTGCCCGTGCGCGAGATCGTTGCGCAGGCTCTCGACCCGGCGGAAAGCGCGCTGGCCGGCCTCGCGCGAGGGCAGGCCCATCTGCTCGCGCACCTTCTCGAGACGCAGCACGATGTGCACCTTGTCTCCGAACTGAAGGCAGTCGATCTCCTCCACCATGTGGCCGCGCCGACGGCGCTCTTCGGCGATGCGCTCGACGTGGCCGCGGCGGCCCTCGGAGATCTGAGCCTTCCACGCATCGCCCTCGAAGCGCTTGCGGATCTCCTCCGTCAGCTTCGACTCGACGATGGTGATCATGCCGAAGAGCCACATACGCAGCGCCGGCTTCTCGAAGTCGCTCTTGGTGACGATCCACCCCACCTGGTCCACGGCCCCGACGAAGCAGGCGCCGCGCGAATCGACCGCACGCAGCGTCTCGAGCATCGGGGTCGACTCGGCCAGCACATCGTCGGCGCCGAATGCCTTCAGGTGCTCGAGGCAGGTGCCCCCCTCGAGGTCCGCGCGCTCGACGTAGCCGCCCACCAAGCCGCCGACACGCACACCGGCGACGTCGAAGTCACGCGCTTCGAGGAACGCGCGCACGTCGGCCGCCGGGCGGTCCGCGTCGAACGAGACCAGCGGCTCCGCGAGATCCATGACGGAGAAGCCCTCCGTGAAGAGCTTCTTGAGGCGGTCCGGCAGCGCGTGGATCCAGGGCATCGCGCCGACAGGTGTAGCCGACGCGGGCTCGTCAGTCGATGACGGCTACCGCCGTGATCACGTTCGCCGCGTTGCCGACGATGGCGCCGATCGGCGAGAGCAGCTGGTTGAGGCGGCGCGACCAGTCGGCCAGGTTCGTCGGATGGACGTAGACGAGGTCGCCGGGCCGCAGCTGCGTCATGCGGGCGCGCCCGCTGATGACCGACTCGGCGTTGACCGTGATGACCTGGGGGCGCCCTGCGCTCGTCTCGCGGATGATGCGGACCGTACGCATGTTGGCGACGCCCTGGTTGAAGCCGCCGGCCTGGGTGATGGCTTCCCACACGCTCATCTGGGCGGGCATGGCGATGGCGGCGGGCTTGGCCACCTCGCCGACGACGAAGACGCGGTCCTTCCAGATGCTGATCACGCGGATCGACACGCGCGGGTCGTTGAGGAACTCGGCGTACTTGTCGGTGAGCTCCGTGTGGACGGCGTCGATCGTGCGGCCGACGACGCGCACGTTGCCCACGGCCTTGGCGGGAATGGTCCCGTCGCGAAGCACGCGGTGCGTCGTGGTGAGCTCCTTCTCGTTCCAGACGGAGACCTCGATCTCGTCGCCGACGGCGAAGGTGAAGGTGAAGTCGTCGTCCGCGGGCGGCGTGACCGGGGCAGCCGCGGGCGCGGGCGCAGCAGCCGGCGCCTCGACGACCGGCGGCGGCGCCAGGGGCGCGGGCGCGGGTTCGTCTGCGACGGGCGCGGCCACGGGGGTCGGCGCGGGCGCCGGTGCCGGTGCCTGCACGGGCTGCGCGGCGGCGCCGGCGGGCGCTTGCGCGATCGAGTAGGACGGCGTGTTCGGCCCCATCGGACCAGCGCCTTGGACGCGTCCCGGTGTCGCGGCCTCGCATCCGGAGAGGATCAGGAGGGCCGGAGCGCACCACGAGAGGACCCGTCGCGCGTGCCTGTGCTGCAGCATGAGAAGCTCCCTACGCCTGCAATCGGTCCATTATGAGCGTGGGGGTACCGGATGCCCGTTTCCCGTGCGCGGGGAGGCCGAATCGCGACCGCTCCGGTCGCCCCGGACGATGCCGCCGTCACGTGTGTGTCGTGGGTGCTCGTAGGCGGTCCCGGGGCTTTCGCGGTAGGTTCTGCCGGCGCGCCCGTGCGGCGCCGCGCGGGAGGAGAGCGATGCGAGGCAACGGACTTCGGCTGGCGGTGATCGTGGCACTGGTGGGGCTCCTGGCCTTGCCGACCCCGGCGGACGCCGACGAGCTCAGCGACGCGATCAAGCGTCTCAAGAGCGACGACACGCCGGCGCGCATGACGGCCGCGAAGCACCTCGGCCAGAGCGATGCGCCGGAGGCGTTGGCAGCGCTCCACGACGTCATGCAGAACGACGCCGGGCTGAAGAAGAACGAGAGCCTGTTCACGGCCGTGCTCAAGGCCATCGGCCGCCACGGCGATCCGTCCTCCGTCGCGCTCCTGGCGGACAAGCCGTTCGACGGCGCCACGGTGAAGACGGTGCAGGCGCGCGTCTACGCGCTCGGCAACATCCGCAGCGCCGAGAGCGTCGACGCGCTCGTCTCCATGATGCAGAAGGGCGGTCCGTCGCGGCGCTCGGCCCGGGGGACCGTGGAGTTCCCGCTCATGCCCGACTTCCAGACGGCGCTCGCCGTCCTGACGGGCGAGAACGAGGGCACGTCGAAGGCAGCGTGGGCCTCGTGGTGGCGCGAGGAGAAGGACGGCTTCGAGGTCGAGCCGGAGCGCGAGGCGATCCCCAGCTTCCTGCGCGAGCGTTGGGAAGCGTTCTGGGGCGAGCCCTACGGGGACTCGGCGGTCGCCGATCCCTTCCCCCAATACGACTTCGTCATGGAGCCCACCAAGGACCAGATCGACGCCGCGGTCAAGGACCTCGACGCGGCGCGCAAGAGCAAGAACGCGGCGCTCATCCAGGCGGCCATCTACAAGAACATGCGCATCGTCGACAAGAAGGTGGTGCGCGCCATCCGCAAGGCGGCCCGCTCGAACAAGAGCAGCCGCACCGTGATCAACGCGGCAATCGACGCGCTCGGCTGGATGCCCAGCAAGGACGCGCTCAAGGTGCTGCACTCGTCCTTCAAGCGCGCCCGCGACCTCTACAAGCACGAGGAGTACTACGCGGGCATCCTCAAGGCGATCGGCCGCCACGGGGACCCGTCGTCCGTGGAGCTCCTGTCGGACAAGCCGTTCCGCGGGCTCACCATGGCCTCGGGCCGTGCCCGCATCCTGGGCCTCTCCCGCATCCGCACGAAGGCGTCGGTCGAGGCGTTGATCAACGCAATGGCGTTGGGCGGCGGCGACCCGCGCGGGGCCCGCACCTCGGGCGGTCAGCCGTTCATGGGCGCGGCGCGCGTCGCGCTCGTGATCCTCACGGGCGAGGACCGCGGCACGTCCAAGCCGGCGTGGCAGTCGTGGTGGCGCGACAACAAGCGGACGTTCGAGGTCAGCCCCGAGCGGCCCGACATCCCGGCGCCCATGCAAACCGCCTGGGAGGAGTACTGGGAAGAGGCGTACAAGTAGCCCGCCGTATCACGCCCAGGACGCACCGCCGATGGTGCGGTTGATCACCCGCTCCACGTCGGCCGGCTTGAGCCGGCTGCCGCTGCCCCGGGGCGAGCCGCCGATCGTGTTGCTGCCCCCCCAGCCAAGAGGCCCGGCCTCGGTTCCCTCTGCCTCGTTCAGCGCCGCGTAGAGGCGAACCATCGGGAACCCGACGAAGGGCGACATGCGCCCGATCGTGTAGGTCCAGGCGCCGTCCGCGCGCTCGTTCACGGCGAGGAACGCGCGGATGCCGGCCGCGAAGAGCGCCGAGCGCGCATGCGGCCCGTGCTCCACGATCATGCGCCAGCCGGGCCCCCCGCCGATCTCCTCGTAGCGCGCGTCGAGGTCGATCGTCTGATGCGTCTCGTTGGCGCTGTGGTCGATGCGCTCGCAGACCTCGTCGATCAACGCGTGCATCGTGGGCCCGTCCATGCCGACCAGCCGCCCCTCGGTGCGCGCGCGCATGTAGGGCTCGAAGATCCAGGCCTGCTCGCGGATGCTCAACCGATCCGGGCTGACGGGATACGCGCCGCCGGTGCAGTCGAGGATGTCTTCGATGATGAGCAGCGTCGAGATGGACTTGCCCAGCAGCCCCACCTCGCTCGTGCGCTCCGGGTTCCCGAGCAGCCAGATCGCCAGGCACGTGTCCTGGTCGGCGTCGTTCACGAAGACGTTGGCGAAGGGCCGCCCGTCCTTCGAGAACTCGTCGTAGAGCCCGAGCATGATCGCGAGGAAGACCTGCATGCAGGTGCTGCGCGTCGCCAGGCGATCGACACCGACGTGGTGGTCGAAGTTCGCATGCGGCCCCGCTTCCGAGAACGCCGGCGGCCCGATGACGTAGCCGTCGAGCGCGATCGAATACGGCGGCGCTTCGCGCTGGAAGGTCGCCCAGTCCATGCTGACCCCGGGCTGGACGTGCAGCTGGACGGGACCATGCGACCGGGTCACGCGAACCTCCCTCCCCCTGGAGGAGGGATCATACCGCGTCAGGTCGCGAGCTGGATCTCGACCACGCTGACGTCGTCGGGGAAGCCCGCGGTGTCCACCAGGGTGCGCGCGCGGTCGATGGCGCGGTCGAACGGCGGTACGTCGCCGCCGTGCGTGCTCTCGAGATCGGCGACCATCCCGCCGAACGTGCCGACGCGCGCGTCGCCCAACGGCAGCTCGTAGAGCCCGTCGCTGAAAACGAGCACGCGTCCGCCCTCGGGCAGGGAGGTCTCGAGCGTGTCGTACGGCAGGCCCTGGACGAGTCCCGGGATCGGCCCCGTGGACTCGAGCTGTTCCAGCGTCTCCGTGTCGGGTGCGGAGAGGATCGCCGGCGGATGGCCGCCGCCGGCGTAGCGCAGCACGCGCGAGGGCACGTGCAGCACGCCGTACCAGATCGTGAAGAAGCGGCCGCCGTGCTCCTCCGGCCGGAAGGTGTTGTTGAGGCCCGCGAGCACCTGGCCCGGATCGCTGAAGTCGACGCGCCGCAGCGACTGCGTCTTCAGCAGGTTGAGCACCGAGACCGAGAGCAGCGCGGCGCCGACGCCGTGGCCGCTCACGTCGAGCAGGTACACGACGAAGTGATCGTCGTCGAGCCAGTGGTAGCCGAACGCGTCGCCGCCAAGAGACGCCGACGGGATGAACGTGGACCGCGTGCGCACCGCCCCGTCCGTGATCGGCGGCGGCAGGAGCGACTCGACGTAGGTCGCGGCCTGGGCGAGGTCGTCCTTCAGGATCGCCTGGCTCTGCTCGAGCGCATCGAACGCCTCGTCGCGCTGCAGCATGGAGATGTAGCCGGCCGAGTGATAGCGGATGCGCGCCAGCAGCTCGAGCGGCTGGGGCAGCTTCACGAGATAGTCGTTCGCGCCCAGCTCGAACGCCTTGGCCTTCGTCTCGGCCTCTTCCTTGGAAGACAGCACGATCAACGGCACGCGTGCGAGCTCGGGCTCGGCGCGGATCGCCTTGACCAGGTCGAGGCCGTCCATCTGCGGCATGACGAGGTCCGAGAGGATCACGGTCGCCTCGACCTCGCGCGCCATGGCAATCGCCTGCGTCGGATCGTCGCAGAACGCGTAACGGATCGAGGCATCCACGGCGAGCATGCGGCGCACGGCCTCGCCGATGATGCGCTGGTCGTCGACGAGCAGCACGCTGATCGGGTGCTCCGTGAGGTGCGCCTCCGGCAGGACCTCCGGCGCCTCGGGCGGACGAACCTGGGTCATGCCGTCGCTCACGACGTCCCCTTTCCGTTGCCCCGGGTCCCGGCGGCGGCGCGCACCCACGCGTCGCCGATGGCCGCACCCAGGGCCTGGATGGGCAGGACCTTTTGCGCGCCCCCGGCCTCCTTCGCCGCCTTGGGCATGCCGTACACGACCGAGGTCGCCTCGTCCTGGGCGAACGTCTGCCAGCCGTGCTCACGCAGGTGCAACAGCCCCGTGGCGCCGTCGCGGCCCATACCCGTGAGCACGACGCCGACGCCTCGCCAGCGCGCGCTCTCGGCCAGCGAGTCGAAGAACACATCGACGCTCGGCCGGTACGGCGTGTCCGACGGCTCGACGCGGTACCGGAAGCGCCCCCCCGGCCCCATCACCAGGTGGTCGTTCGTCTCGGCCACGAGCACGACCCCGGGCTCCGGCTCGCGTCCGGGCACGATCGCCTCGACGCGCCGGCCGGTCTCGTTGCCGAGCCACTCGATGAAGCCGGGCACGAACTGCCGGTCGAGGTGCTGGACCACGACGATCGGTGCCTCGAACGTCTCGGGCAGGCCGCCGAGAAGCGTGCCGATCGCATCGGGGCCGCCCGTGGACGCGCCGATCGCGAGCAGGTGCTGCCGGTCGGTGCCCGCCTCGGCGGCCGGCGCGGCAACCGGTGCGCGCTCGCGGCAGGTCGGCGCGGCGCTCGGCCCCTGCAGCCGCCGGATCGTTCGCACCTTGCGGGCCAACGGCTCCGTGTTCTCCAGCACGCCGCCTGCGCCGTAGCGCGGTCCGTCGACGGCATCGAGGGCGCCCGCCCCGAGGGCCTCGTACACCTTCGAGAGGTTGCCCTCCACGGTGGCCGTCACCACGAGGATCGGGCACGGCGTCGCCTGCATGATCCGGCGTGTGGCCTCCACGCCGTCCATGTTCGGCATGACGATGTCCATCAGCACGAGATCCGGCACGTCCGCCGCACACCGCTCGACGCCCGCCACACCGTCCTCCGCGACCCACGCCACCTCGCAGTCGTCGAAGGTCGCGATCACGTCGCAGAGCGCCCGCGTCGCGAGCTTCAGGTCGTTGACGATGGCGATGCGCATGGAGGCGAACGGGGTCCCGGTCAGGCGGTCGGCTCTCCGACGAGGTCGACCACGGCTGCGATCCAGGCCTCGTCGTGGAAGCTGCTCTTCGTGAGGTAGGCGTCGGCGCCGGCTTCGAGCCCGCGCAGACGATCTTCCTCGCGATCCTTGTAGGAGACGATCATGACCGGCAGATGCCTGAGGCTCGCATCCTGCTTGATGCGACGTACGAGCTCGATGCCGTCCATCCGGGGCATGTCCACGTCGGTGATGATCAGGTCGTACGGATTCGCGCGGACGGTCTTCCACGCTTCGCTGCCGTCGACGGCCACGTCGACCTCGTAGCCGCGGTTCGTCAAGAGGTTGCGCTCGACCTCCCGCACCGTGATCGAGTCGTCGACGACGAGCACGCGCTTCCTGCGCTCCACCGCGAGTCGTTCGCGCGCCGTCACGTGCACGCTACGCATGCGGCCTTCGTGGAGCAGCTGGTCGATCGACCGCAGCAGGTCGTGCACGTCCATGATCAGCACGACGTCGCCTTCTTCGTCGAGCGCGGCCGCCGAGATCATGGCGACGTCGCCGAGGCGGGCATCGAGGGGGCGCACGACGAGGTCCTGCTCGCCCAGGAAGCGGTCCACGACGAGGCCGTAGCGGTCCGTGCTCGAGGCCAGCAGCACGACGTCGATCTCCTCGTCGTCCACGCCGGGCGTGGGCAGGCCGAGCACCTCGGTCGCGGGGACCAGCCCCACCGGGCCGCCCTCGTGGGCGAAGTGCTGGCGTCCCTCCACCTCGTGCAGCGCATCGGTCGGTACGCGAATGAGCCGCTCGACGTGGCTGAGCGGGAAGGCGAAGGGCTGGCCCCCGATCGAGACGAGCGCGGCCCGGATCACGGAGCGCGTGATGGGCAGCACCATCAGGAAGCGGGTGCCGCTGCCGGGCTCGGATGCCGTGCGGATCACGCCGCCGGCCTCCTTCACCATCGTGTGCACCACGTCGAGGCCGACGCCGCGACCCGACAGCTCGCTCACGACCGTGCTCGTCGAGAAGCCGGGCAGGAAGAGGAACTCGAGCAGCTCTTCGACGGAAAGGTCGCCGGCGATCTCCGGGGGAATCAGCTCGCGCTCCACGATCTTCGCGCGCAGCGCCTCCGGCTCGATCCCGCGCCCGTCGTCCGAGAGCTCGATCTCGAGCATGCCCGCCGCATGGCGCGCCTCGAGGCGCAGGGTGCCCTCTTCGGGCTTGCCCGCGGCGCGGCGCTCGTCGGGCGTCTCGAGCCCGTGGTCCAGCGCGTTGCGCAGCATGTGGCCGAGCGGCGCATCGAGACGCGCGAGGATGTCCCGGTCCACCGGCACGTCGCGACCCACGATCGTCAAGCGCACGCGCTTGCCGAGCTCCTTGGCGACATCGCGCACGAGACGCGGGAAGCCGCCGACCCCGTCGCCGAACGGCCGCATGCGGCTGCGCAGGACCTCGTGATACAGGCGTCCCGCGAGGTCCTCGCTGCGGCGCGCCGCGAGCTCGAGCGTCTCGAGTCGCTCGCCGAGCAGCCGACGCACATCGGTCAGCTGGGCGCGCAGCGCATCGAGAGCGGGCTCGTCCGCCGTGCCGCTGTGCTGGGCCTGCATGCGGTCGACGTGCTTGGCCATGCGCGCCAGCGCGCGCTTGAGCCGGTCCATCGAGTCGGCGTAGGAGGCGAGGCGGCGTGCCTCCACGACGGACTCGCCGGCGAAGGCGAGCATCCGGCCGAGGCTCTCCGCGTGTACGCGCACGTCGACCTCGTGCAGCGGGCGGTCGGTCGTCGCGGGGTCCGTCGCGGGCGGCGCCGCCGCGGGCTCGGCGTCCGGGTCGGGCGCGTCGACCGCGATCGGGGCAGCGGGCGCACTCGGTGCCGGCGCGTCACCGGCACCGGCCGCCTCGATGCGCTCGACGAGCGCGGAGAGCTCATCGGCATGCGTCTCGAACCAGCCCGGCGCATCGGCCTCGCCGAGCTCGCCGATCCGGCGCAGCGTGTCGGCACCCGCCAGCAGGGCGTCGATGGCCGCGGGCGAGAGCGTCAGGGTGCCCGCCTGGGCAGCGACGAAGCAGTCCTCCATCGCATGCGCCAGCTTCACCGCGGGGTCGAGGCCAACGATCCGTGCCGCCCCCTTGATCGAGTGGGCGGCGCGCATGAGCGCCTCGAGGCGTTCCGCGTTCGTCGGATCGCCCTCGAGCTCCACCAGCCCTTCGTCCAGCGTGGTGGCGTGCATGCCCACCTCGGCCTGGAAGAGCTCGAGCAGGGAGAACCCGCTGAAGTCGCCGCCGGCGTCGCTCATGCGAGGCTCCGGGCCAGGCCGTCGAAGACGCGCTCGGCATCGAGCAGCGCGGTGCTGCCCTCTTCCAGGTCGAGCATGCCGTGGCTGAAGTGCACGGCGGACTTGCTCACCGTCACCTGCGCGGGCTTCACCTCCCTCACCTCGACGCGGCGGAAGTCGAGCACCTCGTCCACGGCGAACGCCCACGTGGCGTCCCCGCGGCGAATGACGAGCATGCGCGTGCGCTTCGCGTCTTCGGCTTCCTCTGTGGCGCTCACGCCGAGCAGCGCGCGCAGGTCGGCGGCGAGGTGGATCTGCCCGCGCAAGCTCACGAGCCCGCGAAAGACCTCGTTCGTGCGACCGGGCAGCGCCCGCACGGCACGCGGCAGATGCACCTCGCGCACGATCCCCGTCTCCAAGGCGAAGCGCTCCTCGCCGATGCGGAACAGGCCGAACGCGCGCCACTGCCCCGCGTCCGCGTCGTAGACCGGCCGTCGCAGCGAGCGGCGCCACGCGTCGAGATAGTGCGCCGGCCCCTCGCGATCGAGGAGACGGTCGGCGGCGTCACGGGAGGACGGGGCGCTCATCGGGGGTCACCGCCTCCCTGTGCCTCGGCGCGCGCCGCCCGCTCGCGGAAACGTCGGGCGGCGGCCTCGTCGCCGCGCGCCTCGGCTGCCAGGGCACTCTGCACGAGCGCCGGGTAGTGCGCGGGATCCAGGTAGAGCGCCCGCCCGAGTGCCGCGTCGGCCTGGCCGGTCCGACCGCCCGCGTGATGCAGCACGGCCATCAGGTGGAAGTGGGCCGCAGAGACCCGGCCCGCCTGGACCTCGTCCTCGAGCAGCGCGAGGGCGGGCTCCAGGTAGCCGCGGTCGGCCAGACGTCGCGCCTCCTCGAGGCCGGACGCAGTCGGCGACGGGGCGACCGGCGCAGGCGCCTTCGCGGCCGGGGCCTGCTTCGGCGCCGCGGCGACGGGCGCACGTCGGGCGCGAACGGCAGGCGGTCGCTTCGCCGACGCGGGCGCCGGCCGTACGCGGAGGGGCGGCGGCGCTCCCCGGGTCGACCGGGCACACACGAAGGCCCCCGGGGCCTCGACGGCGGCGAAGCCCTGATCGAGCGCAGCCGTCACCTCGGCGTGCCCGAGGAAGAGCAGGCCGTCGTCGTCGAGCACGCGCGCGATCTCCTCGAGCGCATGACGCCGGGCGTCTCGCGTCAGGTAGATGAGCAGGTTGCGACAGAAGACGACGTCGTAGCGCTCGGAGCTATCGCCGTGCAGCGGGTCGAGGATGTTGCGCACGCCGTAACGGATGCGCGCGCGCAGGGCGGGCGCGAGCCGGTAGCGGCCGTGCTCGAGCTGGATCGCGTCGGGCCGGCTCGTCGGATCGAACCCCCGGAAGGACGCGGCACCGATCCACCCGGCGCGCGCGGCGTCGACGGAGGCGGTGCTGACGTCGAAGGCGTCCAGCACGACGTCGGTCGCGTCGAGCCCGGCGTCCGCGAGCGTGATCGCGATCGAGGCCGGCTCCTCGCCGGTGCTGCAGGGGACGCAGAGGACGCGCAGGGGCAGGCGACCGCCCGCCTTGCGCTCGCGCGCGATGCGCGCCAGGTACTGGAACGACGCCGGATACCGGAACATCCACGTCTCGTGCACGAGCATGCGCCGCGCGAGCGCCTTGGCGTCGTCGCCGCGCGCCTCGATCCGCGTTGCGTACACATCGAGGTCGCCCGCGCCGGTCCGCTCGACCTCGTGCTCGACGGCGCCGCGGAAGAGCGCCGCGCCGACGGACTTCGGCTCGATGCCCAGCCAGGTACGCAGCACCGTCTCGACCCGCTCGAGGCTCACGACGGCGTCTCCGATGCAGCGGCGTTGCCGCTGGTGAGCTCGGCGTAGAGCGTGTCGGGAATCAGGTCCTTCACGCGGACCAGCTGGACGAGGCCGTCCTCGAAGGGCACGAGCCGCCCCAGGGCGGGAACGTCCGCCGTGGTCGGTCCGTCGACCGCGCCGGCCGCATCGGGATCGACCTCGACGAGGCGCGTGACGCCTTCGGCCAGCACGCCGATGCGTCGCCCCGCAGACGGCCCCTGGGCCGCCAGCTGCCCCTTCGTATCGAGGTCGCAGACGGTGATCCGGCTCGTGAGCCGCGCGCGGCAGGGTGCACCGCCGAGCAGGCGGCACAGGTCCACGACGGGAATCGTCTGGCCGCGGTACTCGAGCATCCCGGCGAGCGCCACAGGCGCCGACGGCACCGCGCGCAGCGGGACGCTGGGCACCACCTCGACGATGCCGTGGGCATCGATGACGTAGCGGTCGGAGCCGGCGTGGATCAGCAGGGCGAGCACGGGACGGGGGCTACTCCTCGAGACGGAAGGCCGAGAGCTCGCCCTTCAGCCCCTGCATGGCGTCCTTGAGGCTCTCCGCGACGCTCGTGAACTCGCCGAGGGACTCGGTGGTCTGGCGCACGCTGTCCGAGAGCGAGCCCATCGCGTCGTTGATCTGCATCGCGCCCTCGGACTGGCTCGTCATGCCCTCGCGCACGAGATCGAAGCGCGTGGTCAGCACCTCGACCTGCTCGATGATCCGCCCGAGCTGCCCGCTCACCTGCCGAACCCGGTCCACGCTGCTGCGCACCTGCTCGGTGAACTTGTCCATCTCCATCACGCCCGCGGAGACGGCGGACTGCATCTCGCCCACGGTCTGCTCGATGTCGAGCGTCGCGCCCGCGGTCTGGTCGGCCAGGCGCCGGATCTCGCGCGCCACGACGAGGAAGCCCTTGCCGTACTCGCCGGCCTTCTCGGCTTCGATCGCCGCGTTGACGCTGAGCAGGTTGGTCTGGTCGGCCACCTTCGTGATCGTGGTCACGACAACGCCGATGTCCGCGGCCTTCTCGTTGATCACGGACAGCTTGGTCGAGATCGACGCGCTGCTGTCGGCCAACGTGCCCATCGAGGTCTGCATGCCCGAGAGCGACTCGCGCCCCGCGGTGGCAACGTCAGCGGACTCGCGCGCCACGTCGCCGACCTCGCCCATGGTCTGCATGAGCTCGACGCCGGTGGCGGAGATCTCCTTCGTCGCAGCCGCGATCTGGGTCGTGGACGCGCCGAAGCGGTTGATCGTGGCCTCTTGCTCGTGGCTCGTGGCGGCCATCTGCGTGGCGGTGCTCGTCAGCTGCACGCTCGAGCGCTGCACGGCCTTCACGAGCCCGGCGATCTTCTCGAGGAAGCGGTCGAACCAGCCGGCCAGCTCCCCCACCTCGTCCCCACGCTCCATGTCCAGACGCGCAGCGAGGTTCGCGTCGGCCTCGGCGAGCTCGCGCACGCGGGTGTTGATGCGCCGCATGCGCGCGAGGATCGCGCGTCCGGTCCAGAGCCCGGCGCCCAGGAGCAGGACGCCGAAGGCGCCGGCAACGATGATCGCCAAGAGCCGTCCCCGCTCGACGGCGTCGCGCGCGTTCTGCTCGTTGCTGCGGATCCGCTGCTCGGCGACGGCCACGGTCTGCTTCACCGCCGCCTTGTGCGCCGAGAAGAGCGGTTCGAGGCGGGAGGTGATCACGTCGAGCGGCTCCCAGTCCCCCTCGCCCTTGAGCGCGGGCAGGAACTCGTTCTCGACGATCTCCTGGAACTCGCGCACCGGACCGGCGGAGGTCTCGAGCAGGAGCTTCCGGAGCTTGGGGTCGTCGATGCGCTCGGCCCAGTACGCGCCGCGCTCGTCGTACATCTCGAAGCTCGCTTTGAGCTCCATGATCATGGGTCCGCGGTCCATCGCGTTGTCGGTGGTCGCGATCTCGTAGCAGAGCAGGTACGGCTCGATCATGAAGCGCGGCGGCGGCAGCACGTCGGCGATCACGTCCTTGTCGGTGACCACCTGCTCGTAGGTCGCCCCGCCGATGCGCACCTCTTCGACGATGCCCCAGCTGATCAGCAGCATCGCCGCATAGCCGACGACGAACAGTGCACCGATCAGCACGAACCGCTTCTTGAACGTCATTCGCGACAGTCCCATCGTCTACCCCGACACCCTCGAATCGGACGGCAGTCTATCCGCCGGGCCGATCGAGCGAACCCGTCCAGCCGGGTCCTGACCGGCTTCGATTCGCGTCCTGTTGGTACCTGCGAGGCCGATTTCGGCGGCCGGCGGCTCACGGCGACCAGACGGTCGTGCGGGGGTGGTTGGCGTACCAGCCGTACCACTCGGCCTGGAGGCCGAAGACCGACGTGAGGCGCGTGGCCTTGAGCGGGCCCCGGACGCAAACGCCGTCCATCGTCCAGAGGCTCTTCGTCTCGGTGTCCCGGCGCCGGCCGTCGCCCGCCTCGCGGAACGTCAGGGTGCGCGCCCCGACGCGGCGGTCGAACGCCGCGGCGCTCCCCGAGCGCGCGTCGTACCAGACCGTGATGGGCAGGGTGTGCAGCGTCTCCTCGACGACCGGATGCCGGGCCAGCGCCTTGAAGGGATAGGCGCGCGGGCTCTTGCCGACGACGACGCCGTACACCAGGTCCCACAGGTGGAGCTGATCGTTCCGCGTCTGGATCGTCTCGGCGAAGAACTGCGGCAGATGCTTGCCGCCGCGACGGCTCGCCGCCTCGGGGAAGTACCCGCGGTCGCCACGGCGCCCCATGTACTGCGGATCCGGCATCTGGACGTCGGTCGCGGGATGCGTGGCGAGCCAGTCGGCCCAGGTCGTGTGCCGGCCCGTCGGCACGCGCTCGAGGAACGTGCCCTCGAGCTCGCCCTCGAAGCACTCGCCCGTCAGGTGCATCCACTTCGACGACGTCTGGTGGTCGTAGAGCACGGCGGTGCCCTGGAAGATCCCGTGGAACCCGAAGGTGAGCCGGCGACCGCCGACCCGGGGATCGAAGGTGATCCCCGACGAGCAGATCACTCAGTAGGTGACGGCGATGGGCACGCCGTCGATCCGATCGTTGACCACGTGGTAGTACGAGATCATGCGCACGGGATACGCACGCGCATGCCCGTCGAGCAGGACGCCGTACACCTCGTCCTCGGGCTTCAAGAAGCGCACGTCCGCGCCGGGCATCGTCTTCGGATCCGTCGCCGGCAGGAAGCGGTCGTGGTCGATGTGGAACTGCGAGCGCGGGAACCGGCCGATGCGCGGCGTGCCGGGGGGGAGCCCGTCATCGAAGGGCGCGAAGTCCTCGATCCTCGGCGGCTCGCGGTCCAGCAGGTCGCTCGGGGCATCGCCGACCGGCTCGAGCTCCTCGCCGCACGCGCCGAGAGCCACGGCGAGCAGCAGGGCGATCCACGCGCGCATCGAGACCTCGCTTTCCGAACCGTCGACAGGCCGCGCGGGATTGTATCTTCGCGGGGTGCAGACGCCGCCCCCCCCGACGCGCCGATCGACCGCCCTGCTCCTCGCGGCGGCGCTCTGCGTCCTCGCCGGCTGCTCGACGTCGCGCACGCTCGAGATCGTGACGAACCCGCCCGGCGCCACGATCTGGGTCGACCAGGTCAAGCAGGACAAGCTGACGCCCGTCGAGGTGCCGTTCACGCACTACCGCTACTTCGACGTGCGCGTCGAGAAGCCGGGCTACGTCCCCGTCGCCACGCAGCTGCGCGTCCCCACGGAGGCCGACGGCTATCCGCTGGTGGACCTGCCGCTCGAGCTCCTGGGCCGCTCCAAGCGCTGGACGCGCACCATCGAGCTGGAGCCGCTGCCGCCGCGTCCGGGCGATCCGGAGGCGCGCGCCACGCTGGAAAAGGCACGCGGCTTCGCCGAGCGCGCGCGCGAGGAGGCCGCGCGGGGAGTGCCGGAGCGATGAGAGCACCGGACCTCGTCGGTCGGCCGCCGGCCGCGTCGATCGACACCTTCACCGGTGGCCACGTCCTGGTCCTGGGCCTCGGCCGCTTCGGCGGCGGTGTCGAGACGGCGCGCTTCCTGGCCGCCGAGGGCGCGACATGCCGGATCGCAGACGCGCAGCCGCGCGAGGCCCTGGCCGAGCCCGCCGCGGAGGCCGAGGCCCTCGGCGCCGAGGTCGTCTTCGGGCCTCAGGGGACCGAGCTCCTGGACGGCATGACGGCGGTGATCGTGAGCCCGGCGATTCCCGCGGACCATCCGGTCGTAGCCGCCGCGTTCGAGCGCGGCATCCCCGTCACGACCGAGATGAACGTGGTGCTCCAGCGGTGCCCGGCGCCCGTGTTCGGCGTGACCGGAACGAAGGGCAAGAGCACGACCTCGACGCTCTTGGCCCACATGCTCGGCGCGGCCGGGCACGCCGTGCATCTCGGCGGCAACATCGGTCGCCCGCTGATCGGCGCCCTCCCCGACATGCGTCCGGACGACCGGGTGGTGCTGGAGATGAGCTCGTTCCAGCTCTGGTGGACGCGGCAGGTCCGTCGCTCGCCCCACGTCACCGTGGTGACGAACCTCTTCGAGGATCACCTCGACCGCCACGGGACCATGGCCGCCTACGCCGACGCGAAGCGGGCCGCGCTCGAGTACCAGACGCCGGACGACGTCGCCGTGCTCCCGGCCGACGACCCCGGCGTGCGCGAAGCGGGCTACCCCCAGGCCGGCGACGCACGGCGCATCACCTTCGGCGTCGGCGGCGACGCGGTCCTGGACCACGGGACGGTCCGTGTCGGCGCCCACACCGTGGACCTCGCGGGGATGCGCCTCCTCGGCGGCCACAACGCACAGAACGCCCTCGCCGCGGCGACGGCCGCGCTCGTCGATCCCACGACGACGGCGGCCGCCGTTCGCGCGGGCGCCCTGGCGACCGATCCCCTGCCGCACCGCATGGAGCCCGTCGAGGAGGTGGACGGCGTGCTGTACGTGGACGACAGCAACGCCACGAACCCCAAGAGCACGTTGTGCGCCCTCGCCGCGTTCGAGCGGCCCGTCGTGCTGCTGCTCGGCGGGAAGGACAAGGGCGTCGACCCGACCGAGCTGGTGGACGGTGTGGTGGCGCACGCCAAGGCGGTCGTCGGCATCGGCACGACCGGTCCCGACCTCGTGCGCCGCATCGGGCTGCGCGCGCCGACCGCCATTCGTACGAACATGGAGGAGGCCGTGGCGGTCGCCCGCGAGCTGGCCGCCCCCGGCGACGTGGTCCTGCTCTCGCCCGGCTACTCGAGCCTGGACGACTACCCCTCGTTCGTCGCCCGCGGCGAGGCGTTCCGCGCGGCCGTGCTGGGCGCCATGCATCTGTAAAGGTCGTGTCGACCGCGTCCGGGCCCGGAGCGGGGCGGGGCGCACGGGGCGTGGTAGTCTCCGGCCTGCATGTCGTCGAACACCTGCCAGATCTGTCACGTCAACCCGGCGACGATCCACCACACGGATCTCACGGGCGGCAAGAAGGTGGAGACCCACGTCTGCGAAGCGTGCGCGGCGGCGCACGGCGTCGCCAACGAGGGCGGCTTCGTCGCGAACCTGATGGACGTCGCGCGCGGCATCCAGGCGCGCGCGGAGAGCTGCCCCCACTGCGGCATCACGTTCGAGGAGTTCCGCTCCAAGGGTCGCTTCGGATGCCCGCGGGACTACGAGGTGTTCCGCGAGGCGCTGGTCCCCCTGCTCCAGAAGATGCACGGCGGCGCACAGCGTCACGTCGGTCGCCTGCCCCACGGTCAAGACGAGGTCGAGACGACCGTGAGCGACCGCTTGCTGCAGCTGCGCCGAGAGCTGCAGGAAGCCGTGGAGCAGGAGAAGTACGAGGACGCAGCGCGGCTGCGCGACGAGATCGCCGAGATCGAACGCGCGTCGAAGCAGGGGCGTCCCTGGACGAGCGCCTGACGCGATGGACGTGGAGCTCGGCCAGTTCGACAGTCGCGGCGGCGAATGGCTGCGGGGCGAAGGACGACGTTCCGACATCGTCATCTCGTCGCGCGTGCGGCTCGCGCGCAACCTCGCCGGCTTCCCGTTCCTCGGCCGCGCGAGCGAGGTGCAGCGCCAGGAGATCGTCGATCGCCTGCAGCCGTGCCTCGATCATCTCGAGCTCGCGCCGCAGACCTTCTACGTCGACCTCGAGGACACGGACCGCATGCTCCGTCGCTTCCTCGTGGAGCGGCATCTGATCAGCCGCGAGCTCGAGTCCTCGAAGGGGCCGCGCGCCGTCGCGTTCGGCTCGGACGAGGTGGCGGCGGTGATGGTCAACGAAGAGGACCACCTGCGCCTGCAGGTGATCCGCGCGAGCCTCGCCCTCGATGAGACGTACCGCCTGGCGAGCGAGCTCGATCGCGAGCTCGAGCGCATGGTGGAGTTCGCGGCATCCAGCCGGTTCGGCTACCTCACGGCCTGCCCCACGAACGTCGGCACGGGCCTGCGTGCGTCCGTGATGATGCACCTGCCGGCCCTGGTGCACCTGAAGCAGATCGAGCGCGTCTTCCGCTCGGCCCAGCGCACGGGCCTGACCGTGCGCGGCTTCTACGGTGAAGGCACGATGGCCTCGGGCGACCTCTACCAGATCAGCAACCAGATCACGCTGGGCAAGTCCGAGGAGTCGATCCTCGACAGCCTGCAGCGCATGCTCCCGCGCATCCTCGAGTACGAGGACAAGTGCCGCGACGAGCTCTCGACGCGCGGACGCACCAAGCTCGAGGACAAGTGCCATCGCGCGCTCGCGATCCTGCGCGCCGCGCGCAGCCTCACGAGCGAGGAGGCGATGACCTACCTCAGCGCCGTGCGGCTCGGCGTCGTGATGAAGATCCTCACGGACGTCGCCCTGCCGCGCGTCAACGAGCTCTTCGTGCTGACCCAGCCGGCGCATCTGCAGAAGATGGAAGGCCGCGCGCTCGAGCCCGATGACCGCGACGTGCGTCGCGCGACCTTCGTGCGTCAGACGCTCAGCTAGAGGACGGCCGTGCCGAAGAAGCAGCTCACCGCGTACCAGCGCAAGGTCATCCAGCGCTACTACCAGAACCGCGACGCCATCGATTCGCAGCGCTTGGCCGAGCTCGTGACGGACCTCTACCTCGCGACCACGGCGAAACGGAGGATGCAACTCTGGGCCCGCGCGCGCAAGCTGCTCGAGCGCATCCCGGACATGGACGAGGCGTTCCTCGACCGGCTCGAGAAGGACAACGACCTCGAGACGCTCGCCGGCATCGCCGAGGCACGCTTCCTCGGGGAGTGAGGGCATCCGGGCGTAGGATGCCCGTCGTCGCCGCGCCGCCGGCGTGAAGGAGACGTCGTTGCCGCGCACCTGGATCAAGGACCGCGTCCGCCGGTCGGCGCTCTTGCAGCGGCTCTATGCGCGCAGCTGCCTGCGCGCGGCCCGGCGCGAGGAGGGCGCCGGCCGCCTGTACGCCGCGGCGCGTGTGCTGCTGCGCGCCGAGAAGCACCTGCCGCCGTCGGTCTGGACGCCCAAGCGCCGCGCCGTCGTGCGGCGGCTGATCCGCGCGTCCTGCTACGACGGCGACCAGCTGCGCAAGATCGAGCGCAACGTGTTGCGGGCGTCGCTCTTGGCCGCTCCCGAGGGGCGCATCGGGCACGACCGCTACAACGCCGAGCCGATCGAAAACCGCGTCCGCTTCCTGTGGGCCAAGCAAGGCGATACGCCCGAGCGGCAGGGCGACCTGATGGTGCTCAAGGCGCCCGACGACGAGACGGGCGAACGCGGCGTGATCCTCTTGATGTTCCACGAGACGATCGAGTTCGCCGCGGCGTACCTCGACCTCCCGGCGCTCGCCGAGGACTGGACCTTCGTCCTCGAGACGAGCAACTGGGGTGCGGCCGACGCGCGCTTCCTGCCGTGGCTCGGCAGCGACCTGGACGTGCACGTGATGGCGCCGCGGCGGGTGGACTTCGAGTGGTTCGAGGCGCTCGACGCGAACCTCACGCCGGTCCGCGTCGGCTCCGGCGAGTGGGTGCCGTTCGAGCGCTTCCAGCCCCTACCCGACGAACCGAAGCAGTTCGACATCGCGATGGTCGCCTCCTGGGATCGGCTGAAGCGCCACGAGCTCCTCTTCCAGGCCATGGCGAGCGTGCGCCGCAAGAGCGGGCGCGCGCTCACCGCGGCGCTCATCGGCTACCCCCTCGGCTGGCCCCGCTCGCGCGTCGAAGCGCTCGCACGCAAGCACGGCGTCGAAGCCGAGGTCACCTTCCACGAGGACATCCCCCAGGAAGAGGTCAGTCGGCTGGTCGCGCTCTCGCGCGTGTCGGTCCTCCTCTCGCGCGAGGAGGGCAGCAACCGCTCTGTCTACGAGAGCCTCTTCGTAGATACACCCGTCATCGTCTACGCGGAGCACAAGGGCATCGATCTCGAGCAGGTGAACGCGGAGACGGGCATCCTGGCGGCGGACGACGAGCTGGCCGAGGCCCTGCTGCGCGTGATCGACGCGCCGGACGCGTTCACCGCGGGCGCCTGGGCGCGCGCCCACACCGGGTGGTCGAACGCGCACCGACGCCTGAACGAGCATCTGCGTGCCCATGCGACCCGAGCCGGACGTCCCTGGACGACCGACATCGCGGCCAAGGTGAACGCGCCCTCGCAGAAATACGCAGAGCCGGGCGCGTACGCGCAGTTCGACGCGGCCTACCAGCGCCTCGCGCCCCATCTGCTCGCGCCCGCCGACGGCTGAGCCGGTCCGGCGTCCCGGGCCGAAGGTCGAATCCCCCGGCACGCGATCTGCGTCTAGGCTGTGTACACCCGCTCTGAATCGCGTTGGCATGTCGGTTTGGCACGCTGCGCGTCGGACGGTTGCCGCACCGGCACGCGGCCCGGCCGAACACCACCTTCAAACGGTCGTATCCAGAGGGGGCAACGGGGCTGCCCGGGTCCACAATCGGGCCGGAGATCCTATGTTCGACCGTTTCACCGATCGCGCTCGCAAAGTCATGGGCCTGGCTCGCCAGGAGGCCCAGCGGTTCAACCACGACTACATCGGCACGGAGCACATCCTGCTGGGTCTGGTGCAGGAGGGCAGCGGCGTCGCCGCGTCCGTCCTCAAGAACCTCGACATCGACCTGAAGAAGATCCGCCAGGAGGTGGAGAAGCTCGTCAGCAACGGCACGAGCATGGTCACGATGGGCCAGCTGCCCTTCACGCCCCGCGCGAAGAAGGTGCTCGAGCTCTCCCTCGAGGAGGCCAGCAACCTCGGCCACACCTACATCGGCACGGAGCATCTGCTGCTCGGTCTGATCCGCGAGAACGAGGGCATCGCCGCGCAGGTCCTGCGCAACCTCAAGGTTCGCCTCGAGGACGTGCGCGACGAGGTGCTCGAGCTGCTCGGCGCCGACCCCTCCGACCCGGACACCAGCGACGACCCGACCGAGGTCGGCGCGGGCACCGGCGGCGGCCAGACCGCCGGCAAGTCGAAGACCCCGGCGCTCGACGCGTTCGGCCGCGACCTCACCGAGTACGCGCGCGAGAACAAGCTCGACCCGGTCATCGGCCGCAAGCTCGAGATCGAGCGCGTGATCCAGGTGCTCTGCCGCCGCACGAAGAACAACCCCGTGCTGCTCGGCGAGGCCGGCGTCGGCAAGACGGCGATCGTCGAGGGCCTGGCCCAGTCGATCATGTCGGGCGACGTCCCGGAGCTGCTGCGCAACCGCCGCCTGGTCGTGCTCGACCTCGCGATGATGGTGGCCGGCACGAAGTACCGCGGTCAGTTCGAAGAGCGCATCAAGGCGGTCATGACCGAGGTACGCCGCTCGAAGAACGTGATCCTGTTCATCGACGAGCTGCACACGCTGGTTGGCGCCGGCGGTGCCGAGGGCGCGATCGACGCGAGCAACGTGCTCAAGCCCGCGCTGTCGCGCGGCGAGGTGCAGTGCATCGGCGCCACGACCCTCGACGAGTACCGCAAGTACATCGAGAAGGACGGCGCGCTCGAGCGGCGCTTCCAGACCGTCATGGTCAACCCGCCGAACAAGGACGAGGCCTACGAGATCCTGCTCGGCCTGCGCGACAAGTACGAGGCCCACCACCGCGTCAAGTTCACCAACGACGCGCTCAAGGGTGCGGTCGACCTCTCCACGCGCTACATCAACGGCCGCTTCCTGCCGGACAAGGCGATCGACGTCATGGACGAGGCCGGTGCCCGCGTGCGCCTGCGCTCGATGACGCAGCCGCCCGACCTCAAGGAGCTCGAGGCCCAGATCGGGCGCCTGGAGCGCGAGAAGGACGAGGCCGTCGCCGCGCAGGACTTCGAGCGCGCCGCCCAGCTGCGCGACCAGGCGCAGAAGGTGCGCCGCACGAAGGACCAGATGCTGCGCGAGTGGCGTGAGCAGACGCAGAACAACACCGGCGTCGTCGACGAGGAGGTCATCCGCGAGACGGTCTCCAAGATGACGGGCATCCCGCTCACGCGGCTCGAGAAGGCCGAGGCCGAGCGCCTGCTCCGTATGGAGGAGGTCCTGCACGAGACCGTCGTCAGCCAGGACGACGCGATCAAGGCCATCGCGCGCGCGCTGCGCCGCAGCCGAAGCGGTCTCAAGGACCCGCGCCGGCCGATGGGCTCGTTCATCTTCCTGGGCCCCACGGGCGTGGGTAAGACGCACCTCTCGAAGGCGCTTGCCGAGTTCATGTTCGGCGACCCCGACGCGCTCATCCAGATCGACATGTCCGAGTACATGGAGAAGCACACCGTCAGCCGTCTGGTCGGTGCGCCTCCCGGGTACGTCGGCTTCGAGGAGGGCGGTCAGCTCACCGAGCAGGTGCGCCGTCGCCCCTACTGCGTCGTGCTCTTCGACGAGATCGAGAAGGCGCACCACGACGCCTTCAACATGCTCCTCCAGATCATGGAAGAGGGGCGCCTCACGGACTCGTTCGGCCGCCACGTCGACTTCCGCAACACGGTCATCATCATGACCAGCAACATCGGCGCGGAGGCGATCAAGGGCCAGAGCGGCCTCGGCTTCTCCAAGGAGTCCGAGGAGGGCACCCACACGCGCATGCGCGAGCAGCTCATGTCGCAGGTGGAGCGCCACTTCCGTCCGGAGTTCCTCAACCGCGTCGACGAGATCATCGTCTTCAAGCAGCTCACGCGCGAGGACCTGCAGGACATCATCGTGATCGAGACGCGCGGCCTCTCCGAGCGTCTCGAGGAGAAGAACATCTTCCTGGAGCTCTCCGAGGCGGCGAAGGAGCACATCATCGACGCCGGCTACAACCCGGAGTTCGGTGCGCGTCCCCTGCGTCGCGCAATCCAACGCATCCTCGAAGACCCGCTCTCCGAGGAGGTCCTGCGCGGTCACTTCAGCGAGCGCACGATCGTCCGCGTCCACTTCGAAGAGGGCAAGGGCATCTGGTTCGAGCACGAGCGCAAGGAGGAGGAGACCCCGCCGCCCGAGCCTGAGCCGGTCGAGGTCGCCGCCGAGGACACCGGCACCGCCGACAGCGGCGAAGCCGCCCCCAAGGCCGACGACTAACCTGCAGCGAACGTACCGGGGAAAACTGCGGCAAGTTGCGACCGTGACGTGACCGCCACGGTCACAGCTTGCCGCAGTTTTCCCCGGTACCAGCGCTGCGCGTTTCTGACGGCGGGATTACGGATAGGCTGCGCCGGCCCCGCATGCGGACGAACCGGCGGGGATACTGGCCGTTTGCGTCTGTACGTGGAGCCCGCGCGATGAACGACAAGCTCGCCCTGTCCTTCTCCGTCGCCACCTTCGTCGCGGCCGTGGGCATGATCTTCTTCCTGCGCCAGACCACCGACCGGCTGGCCCAGGTCGAGCAAGCCGTCGAGCAGATCCAGACGGCCCCGCGCGGGCGACCCCCGGGTGCCACGCCCCGCGGTGCGCCGGGCGACGCGAGCCCCGCCGTTCCGGCGAACGACGCCCTCGCCTCGAAGGACGCGCTGAAGAAGCTCGACCACCTGATCGAGCGGATGCAGCAGCTCGAGGACGACAGCTACGACACCTACAACGAGATCGCGACCGACCTGCTCCAGATCAAGAAGGAGATCGGGCGCATCAAGCACACGACGCGCCGGATCATCAAGGGCCTCGGCTCGGGCGCAACGGCCGGCGCCTTCGCGCCGGACCTGCCCCCCGCCGACAAGCCGCTCGACGACGCGGCGCGGCGCAAGCTCACGGACCAGGCGGCGCAGCTCGGGGTGCTCGTCGAAGACGGCAAGGTCACGGTGCGGGGATTCCTGAACCTCTCGCCCAACACCTCGATGCCGATCGAGTACTTCATCGCGCGCTTCCCCGAGGCGAGTCACGAGACGCTCGTGCACATCGTCGGGAACAAGACGCCCGAAGAGGTGAACCAGAACCCCTACCAGGCACTCTCGGGCCTCCCCACCGCGCTCTACAAAGGCATGCTCGCGGCCGGCTTCGCCGAGGGCAAGCCGGGCCACCCGGATCCCGACGCGAACCCGCAGGATCCGCGCCCGCGCTGGATCCTCCCGACCGGCGACACGGTCTACCTCTACGTGAAGTGGATGGAGGGCGAGACGGAGCACGTCGCCCGCGCCACGGACTGGGTCATCGATCCCTCGACGGGCAATGTGCTGCCCCAGGACTGCCTGAAGTTCACGGGATCGATGCGCTTCGAGGACCCGGAGACGGGCGACCCGGCGATCCTGACCGAGCAGAGCGGCTTGATCACGAGCGTGTGGCCCAACCGCAGTGCATTGGTGGAGGTCGCCCTCGCCTCGGCTGCCGCCAACAACTACCAGTACAACTTCGCGCGCATCCCCAAGCCGAAGGAAGAGGGGCAGCTCATGCTCGAGCTGATCTTCTCGCGCACGCCGATGGAGGTGAAGGGCGACGGCGCCCGTCCGGCCATGGACGAGGAGAAGCCGAAGTAGCCCCGCGATGACGGAACGCATGCCCACCGCCGTGACGAGCTGGCCCGCGCAAGCGGAGCGCCTCGCGCGCCGCTGCACGCGGCGCGCGCGTCTCGGCGTGCTGCTGCCGCGGCTCGCCGCGGGCGTGCTGCTGGGCGCGGTCCCGGCTCTCGCGTGCCGCCTCGTGCCGGCATTCGCCCCCGCCGCCCCGCTCGCGCCATGGTGCGTGCTCGCCGGCGCTGCGATCGGGCTCGTCATGGGTCTGCGCCGTGCCCGCGCCCTCGCGCCCGTCCGCATGGCGGACGCCGCCTGGGCGCTCGACCGCGTCGGCGCGCTCGATGAGCGCGGCCTCACCGCGGCCACGGTCGAAGGCCCGCGCGGCGCCGAGGCCGCCTGGGCCGCCCCGGCCCTCGCTACGCCCCCGACGGTGCGGCTGCTGCCGCCCAAGGGACTCGCATTGCTCGTCGGCTCGGTGCTCGTGGCAGGCATCGCCCTCGTGGCGCTTCCGGCGTCCGCGGCAAGCACCGCGGAGAGCGACGCGGCACCGGCAACCGCCGCCGCGCCCGCAGCCCCCGCCGCGGCGTCGGCCGCGGCCCCGCCGGCCGACACGGCGGCCTCGTTGGAAGACGCCGCGGTCGAGACGGAAGCCGTCGGCGCGCGCGCCGAGGCCGTGGCCCGCGCCCTCGAGCTGCCGACGGACGAGCTCGTGGACCCCGCGGACCTCGCCGACCGGCTCGCGGACCCGGAGCTCCGGAAGGCGGCGGCCGACGCAGCGGCCGGGACGCCGCTGGAATCGGCCTTCGCGAGCGGCGGCAACGTCGCCGAGCGCCTCGCCCGCGCGCTCAACAACACGCTCGGTCCGGCCGACCGGGCCGAAGACCAACGACGGGACGCGGTGGCGCTCCGGGCATTGGACCCGCGCGCACCGGTTCCGCCGCACCGCAGGGACGTGGTGGAGCGGTACTACGAGCTCGAAGGAGATCGACGATGACGTCCCGGCACGACGCGACACAGGACGGCGGACGACGCAAGACGGGGGTGTGGCTCATCGGCGCCTGCGGCGCCGTCTCGACCCTCACCATCGTGGGCGCCCGCGCCGTAGCGCGCGGCTTCCGCAAGCCCGTCGGCCTCCTGACCGAGACGCCGCTGCTCGACGGCCTCGACCTCCCCGCACTGGACGACCTCGTCTTCGGCGGCCACGAGATCCGCGACACGGACCTGCACTGCTCCGCGGCCGAGTTCGCCGAGCGCGCCGGCATCCTCGATCCCGCCCTGCTGCAGGTCCTGCGCGAGGACCTGCGCGCCGTCGACCGCGACATCAAGCCGGGCTATCTCGTCAACCCGAGCGGCGCCGTGCAAGAGCTCGCCACGCGCGGAAACGTCGGCACGGCCGACACCGCCGGTGAGATCGTGGATGCCATCCAGGCCGACCTGCGCGCCTTCCAGCAGAAGCACGACCTCGAGACGGTCGTCGTGATCAACGTCTCGAGCACCGAGCCGCCCGCCGGCCTCCCGATCGAGTTCGCCGACCTCGACGCCTTCCGCGCCTGCCTCGACGAGCCGGCCCCGCGCGCCGGGCTCACGAGCAGCGTCCTGAACGCATACGCGGCGCTCGACCTCGGCTTCCCCTTCGTCAACTTCACGCCCTCGCCCGGCAGCACGATCCCCGCGCTCGCGCAGCTCGCCGAGGAGCGCGGCGTGCCCCACATGGGCGCCGACGGCAAGACCGGTGAGACGCTGGTCAAGACCGCCCTCGCCCCCCTCTTCGCGGGCCGCGCGCTCAAGGTCCTCTCCTGGGAGGGCTACAACATGCTCGGCAACCGCGACGGCTTCGTGCTGAACGACCCCGACGCGCGCGAGAGCAAGACGCGCTCGAAGGACCGCGCGGTGAAGCAGATCCTCGGCGACGAGGACACGCACAGCCAGGTCACGATCGACTACGTCCCGAGCCTCGACGACTGGAAGGTCGCCTGGGACTACATCCACTTCGAGGGCTTCCTCGGCACGCGCATGTCGATGCAGTTCACCTGGCAGGGCAACGACAGCGCCCTCGCCGCGCCGCTGGTGCTCGACCTCGCACGCCTGGCCTCGTTCGCGCGCTCCCAAGGCGAGCGCGGCGTCATGACGCACACCGCCGCCTACTTCAAGAGCCCCGCCGGCACCGAAGAGCAAAACTTCGTCAAGCAGCTCGGCCTGCTCGAGGCCTACGTCGCGAAGCACCGTGCGCTCAAGGCCAAGCAGAAGAAGGCACGCTCGTAGCCAAGAGCGTATCGGCTACTTGGTCAGCGTGATGGCCCAGCCTTCGTCTTCGTCTTCGCTGCCGACGACGCAGCCCTCGTCGGTGACGCGGTAGGGCACCGCGGAACCGTCGAGCGAGCCGACGGGAAGCGCCTCGAGCACATCCGGGACGAGCGCATCGAGAGACGCCGGGAAGCTGCCGTGCTCGAGCGCGTGGATGCGCAGCGCTGTGGCGACGATCGCGGCGTGGCGCCGCGTCTCCATCCGGTAGACGTGCCGGAACGTCATCGGGACGACGGCCGTGCCCATGTGCGCCAATACCTCACCGGACAACCGCACGGCGCTGGCGCCGCCCGTCGCGATCGCCTCTGCGGCCTGTTTCACCTTCCCTAGGGGTGTGCCGATCTCGTCGCTCAACGCTTTGATGCGTGCCTTCGTCTCGGCCGCGTCCTGCTCGAGCGCCTCGAACGAACCGCCATCGGGCTCTCGCAGCAGCATCGCCACCTCGTCGTAGCGCACATTGATCGCGCGCAAGGCAGGGTGCACGCCTGCCCCGGCCTGGACGACGCCAGGCTGACGCAGGAACCCATCGAGCATCATGTAGCGGTCGAAGACGTCGACGTCGCCGAGATAGGGGCGGGGCGCAGGCACAGCCCGCAGCACCGAGAGCATCTCGCGCACGCGCGCTGCGTCGGGAGCCCTCTTCTCGAGAAGATAGCGAACCCGGGCAACGGCCTGCTGCTGGTAGGTTGCGGACAGCAGGCGCCCCATGGAACCCGCTTGGTCTTCGATCAGGACGGAGAGGCGTACCAGTGCCGCGGTGTCTGGCCACGCGCGAGCGGCGTCGCCATCCACGACGGCCAGGGCTGCGCGCATGGACAGCGCTTCGATCGGGTCCTGTAGCGCCTGAGCGGGCAGCGCCATGCCGATCAGACCTGCTCCAGGGTCGAACACGACGGGCCACCACAGCGCAGGACGGCGGGTCGCCTCGACGAGCTGGTCCAGCACCTCCTGATTCGTGGCGAACCACGCACGCAGGGCGTCCGAGGGCGCCCAGTCCTCCTCGTCCGCACCCTCGTTGGCCGGGTCGACCGCCTCGTCGAGGGACCAGAGCTCGGCCTGCACCTCGTCGGCCGCAGGCACAAAGCCACTCTCTTCAGGCAGGTCGTCCGGCGCGCCGATCCGCCGCAGCGTCGCTTCGACGCCGCCCACCAGCGCATTCGTGCCGAGCACCCGCAGCAGCGGGATGGCCGCGTTCTCCTCCGCGGGCGGCGGCGTGACGTCGTTGAGGACGGCGAGGTAGTCGGGGCGGCCATCCTCGGTGCGCGGTCCCAGGATGCGCGTCGTGTCCTCCGCGAACACGAGCGGCCCCCTCTCGAGCGGCTCGAGCTTCCGTCCGTCCCCCAGCGTCGTGAGCCCGAGCACGGCGAGGCCCGCGAGCAGCAGTCCTCCGAGGATCCACGTCCAACGCCCCATGGCGCAGATCCTAGCGCGCGCGCAGCGCTCCTGCGTATCCAGGCGCGCGACGCCCGTGCCCTGGGTGATTGCTATCGTGGCCGTGTGGGGAGACGACGCGCGTCATTGGTGGCAGCACTGGGCATGGCCCTCGCCCTGCTCTTCGCGCTCTGGCTGGACCGGCGATCCGACGAAGAGGCGGAGCCGCTCGACGACCCCGCGAGCGCCTCGACGGATGCGGGGGAGGAACCGCCCCTGCTCGTCAGCCGCGGATCGGGTGACGAGCCCCAGGTACGCCGAGAGGATGCGCCGGAGAAGGAGAAAGGGGCGAAGGACACGCCACCCAAGCGTCCAGCCCTCGCCTATCTCATGGGGCTCGCGCACAAGCGCGACGATCCGGCGCTGCCGAAGGCGCGCGTGCCGCTGATCGTCGACGTCGTCGATCGCCGGGGGAAGGCCGTCCCGCGCGCGATCGTGAAGGGCACGTGGGGCGAGTGGCACACGCGCGGCTACCACACGGACGACGAAGGGCGCACGGTGATGCAGCTGCCACCGAACACGCGTGCGCTGGAGGTCGTGGGCCAAGGCGCCCCGAGCACGGGCCACTTCGGGTTCATCCACTACCACCCGGTCGTTCCCGGCGCCGCGACGACGAAAGTCGTGCTGCGTCAGAGCATGCCCATCACCGGGCGAGTCACCGTCGGCGGCAAGCCGCCGAGGGGCGGCTCGGTAAAGGCCTACCGCATGGGACGCCCCACCTTCGAGGACGGCGAACACAAGATCAGCTTCTACCGCAAGGCCGGCCTGGTGCAGTCGGTCTACGTGAAGCCGGACGGCACCTTCGCGCTCCAGGTTCCCGACGACGCCCAGATCACCTTGGTCTTCTGCGCGAGCGTCGTACCGACGATGCCGCGCGCCGTCCTTCCGGACGTGACCCCGGGCAGCACGGGCATCGAGCTCGCCGCCACGGCCCCCGAGCGCACGCACACCCAACGCGTGCGCCTCCTCGATCCCGCCGGTCATCCCGTTCAAGGTGCGATGGTCTCGTTCACCCCGGTCGGCATCTCGCGCATCTATGCCAACAAGACCGACGCCGATGGACGCATCCCGATGGACCTCGTGCGGAACTGGCTTTACACGGTGCGCGTTGCGGCCGGGTCGAACGAGCACGCACAATGGGCGTCCCATGAATCGGTGATCGCCGCCGGGGATGGAGAGCATGAGATCCGCCTCGCTCGAGCCCCGGCGCTCATCGAGGGGACGGTGGTCGACGAGCACGGACGCGGCATGGAGGGCGCGTGGGTGGCCGTCGTGCGCGGGGGTGAGTACCTGGCGCTCATGCGAGCGGGCAAGGAAGGCCGCTTCTCCGGTTCCTCGAATGCGCCGCCCGGCGAGCGCCTGCACGTCTACGCCCGCTATCCCATGGAGTCGCCGACGTCGCGCGGCTACGTCGAGAACGTCGTCGCGGGCGACCCGCTGGTGATCCGTCTCGAGCAGCTCGGGCCGCTCTCGGCCAAGGACCTCAAGTAGCCCGGACACGCATCCGGGCGAGTGGCGCCGGCCCGCGCACCGACACGTCGAAGGGGCATGAGGCGTTCCGGATCTTCTGTCCGCGTATCTTCACCCGTGCCGACGATGCGCGATAAGCCCGTGGACCCCGCCCTCCCGACCCAGGAACCGATCGCTCCGGAGGCGCGCCCGCAGATCGGCGCGCTGAAGCGCTGGCTGCTGCTGGGGGTCGGGATGCTCGCCCTGGGCCTGGGCATCCTGGGCGTGATCCTGCCGCTCTTGCCCACCACGCCGCTGATCCTGGCCGCCAGCGCGTGCTTTGCCGGCGCCTCCCCCACCCTGCATGCGCGCCTGGCCCGGAGCCGCGTCTTCGGCCCCATGATCCAGTCGCGCCCCGGCGGCCGCACCCTGCCGCGGCGCACCAAGATCGGGGTGATCGGCTTCATCTGGACCTCGATCGGCGCCACGGCGCTCTTCGTCGTGAGCAACCCCTGGATTCGGGTCTCCCTCGCCGCCATCGCCCTGACAGTGACGATCGTCCTCGTGCGGATCCCGAGCACCCCGGCGGAGCCCAGATCCGAGCCCTGAGCGCCGCGCCGCTCATTTTGTCCAGATATCTATCTTGACAGAGCCGTCAATCTTGGACAGTTTGTCCAAGTCAAATCCGGAACACGCATCCACCCGCGTGGATCCGGCGAAGGACGGCCAGATGCCCCCCACCCCGGACAACCCTGCTCTCGTGCTCGTCGGCGCGGGTCTCGCCAACGCCTTGACGGCGCTGGCTGTCCTGGACGCGCGCCCCGATGCCCAGGTGCACCTGCTGGAGCGCGGCGCCCGCCCCTGCGGTAACCACACGTGGTCCTTCCACGCCACGGACGTGCCGGCCGGCATGACTGGGCTCGTGGACGCCATCGCCGAGCACCGCTGGCCGGACTACGACGTGGCCTTCCCGGACGGCAGCCACCGCCGCGTGGACCTCGGCTACGGCTCGATCTCGAGCGATCACCTGGCCGCCCTGCTCGAGGAGCGGGTCGCGGCGGCGCCGAACGCCACGCTCTCCACCGGCGTCGAGGTCACCCACGTGGACGCCGACGGGGCGACGCTCGCCGACGGCACGCGGACCCTAGGCGACCTCGTGATCGACGCGCGCGGCCCGGCGCCCGACCCCACTGCACGCTGCGGCTACCAGAAGTTCTACGGCCTCGAGCTCGACCTGGACATGCCCCACGGGCTCGAGCGGCCGCTCCTGATGGACGCGACCCTCGAGCAGATCGACGGGTTCCGCTTCCTCTACGTCCTGCCCCTCGGCCCCACGCGATTGCTCGTCGAGGACACGGTCTTCTCCACCCGGCCCGACCTCCTCAGCGCCGCATGGCGCGCACGTGCCCTGGACGAGGCGGCCGCCCGCGGCTGGACCCCGCGACGGATCGTGCGCGAAGAGCAGGGCGTCCTGCCCATGCCCTGGCGCGCGAGCGGCCCTCAGCTCCAGCAGACGGGACCGTTCGATGCCGGGTACCGCGGCCAGTGGTTCCATCCCGCCACCGGGTACTCCGTACCGGTCGCCCTGCGCGTTGCGGCGCTCGTCGCCGAGCACGCGGACGACCCGGCGCGACTGTTCGAGACCGAGGCGTACCGGCGCCTCGTGAAGCGTGAGCAGAAGCAGTCCCGCTTCGCGCGCTTCCTCAACCGGCTGCTGTTCACGGGCGTCTCGCCCGAGACGCGTTGGACGGTGTTCCGACGCTTCTACCGCCAGCCGGAGCACGTGATCGCGCGCTTCTACGCGCTGACCCTCAAGCCCACCGACCGCGCGCGCATGCTCGTCGGTCGACCGCCCAAGGGGTTCTCGCTCAAGAGCGCCCTTGCCGGGAGTGCCATCGGATGACGCCCCCCCCCTTCGCCACCGCCACGGCCCCTGCGGCGACGGCCGCGCCGCAGCGCCCGGTCGAGCCCCGCGACGCCATGGCCTTCGCAATGGAGCGCCTCTGGCCGGCCATCGGCATCACGCCCGAGTCCCCCATGGGGCTCGCGCTGGCCGATGCGCTGCTGGCGCCCTCCCGCTCCATGCTCGTTCGCGGCGGCAAGCGCTTCCGCGGTCACCTGGTCGAGCTCTGCTGGCAGCTGGGCGGCGGCCAGGGTCGCTGCCCCGACGCGCTGCCGGCCGTGATCGAGGTGATCCACGCCGGCTCGCTGATCATCGACGACATCGAAGACGGCTCGCACGAGCGCCGCGGCGCGCCTTCCGTGCACCGCCTCTACGGCATGCCGCTGGCCCTCAACGCCGGAAACTGGCTCTACTTCTGGGCCTTCGAGCTCTTGCGTGAGCTCGCCCTCGACCCGACGACCGAGCTCGAGCTGCACCGCCGGCTCACGCGCATGCTCGTACAGGGCCACGCCGGCCAGGCGCTCGACCTTCACGGCGAGGTGCTGCGCATCGACCAGGACGACATGCCCACGCACGTCGCCTCGACGTCGCGGCTGAAGACGGGCAGCTTCATGGCGCTGGCCGCCGTGATGGGCACCGTCGCGGCGGGTGCGCCGAGCGTGATGACCGCGGCGGTCGAGCGCTTCGGGCACGCCCTCGGCGGCGCCCTGCAGATGCTTGACGACCTGGGCAACCTCGTCGGTGCGCGCGAGCACAGCAAGCGCCACGAGGACCTGCTCTGCGGCCGCGCGACCTGGCCGTGGGCCTGGTATGCGGAGCTCGCCAGTCCCGGCGAGTGGCGCCAGACGCGCGAGCGCCTCGCGGGTGTCTGCCAGGGCGGCGACAGCGCCGACGAGCTGGCGCGTCATCTCCTGCAGCGTGTGGGCCTCGTCGGCCGCCAGCGCGTGCAGGCCCTTCTCGCCGGAGCGTTCTCGCGACTCGAGACCGCCACCGGCTCCCACCCCTTGCTCGAGAAGTTCCGCGCCGAGATGGCGCGCTTGGAGACCAGCTATGTCTGATCGTGTGGGTCCGCGTCGTGCCGCCGTGGTCGGCAGCGGGTTCGGCGGCCTGGCCGCCGCCATCCGCCTGCAGGCCCGTGGCGTCGACACCGTGCTCTTCGAGGCCCGGGACAAGCCCGGAGGCCGCGCCTACGTCTACGAGCAGGACGGCTTCACCTTCGATGCCGGCCCGACGGTCATCACCGCGCCGACGTGCCTGTACGAGCTGTTCGACATCGCAGGCCGGCGCATGGACGACTACGTCGAGCTCCTGCCCGTCAAGCCGTTCTACCGCCTGCTCTGGGAAGACGGCGACGCCTTCGACTACGACAACGACGCCGAAGCGCTGATCCGCCAGATCCGCGAGCGCAACCCGGCCGACGTCGAGGGCTACGAGCGCTTCCTCGACTACAGCAAGCGCGTGTTCGAGGTGGGCTACGAGGGCCTGGCCGACCAGCCCTTCCTGCGCTTCCGCGACATGCTGCGCGTCGCGCCGTCGCTCGCGCGCTTCCGCGCGGACCGGCCCGTCTACAAGACGGTCTCGAAGTTCATCAAGGACCCGAAGCTGCGCGAGGCCTTCTCGTTCCACGCGCTGCTCGTGGGCGGCAACCCGTTCGAGACGAGCTCGATCTACACGCTGATCCACTACCTGGAGCGGCGCTGGGGCGTGTTCTTCCCGAAGGGCGGCACGGGTGCGCTCGTGCGCGGCCTCGTGCGCCTCTTCGAGGACATCGGCGGCGAGCTGCGGCTCGAGACGCCCGTGCGTCGCATCGACGTGGACACGTCGAAGGGCGACGCCGTGCACCGGGTCACGACCGACCGCCTGACCGCCGAGCCCTTCGATCTCGTCGTGAGCAACGCCGACGTGCATCACACGTACGCGCACCTCTACGGCGGCGAAAAGGGCGGCCGCAAGATGCAGAAGAAGCTCGAGCGCATGGACTGGTCGATGTCGCTCTTCGTCCTGTACTTCGGCACCGACCGCACTTACGAGGACGTCGCCCACCACACGGTGCTCTTCGGCCCCCGCTACAAGGGCCTCCTGCGCGACGTGTTCCACGGCAGCGAGCTGCCGGACGACTTCAGCCTCTACCTGCACGCCCCCACGCGCACGGACCCCTCGCTGGCGCCTCCCGGCCACGAGGGCTTCTACGTCCTGAGCCCGGTCCCGCACCTTGGACGCGCGGACCTGGACTGGGACACGATCGCGCCGCAGTACGCAGAGAAGCTCCTCGCGAGCCTCGAGAAGACGCTTCCCGACCTGCGCAAGCACGTCGTCACGAAGCGCTGGTTCACGCCCTTCGACTTCCGCGACGAGCTCGCGGCGTATCAGGGCTCGGCCTTCTCAGTGGCTCCGAAGCTCACGCAGAGCGCGTGGTTCCGCCCGCACAACAAGGCCGACCGCATCCCCGGCCTCTACATCGTCGGCGCCGGCACGCACCCGGGCGCGGGCGTGCCGGGCGTGGTCAACACGGCGAAGGCCACGGTCCGCGTGATCGCGAAGGACTTCGACCTGCCCGAGGGCGCCATCGCCGCGCAGACCGTTGACGCACGCATCGCGGAGGAGATCCCCGCATGAGCCTCACGCCCACGCAACGCGACGCGTGCCACGCCGTCCTGCAGAAGCACGCGCGCACGTTCTCGCTCGCCTCGCGCTTCCTGAGCGAGGCGACCGCCGATCACGCTGCCGCCGTGTACGCGTGGTGTCGGCGCGCCGACGACGCCATCGATCTCGCACCCCGCAGCGAGCACGCGGCGGCGCTGGCTTCTCTGCGCGCCGAGCTCGACCTCGTCTACGGCGAGGCGACGCTGGACGATCCCGTCCTCGGCGGGTTCCAAGCCGTCGTTCGCGAACGCGGCATCCGGCGCCTGTACTGCGAAGAGCTCTTGCTCGGCATGGCGATGGACGCGGACGACGTGCGCTACCGCACCCTCGAGGACCTGCTCGTCTACTGCTACCGCGCAGCGGGCACCGTCGGGCTGATGATGGCGCACGTGCTCGGCGTGCGCGACGAGGACGCGCTGCCCGCAGCCGCGCACCTCGGCATGGCGATGCAGCTCACCAACATCTGCCGCGACGTCGCCGAAGACCACGGGCGGGCGCGCTGCTACCTGCCCGAGTCGATGCTCGGTGCCGAGGCGTCGGCCGCGATCACGGCCGCCTACGGCGGCGCGTTCCCCGCGAGCGCGCGCGAGGCCGCCGGCCGCGTACGCCAGCAGCTGCTGGACCTGGCGGAGAAGTACTACACCTCCGCCGACGAGGGCCTGCGCTCCCTCGGTTGGCAGTCCGCCCTCGCCATCGGCGTCGCGCGCCGCGGCTACGCGGCCATCGGTCGCGTGATCGAGCGGCGTGGCGTGGCCGCAGTCGAGGGCCGCGCCTATGTGGGCAAGGCCGGCAAGCTCTGGATCGCCACCCGCTCGGTCGGGGCGGCGATCGGTGAGATGCCCCGCCGCCTCGTGTCCCGCTTCCGTCCCATCGTTCCGCGCATCCAGGTGGAGTACGCCGATGTCCAGCTCCAGGGTTGAGCTCGTCGTCGCCGCGATGGCGACGGTCCTCCTGTTCACGGCGTGCAGCAGCACGCGGGCGCCTGCGCCGCGCGCGGTTGCGGCGACTACGCCCGTACCGGTCGCCGCGCCGGCGCCGGCCGCAGCCCCGTTGGCGCCGCCCTCCATGGCTGTGGAGCCCACAGCGCCGGCCGCCCCGGCCGTGCGTCCCGCGCCCGGTCCGTTCACGCTGGCGAAGGCCGGCCTCACGGCACCTACGCCCCGCGGCTGGAAGACCACGCGGCGGAACGGCGAGCTCGTCTACGAGGGCCCGATGCGCGTGCCCTCGGTCGCCGTGTTCGAAGCCGCGCGCCCGTCGCTGGACGACGCGGTCGGCGCGCTTCCGAACCAGATCGCCGGCGCCGTCAGCGGTGTGCGCGTGACGAGAGCGGCCCAGCGCACGACGGTCGCGGGCTACGACGCCTACGTCGTCGAGGGCACGGGCCGCGCCGAGGGCTTCCCCATGCGTTGGCGCGCGACGGTCGTCGAGGCCGAGCGCACCACGGTGCTGCTCGCGCTCGCGCCCAGCATGTTCTGGGGTTCGCGTCAGGGCGCGATCCGGAGCTTCAAGCAAGGCGTTCGACGAACCGACGTCCAGACCGCGTCGCTGCCGGCGCGTGAGGCGAGCATGCGCTGATGCTGTACGTGCTGATCTTCATCGCCTCGGTGTTCGCCATGGAGTGCGTTGCGTGGCTCACGCATCGCTACCTCATGCACGGCCCGCTGTGGTTCCTGCACAAGTCGCATCACCGCCGGCGCGAGGGCCGCTTCGAGCTGAACGACGCGTTCGGGCTGATCTTCGCGGCCCCCTCGATGATCCTGATCTGGTACGGCGTGCGCGGTCAGCCCGCCCTGCTGGCCATCGGCCTCGGTATGACGGCCTACGGGGCGCTGTACTTCCTCTTCCACGACGTGCTCGTCCATCGCCGCATCAAGCACGGATTCGTGCCCAAGGGCGGGTACCTGGAGCGGGTCGTGCGTGCCCATCTGATGCACCACCGCACGACCACGAAGCACGGCGCCGTCTCGTTCGGCTTCATCTTCGCCGGCGACCCGGAGAAGCTCCGGGCCCGCATGGCCGAGCGCCAGGCAAAGCCGCAACGCGCGCATCATGTCCGTCCAGCCCGGAGGGAACGAACGGCGGCTGCAGCCCGTCGTACGGGGTAGGCTGGACCCGTCAGGAGTCTCGATGTCCCTCCCCTACCGACTGCTCGCTGTTCTCGTCCTCTCCGTCGCCTTCGTGGCCGCCCCCGGCTGCGATGAGCCGCCGACCGCCTCCGCGGACACGCCGCCCAAGCCCAAGGAGCAGGCACCGCTCGTCACGGTGCACGTCTTCGACAAGAACGGCAAGCTCGTCGGGCCGGTGAAGATGCCCGCCGTGCGCCTCTCCGTCGAAGAGTGGAAGAAGAAGCTGGACGACGAGTCCTTCCGCATCCTGCGGCGTGCGGGCACCGAGCCCGCCCACTGCGGCGACCTCCTCGACAACAAGCGCGAAGGCGTCTACGCGTGCAAGGGCTGCTCATTGCCCCTGTTCTCGAGCGACGCGAAGTTCAAGTCCGGCACCGGCTGGCCGAGCTTCTTCCAGCCCGTGGCCGACGTGAACATCGAGGAGCGCGCAGACAACAGCTACGGCATGGTGCGCACGGAGATCCTGTGCGCACGATGCGAGGGCCACCTCGGCCACGTGTTCACCGACGGGCCCCGGCCGACCGGACTGCGCTACTGCCTGAACTCCGCGTCGATGGTGTTCACCGATGCGGACAAGGTGAAGACGCTGGCCGATCCCTTCCTCGAGAAGAAGGCGAAGCAGCCCGAGGCCCCGAAGCGCGCCGAGGTCGTCTTCGCCGGCGGCTGCTTCTGGTGCGTCGAGGCCGTCTTCGAGGAGCTCGAGGGCGTCTACGAAGCGATCTCCGGCTACGCCGGCGGCGCGGAGGAGACGGCGACGTACGGCCAGGTGGTGACCGGCTTCACGAAGCACGCCGAAGCCGTCAAGATCGTCTACGACCCGAGCAAGATCACCTACAAGGAGCTGCTCGCGGTCCACTTCGCGACGCACGATCCCACGACGCTCAATCGCCAAGGCGCCGATCGCGGCACCCACTACCGCTCCGCGATCTTCTACGCCAATGAAGAAGAGCGGAAGGCCGCGGCCGCGTTCATCGCCGAGCACCAGAAGAAGCTCGGACCCGATCGGAAGATCGTCACCACGCTCGAGCCCCTGGACCCGCTCGTGGGCTTCTACAAGGCCGAGGACAAGCACCAGGACTTCGCGGCCGAGAACCCGAACCAGCCCTACGTGCGCGCGGTGGCCAAGCCCAAGGTCGAGAAGGTGCGCAAGGACTTCAAGGACAAGCTGAAGAAGCCCGCGAAGGACGGCGACAAATAGGCCGCAGGCCGCGTCAGTCGTTCGCGAAGCGCATGATCGGCAGGAACTCGCGGTTCATGATCGCGTGCGTCCAATACGTGAAGAGACGTCCGCGCCGTTCGTTCTCCGGCAGCGGGTAGCGGATCACGACTACGGCGATGCGCCGGCCCTCGACGCCCTTGACGACATGCGTCTCGATGGTCCCCGCGACGCGCTCGACCAGAGGCTCCGGCGTCTTGCTGCGAAACGGCTTGAACGTCGTGACGCGCTCCGCCAGCACGTCGACGCCGCGCTCGGCATCGTCTTTCGTCGCGAACACGAGCGCGATCAGGGCCGCCTGATCCTCTCCGTCCTGGCCGTCGGCCAGACAGGCCAGCTCGTACGGGGGCAGCCGGTCGACGTTGCCAACCTGGGCTTTGGCCACCTCGGCGACCGCCTCCACGCCGGCACGCTCGCCGAGCCGCGTACGGATCCACGCGCCGACGGAGTCGAGCTGGAACTCGGCCGGCCTCCAGAGCTGGGCCTGCACCAGCGTGCGATCGTCCTTGCTCGACCGGACGAGCAGCTTCACGGCCGAGCGATACGGCGGCAGGCTCAGGACGGACTTCCGGGCGTTTTGGTGGGTCTTCGCCAAGGCGAGCGTGGCGCTCCACGTCGGCGCGCTCGCCACGAGGTCGGGCTCGAGCAGGGCGATCGGCTGTTGCAGGCCGATGCGGCCGCCCAGGGGATTCGAGGGATCGGGCTGCGCGAGGAGGTCCCGCACGAGATCCTGCGTGCCGTCGCCGTGCCGCCAGACCGCTGCGGCCACGTCGTCGAGCTCCTGCCGCGTGTAGCCACGCCGCTCGTGGGCCGCGGCGATGGCCGCGGCGTCGAAGCGCCCGGCGAAGAGCTGCGAGGGGCCCGGGCCCGAACCGAACGCAACGATGCGGTCGACATGGAAGAAGTCGAAGCCGAGCGCGGCGGGCATGCCCTTGGCCGACCGGAAGACAGAGAGGAAGTCGACGCTGACGTGCGCGGCACGGTCCAGGGCACGAATCCAAACCTGCTGGTCGTCCCGCGTCGATTCGCTGAACGCCGCCATGCTCTCGGGCGCCTCGACGCCGGCGACGCGCTCCGCTGCACGGAGGTCGAGGTACTCGAGGCAGCGCAGCTGCTCCTGCTCGAACTCCGTCTCGGGAACGGGGACGGACGCGAGCAGCGCCTCTAGCGGATGCGGCGCGGGTTTCGCCCGCTTGCCGCAGCCCGTCACGCAGATGCCAACCAACGCGAGCGCGATCCACCACGCGGTGCGCATCACAACACCTCCCAGCGCCGGGCGAGCGCCCGGGCGGCGGCCAGCCCGAGCAGGCCTGCTGCAAGCAGGAGCGCAAGGGGGAGCAACAGCGCCGACAGCGGATCGCCCCGCCAGAACACGCTGGTGTAGGCCTCGAGCCCCCACGTGTTCGGCGTGGCCCAGCCGAGGGTCTGGAGCACGGGCGGCATGAAGAAGCGCGGCACCATGCTGCCGCCTACGGCCGAGAGGATCAGGATCGCGACCGTGCTGACCGTCTGCGCCTGGCGCTGCGTGCGACACGCCGCCACCAAGGCGAGCGCGAGCCCCGCCGCGGCGATGGAGACGGCGGCGGTCGTGAGCGCCCAGCCCACCACGTTGCCGGGGAGATCGACGCCGTAGCCGAGCCAGGCGACGAGGAAGATGATCAGCACCTGCAGGAAGCCCAGCACGGCCAGGAAGAGGAAGCGCGCGCCGACGAGCACGTGCATGCCCGCAGGGCCGGCGAGTACGCGGTCGACGATGCCCGCGTCGCGATCCTCGAGCAGGGTGATCGCCCCGTTCACCGCCGTGAAGAGCACGAACAGGATGGCGACCGCGCCGGCGTAGTACGCGATGTGGTTCACGGTCTCCGCGCGACCGATCACCGCCTCGCGCTCGAGCAGCGCGCCGAACAGGTCGCGGTCCTCGCGCTCACCCTGCCGCAGGGTGCGCAGGCCCACGGCGAGACGGGTCCGCTGCGCTTCGGTGAGCTGCAGGAAGCGCGTGTCGAGCACCTCGATCACATCACCGAGTGCGACATCGGGCAGCGACTCGACGAAGGCGCGCTGGACACGCCCCGCGAGCATGGAGGCCGCGACCTCGCGCGTCGGATCGTAGAGGATGCGCACCGGTGGCCCGTCGTCGCCGGCGCCGCGCAACGGCCTCTTGATCACCAGACCGGCGTCCGCGGTGCCGCGACGCACGAGCTCCCCCGCGCGCTCCGCGTCGCGTCCGTCGGCCTTCCCGATGACCTCGATCGCGGGATCGGCGATCAAGGCCTGAAGGAACGTTTGCGTGTCCTCGTCGACCACCGTGTCGGCGATGGCCAGACGGATGCGCAGATCGGAGCCGCCGGTGCCCGCGAAGATGAATGCGAAGACGAGGAAGAAGACGACCGGCAAGAGGAACGCCATGACCAGCGCTCCGCGGTCGCGCGTGAGCTCGAGCAGGAGTGTGCGCAAGACGGCGCGCGTCATGACGCGAGCTCCCGGCCGGTCACGTGCAGGAACACCTCGCGCAGGCCCGGCTCGACGAGCGTGGCCTGGCGCACGCCGAGCCCCAGCTCGGTCGCCGCGCGCTCGACGTCGCCCAACGTGCCGAGCCCGCCCTCGCGCCGGCCGAACCAGCGCGCGGGGTCGTGGCTGCTCGAGAGCCCGAGCGCGGCGAGCCGCTTGGCTGCCTCGTCGGACGGCGCTTCGTCGAGGAGCAGCTCCAGGTGCTTGGCCGTGCCCAGGCTCTGCGTGACGAGCTCCTCGAGCGTGCCCTCGGCCCGCATGCGCCCGTCGACGAGGAAGCCGATGCGGTCACAGAGGCGCGCGGCCTCGTCGAGGTCGTGGGTGGTGAGCAGCAGCGCCATGCCGTCGTCGCGTAGCTTCTCGAGCAGGGCGTGCAGCCGCAGGCGCGCATCGGGATCCACGCCCACGGTCGGCTCGTCGAGGAGCAGGACGCGCGGCTCGTGGAGAACGCCCGCGACGAGGTTGAGCCGCCGCTGCATGCCGCCGGAGAGCGTGCGCGCCAAGTCGTCGGCGCGCGGGGCCAGGTCGGCCCAGTCGAGGCCCCAGGCCACGCGCTCGGCCAGGCGCTCGCGTGCGACGCCCGCGAGCAGCCCGAGCACCTCGAGGTTCTCGCGTACGGTCAGGTCCTGGTGGATGGCGATGCGCTGCGGCACGAGGCCGAGCACCCGCCGCGCAGCGCGATCCGCCGTCGGGTCGCCCCCGTCGAGGCGCACGCTGCCGTTCGTCAGCCGCAGCCGCCCGCAGACGGCGCGGATGAAGCTGGTCTTGCCCGCGCCGTTGGGCCCGAGCAACCCGTAGAGGGTGCCGGGCGCGAGCGTGAGGCTCACGCCGTCCAAGCCCTTCGACGCATCGAAGAGCCGGGTCGCGTTCTCGACCTCGAGCACGGCGGGCGCTGTCGTCTCGGCTGTCACGCGCCAGAGCCTACCGGAGGGGCCCTGGCTCAGCGCGCCCCCCGCGCCTTGTTCCAGCCGTCCGGTCCGAATACGAACGGACCGAGGGCGGGATCCGCCTCGCTGCGCGGCACCACGTGGAAGTGCAGATGGCCCTTGTCGCTGTCCCCGATGGCGAGCAGGTAGCAACGCTCCGCGCCCGCGCTCGTCCGCTGCCCCACCACATCGGGGATCAGCGAGCCGACGGCGGCCCACGTCGCGGGATCGACGTCGGCCGTGTCGACGTGCGCACTCGGCGCCACGACGACATGGTCCTCGAACATCGGACTGCGGAACGGGACGACGACGGCCAGCCCGTCGTCGGAACGGGCCACGGCAGCGTCCCGCCCGGCACAGATGAAGCAGCTGTCTTCGGAGCTCATGCGGGGATCGTACAGGGTCCCCCGCCGGGTTGCCTGGGCTACAGATCGGGCGTCAGGAACTCGATGCGTGTGTCCGTGCTGTGGGTGAACGTGCTCGTGACCTGGGCGAACGTCCACGCGTCGTAGTCGAAGCCGGGCACGTACAGCGCGCCCACCGAGACGTCGTAGTCCAGGGCCGGCGTCAGCTCGATACCGGGCGAGGTCGGGACCTCGAGGATCGTGGTGTCGCCGGGCACCAGGAAGAACCACGAGGTCTCCGGCGCGTCCCCGGACAGGAGCACGATCGTGAAGCCGCCGCTGCGGCCCGGCGCATCGACGCTCGTCCACGTGACCGTAGGCGTCAGGCTCGGAGACACGGCGAGGTCGGCCGGCGGACGCTTGAAGTCGTTGAACTCGAAGACGGGCGGCAGCGCGGGATACGCGGCGCGGTGCACCTGGGTCGACGTGCGGTCCATCCCCGGGAACGACTCGTCGTCGATCCCGGCGGCGATCGCGTAGACCTCATCGCGCGGCACATGCGTGAGGCGCAGGGCGTTGCCTGTCATCGTCTCGAACGAAGCAAAAGTCCGGGTCTGGATCGTCGGGGGCGCGTCGAGCCAGCCGACGTAGAGGTCGCCCATCGCGGCCATGTGCGCCATCCCGAAGACGTCGACCTCGACGTCGGGATCCGTCAGGTCGAAGCCGCCGATGGCGCGCTCGGGCACGGAGACGACCCCGGCATGCGTGCGGAGCACGCGCGGCTCCATCACGAACGGCAGCGCGCCGCCCGGGACGCCGAAGGGGAACTCCCGGTACGACTGGTACACGTTCAGGCCCATCGGGTCGAGCGGATCGTGCACGTGCACCAGCACGGCTGTGGGCTGATTCTCGCCGGCGAAGAGCTCGAGCGGCGACGGGTCGGTCGTCACGAGGCCGCCCCCGCCGTCGACCACGTCGAAGTCGGATCCGTAGCCGAACGACGCATCGACCCAACCGGAGCCGCCGATGTAGCTGTTCGGAATGCCGATCGGCACCACGGTGCGCTCGATGCGCGTGTTGGGCTCGCCCATGATCGGCAGCTCGATCCAGCGCGCGTTCACGTCGACGATCGTGATGGGGATCGCGTCCGGGTGGCGGATCGTGACGGTCACCGGGCCCGGCGCCAGGTTGTCGAACGACGCGACACCCGCTCCGTTGGTGGCCATCGTTCTCGTGCCGCCGCCGTGATCGACGAAGACGAAGGCGCCTTCGACGGGCGCGCCCGTGAACTGCCTCACGGCGCGGACTTGGAGTGCGAAGACCTGCGGCCCGCCGCCGACGCCGCCCGGCTCGACCGGCAGCAGGGCCAGCGTGCCGATGGCCGTACCGTCCCCGCCGCCACCGCAGGCGAGCAGTCCGGTCACCAGGAAGAAGACGACAAGGGTCGAGCGAATCGAATCACGAGCGCACATCGGGCACCTCCAGCCGCGGCCCGAGGCCCACGCAACCGATAGCCACCGCGGAGCGCTCGCGGCACGACGGACCTCCGTCCCTGCGCACACTTCGTGCCAGCGGCGCGCGCGCCCGGGGCGCGGCGCCCGGAGGCCGTGCTGCGCGGAGGTCCGCAGCCGACCGCGCGGAATTCGGCGCACAGGTCGCGGGCTGCTGCGCGGCTCGAAGACCGGTAGGATCGCGCGCCATGCAGGGGAGAGATGTCACCCTCGTGGTCGTGCCGCGCGAGCGCTTCAGCGTGGCGCGGCGTGCACTCGAGAGCGTGCTGGCGAACACGCGCGTTCCGTACCGTCTGCTCTACGTCGACGCCGGCGGCCCCCCGGACCTGGCGACGTGGCTGGACGGCCAGGCCGAGACGCACGGTTTCGAGGTGTTGCGCAGCCCCACCTTCCTGCGGCCGAACCAGGCGCGCAACCGGGCGCTCCGCGAGGTCGAGACGACGTGGGTCGCGTTCCTCGACAACGATGTCGTCGTCCACCCGGGCTGGCTCGACGCCTTGCTCACGTGCGGCGCGGAGACCGGTGCGGCCATCGTCGGGCCCGCGACGTTGATGGGCAGCGAACGGGAAGCGGTCGTGCACATCCTCGGCGGCGACCTGGAGGTCGCGTCGACGAACGGCCATCGTCTGTTGACAGAGACGCATCGACACGCGCACGAGCAGTTCGGCGCAGCGGCGCGGCATCGCGAGCGCTGCGCATGCGACCTCGCCGAGTTCCACGGCATGCTCGTGCGCCGCGACCTCTTCGATCGCATCGGCCTGCTCGACGAGCGCTTCGTCCTGCACAAGGAGCACACCGATCTGTGTCTCGCGGCGAAGGCGGTCGGGGCGTCCATCTGGTACGAGCCGCGCGCGATGATCACGTACCTGACCGAACCGGCGCTCACGCTCGACGACGTTCCGTTCTTCCGCTTTCGCTGGGACGTGACGCTCGAGCGGGACGAGCACGCCCATGCAGCAACCAAGTGGGAGGTCGATCCCTCGAGCTCGGCGCTCACGGGCGCGCACGCGTTCTCCGACGCGCATCGAGAGCTCGAGCTGCTTCCGCGGCCGGACCTGGTTGCGTCGGACACGGACGTCCCGCGCAAGGCCCAGACCCCGGCACAGCTCCTCATGCAGCTCGAGGCCCGCGGCGCCTCCGTCGGTGAGCTTGCGCGGACGCGAGCCGCCTGTGATCTCGCCATCTCGATGTACGCGGGGCTGCATCGCGCGTGCGGTACGCCCATGCTGTGCCACGGCGTCGGCACCGCGAGCATCCTGCTCAGCTTCGGGGCGCCCGTCCCGCTCGCGCTCGCCGGGCTCTTGCATGCGGCGTACAGCCACGGCCTCTTCGATGCGGGGCCGGCGGGTCCGTCGTACGCCCACCGGGACCGCGTGCGTCAGATCGCGGGACCGGCCGTCGAAGCGCTCGTGCACGCCTACGACCAGCACAAGCCGGCGGCGTGCGCGCCCCCCGACCCGACGGCCCCGCTCGAGGCCATGCCCTGCCGCGAGGCGGCCGTGCACGTGCTGCGCATCGCGAACGATCTCGACGAACGCATCGACGGCGCCGTCGGCTACACGGCGAAGACACCCGACGCGATCGCTGCCTGGCGGCCGTTCTTCCGGCGTCTCACCGCGCACCTCGGCGTGCCGCAGCTTGCGCTCGCGTTGGACGCCGCGATCGAGCGGTCGGCGGCGTGTGCGGATGCCGTGCCCGCGTCGGTGCGCAGCGCGGCGGAGCAGACGTACCTGATCGAGGATCGGACGCGCGAAGCCCTGCACCCGAGCACGCGCCGCGCGCCGGCCCCGCCCCCGCGGCCGCGCACGCGCAAGACGCTGGCGTCGCGCGTTCGCGACGAGTGGCGGCGCCTGCGCCGTCGGCTGCGGCGAACGCGCTGAGCGGCCGATGGCTTAGCGTGCGCTCGGAACCGCCGGCGGCGGCGCAGGCGCGACGCCGAGCCGATAGCGCAAGAACGCCTCGAGCACCCGGATGTCCTGGTTGGGACCCACGTAGCGACGCGACGCCGACCAGTGGACGCGCGGCCCGGGATGCGCCCAGACGATCACACCGCGCCGATCGACGAGGAAGCTGACGCTCGTCGCGCTGCGGAAGCCCGCGCGCTGCATGATGCGCTTGAGCTTGCCCCAGCCGGGATCGGTGGCGACGTCGCCCGATCCCGAGAGCCGCCGGTGCGCGGCAAGAACGCCGGCATCGCTCAACCGACGCCCGCCCTTGTGGTGGTAGACGGAGACGAGGTGCAGACCGTGGCTCTGGTAGCGCCGATGCAGCTCGGAGAGCGCCGGGACGCTCGCCGCGCAGTGCTGACACGCCTTGGTCCACCAGCGCACGAGCGTGAGCTCGTGGTCGGCGAACCGGAAGGGCGTCTTGCGCGGCGTGACCCAGCGCACCGGTTGCCACGCACCGAACGACTGGCCGTGGATGGACCGCGCCGGGATCTTCGGCGGCCGATTGGCGCCGACCCACTGCGACAAGGCGGCGGGCGCGGGCGGCGCGTTGCTGTAGCGCACGATGCCGGCCGCGTCGACGAGCGTGAGCCACGGCGTGCGGCGCACGCCGTAGGCACGGGCGAGCGGACTGCCCAGGCCGTCGAGCCCCGTCGGATCGTTGGGCAGCCAGGCTGCCTTTCGGATCGTGCGCGCCGCGCTCCAATCCACGACGCGTCGATAGCCCGCCGGCGCCCAGCCTTCGACGCGCGCCGGGGGCGGCGCGGCATCGAGCACCATCAGGCGGAAGTGCACGGCGAACGGACGCCGGTTCGGGGCCAAGCCGAACACGGACGCCGCCTGCTCCAGCGCCTGGACGTCGGCGTCGCCGCCGCCGACCCACAGGATCGCCGTGGGCAGCCCGCGCAGATCCGCGATCGACGGGACGGGCTGCCCCACGTTGCTCACGCCGCGCATCCAGCGCGCCGGCTCGAGCGCGGGCGCCTTGCGGCCGACGAGGGGGCGCGCTTCCTCGGCCGAGGCCGGCACGATCAGAAAGGCGCAGAACAGCAAGGAGAGGGTGGCAGCGCGCAGCATGGGACATCGACCCAGCGGGTCGTCGCCACTCTACCGTCCCTTGCAGCGGCCGCTCACGCGTCGGCCTCGTCAGCGATCCGGTTGTGCTCGCGCAGATGGAAGTGCGTGTCACCAAGGGTCTTGGCGAGCACGAGCAACAGAATGACCGGCTTGGGACTGCCCATCGCCATGGTGACGAACCCGCCGAAGAGGATGGTCACGTGCAGCACGATCACGCGGGCGTACGGCGCCTGCATCATGTCACTCGGCGACTTGACCCGGTACTCGCCCCGCCCCACGAAGTTGTAGATGAACGAGAACAGGTGGCTGGCGAACAGGGTGAGGAAGGGCAGCCACAGATGAGCGACGGCATCGACCGCGCCCGCGAAGGGCCCCTGCATGAAGTTGAAGTCGTCGCCGAACGGCCCACCCTCTTGGAACACCGAAAAGACGAAGGCCCCGTGCACCACGGTGAAGATGCCGTAGTGCACGCAGAAGAACGGCGCCAAGAAGAACTTCGAGGCGTGCTCACCGGCGTCGCCGCCACGTGCCATTAGGATCTTCACGACGTTGAGGAGGCCGATCGCGACGTTCTCGAGCCAGTAGATCGCGAGGATCGTGCCGACCTTCCAATCGAAGGCGAACACCCCGACGATCGGGATCAGGTTCACCAGCACGAGGACGATCGCCGTCGGCGACTTCGGCGTGAGGCGATCGGAGCGGGGCTTGGCGTCGAGCCACATGAGGCCCGAGGGTGGATGACCATCCGCCCAACTGCAACCCGCTTCCCGCGCGGATCGAGTCCGGGCTAAGCGGTGATGCGTTCCACGGCGGCGAGCAGGTCCGAGGGCGGGAACGGCTTCTGGATGTACGGCGCGCCGTCGGGAATGAGGCCACGCCGGTAGATGTCCCGCCGCGTGTAGCCGGACATGTAGAGGATCGGCAGGTCCGGGTTCGACTGGCGCAGCGAGCGCGCGAGGGCCGCACCGCTCTTGCGCGGCATGACGACGTCGGTCAGCACGAGCTCGAGCGAGCCCGCGTGGGTCTCGAGCACCTGCTCCGCATCGCGGCCGTCGACCGCCTCGAGCACCTGGTACGAGCACATCTCGAGGATCTCGCGAACGAGGACCCGCACGTCGGGCTCGTCCTCGACCAGCAAGATCACGCCGCGGCTCTCGACGGCGGCGGTCGGGACGGGGACGGCCTCGCGCCGCCCCAGGCCCCGGACACCTGGCAGGAAGAAGCCGATCGTCGTGCCCTCGCCCTGCGCGCTGTCGATCCAGATGCCGCCGCCGCTCTCCTCGATCAGCCCGTGCACCACGGAGAGACCGAGGCCGCCGCCCTCACGCGGCGCCTTGGTCGTGAAGAACGTCTCGAACGCGTGCTGCAGCACGTGTTCCGACATGCCGTTGCCGTCATCCGCGACCTCGAAGCGGACGTAGCGCCCCGCGGGGAGCTCGAAGGGATGCGCCTCGCAGCCCTCCTCCAGCTCCTCGACCGCAGCGCGGATCACGAGCCGACCGCCCTTCGGCATCGCATCACGCGCGTTGAGTGCGAGGTTGACGAAGATCTGCTCGAGCCGACCGGGCGCGATCCGGACGTTGCCCACGTTCGGGGCGACCTCCAGCTCCACCTCGATCGCGTCACCGAGCGCCGCCGAGAGAACGGGCGCGATGCCGCCGAGCGTGCCCTCGACGTCGAGGTCCTCCGCCTTGCCGGTGTCGCGACCGACCATGCCGAGGAACTGACGCGTCAACACCGAGTGGTGCTTCGCGCCCATGTGGATCAAGCGCACGTGCCGCGCGAGTTCTTCGTCGTCGTCGAGGCGACGCAGCAAGAGCTCGGAGCGGCCGAGGCTCACGGTGAGGAAGTTGTTGAAGTCGTGCGCGAGCCCTGCGGCAAGGGAGCCGATGGCTTCCCGCCTGTGCGTCCCGCGAAGCTGACGTTCCATCCGCCGCCCGAGTCGCAGGGCCTCGCGACGTGAGGTCATGTCGCGCAGCACGAGCAGCGCCGCGGGCTGCCCCTGCCACATCGTCTTGCGAGCCGAGAGCTCCACGGGAACCGCCTCGGCGTCGACGCCGTGCAGCGTGAGCTCCTCCGTTGCGTCGAGCGTGAACGGATAGACGAACGCGCCCCCCAAGAGCTCCTGGGGGGACCCGTCGAGGCGCTGGGCCGCGACGTCGTTCACGAAGGCGATCCGCCGGTCGGCGTCCAGGATGACCACGCCGTCGCTGCTCGTCTGGGCGAGGGCCAGGAAGGCGTCGGTCAGGTCCACGGCGCCACGGGGAGGTTCGATGGGTCCCATGTCTGGGGCGAAGGTAGATGTGCCCGCGGCAGGCGGAAGGACCGAGCGAGCGGCTATGAAGACCTCTTGACATGGTTTCGGGGGTGTTAGCGGGGGTGCGGATCTGCGCGGATCCAGGCGCGTACGGGCTTCTCCCGAACTTCCCTGGGGGCGCCCATCGCCCCATCCGACGATCCCCGGATGCAGCCGATGCTCGCCGCCTCTGTCCTCGTCGTGCTCTTCGCGGGCGCGTCCATGCTGGCGGACACGCTGCGCCCCCGCTGGCGGCCCGTGCCCCTGTTGCTCCTCGGCGCGCTCATCTGCTTCGTGATGATCGAGCTGACGCGCTTCGACCACGGGCACGGTGAGGCGTACTGGCTGCTTTCGATGATCATCGCGCCGCTCGTGCTGATCTTCGGCGGCTCGGCGTGGGGCACACGGCGTTTCTACGGCTGGCCCGACCTGGGCCCGCATCCGTCGCGCGCAGCGTTCATCGCGCTCTGCATGCTCCTCGGCGTGCTCGTCGGGGGCAGCCTGCAGCGGGCGGACATCGAGCGCTCGCAGATCACCGCGGGCGAAGTGCGCACGAAGCTGCTGGCCTGGCGGGACGCCAACGAGGGCGCCTATCCGGTGACGCTCGAGGAAGCCGTGTCTCCGGTGCCGCGCACCTCGCTCGGCATGCTCGCCCCGCCGGCCTTCGAGTACGGGCTCGACTCGGAGGGCATGCCCCTGGTCGCGTTTCCGCTGCAGACCGACCGGTGGTTCGCGCTGCACGTAGAGAAGGGGACCTGGGCGGTGCGCGGGAAGCCTGTGCGTCCGTTCCCGGTCGGCGAATGACCCCCGCAGGAACCGCTCGACGCGAGGCACTGCGCCGCGCGCGCGTGTACCTGATCTGGACGCCCGAAGCAGCGCGCGGCGATCCCCTCGACGCCGCGGCCCGCGCGCTACGCGGCGGGCACATCGGGCTGGTGCAGCTGCGCATGAAGACAGCGGCGCAGGACGAGCGGGTCGAGACGGGCCGGCGCCTCTGCGCACTTGCCCGGGAAGCGGGCGCGCTCTTCGTGGTCAACGACGACGTCGAGCTCGCGCGCAGTCTGGACGCCGACGGCGTGCACGTGGGGCAGGACGACGCCGCGCCCGAAGCGGCGCGGGCGGCGCTCGGGGCCGATGCCCTGATCGGCCTCTCCACCCACGACGCAGACGAGATCCGACGGGCGCACGATGAGCCCGTCGACTACGTGGGCCTCGGCCCCTGCTACCCCACCACCTCGAAGGCACTGACCTACACGCCGGGGGGACCGGCGCTGCTCGAGGCCGCGCTGCCCGCGGCCGGTGACCTGCCCGTCTTCCCGATCGGCGGCATCCTGCAGGAGCACGTCCCCGCGCTTGCGGCGGCCGGGGCGCGGGCCGTTGCGGTCGGGGCGGCGATTCTGGCCGCGGACGATCCGGCGGCCGCCGCGGAAGCCCTCCACAGGGCCCTGGCGCCAGTACCGTAGGGCGCGTGATGACGACCTGCTCCCCTCGCTTGCTCCGGATCGGCCTGCCCCTCCTGATGCTCGCGCTGCTCGGGATGCCCGCGGCCTCGGCGGAGGACGCGGAATCCCTGCTCACCAAGGCCCGCAACCACGAGTTCACGGCCGGCAACCACGCCGCGGCGCTGCGCACGTACCGGACGCTGCTGGAGCAGAAGGATCTGCCCGACCCGATCCGGCTGCAGGCCCTCATGGGCGCGGCCCGTTGCCACAAGGCGCGCGCCGAGATGCGCGAGGCCGAACGCTACTGGCTCGAGGTCCAGAGCGACGACCGGTTCACCGAGAAGCAGAAGGCCAAGGCCGAGCAGGAGCTCGCGGCATTCCAGGCGCAGCGCGACAACGAACGCCAGGCGATGGACGAGCGCGCCGAAGAGATCGAGCGCGCCCGCCGCGAGAGCGATCGGCAGGAGGCCACGCGTCTCCTCGACGAGGCAGAGAAGGCCCTCGACGCCGACCGCGTCTCGCGCGCGATCGCCTTCATCGAGCAGGCCAACGAGCTCGGCGGCAACATCCGCCGCATCAACGCGCTCTACCGGCGCGCGGTCGAGCAGCGTCAGCCGGAGAGCGGCGCCCTGATCCGCGACCTCACGCGGTTCGTCGAATCAGGGGACCTCGACGCACTGCACGAGCTGCTGCTGCAGGCCGAGGAGCTCTACAAGATCGGCGGCGCCGAGTATCGGCACGGCAACCATGCCAAGGCGCATGACGCTCTGCTCAAGGGCATCGACCTGATCGACGAGAGCGGGTTCCTGCTGAGCGCCGACGTCGGCCGCGTCAACGAGCTCGCGACCCTGCGCGCGAAGCTGAAGTACCTGGCGGAGTTCAACCGCGACAAGGCGCAGCGGAAGGGCGTGACGCTCGAGCGCCCGATTCCCGAACCGCCGGCCGGCGGGCAGGGCCGCACGCTGAAGTCGCGGCTCTTCGTGCTGCTGGCCGAGGCGTTCGGCGGCAGCGAGGACAGCGAGCAGCCCCTCAAGCAGTACGTGTTCCTGTCCCCGGGCGCGGCGCGCAGCAACCGCTCGCTCGCCACCGACCAGCTGCGCGGTCGCCTCAGCGCGTCGCGGGCCCCCGGTGGGCTCACGCGCGCGCGCTGGGCGGAGCGCTTCGTGCGCACCCAGATCCCCGCCGCGTGGACCAAGGAGCGCATCCTCGTGCGCAGCGGCGACGTGCTCTACGTGAAGCACACGCCCTCCGTGCACCGGCAGATCGCCGCCATCCGCGACGCGTTCGAGCGCGAGATCCGGAACACCCAGGTCGACGTGCACGTGTTCACGACGACGGCGATCGGTCTGGTCAAGGCGTGTGAAGCCCTGCAGGCCCGCGCCCCCCACCAGAGCCTGGGCCACGACGTCGTGCTCCCCGGACGTCTGGTGAGCGAGTGCAAGGAGTACCTCCTCGGGCTCGAAGGCCGCCCAGTCACGCTGCTCGGCTCGGCGCGGCTCGATCTCTCGGGCACCTCCTCGGTCGAGCTGATGATCACCGACCTGACCGAGCGGCATCCCACCGTCGCCGCGGCGACCCGGCCGGAGCTCAGCGCCACCGCGGACGCGCACGCGCGCTTCGGCCTCTGGCTCGACCTGTACGCCGAAGCCATGCCGCTGCTCGCCTCGAAGGAAGACCAGCACGCCGTCTCGTGCGTCGCGCGCGTACGCGAGCCCGTGGGCTCGACCCTCGTGCCGAAGCAGAACGGCACCGAGCCGTTCACGCGCATCCCGCGCATGCTCGAACAGCGCGTCGAAGCGGACCATGTGGTCCCGACCGTCGGGACGCTGATGCTGGCGGGCCTCCGCAACCCCTTCCCGGGGACCGAGGAGGTGGGCGACCAGCTCCTGATCCTCATCGGCGCCCGCGGCGTGAAGGAGCCCGACCCGCCGCGCACGGCGCCGAGCGCGATCGTGCCCGCCGACATCCGGCGCGTGGTGCTGCCCCTCGGGCCCCTGGCCACGGAGGTGCTGGACTACGTCGCGCCCGAAGCGTGGCCCCGGCGCCACGCGGCCTCCGCCCCCGTCTCGCTCGAGATCGCCCGCCAGGCGCGTGCCCGCCACCTGCAGGACCTGATCGCCCGCGGCGCCCAGCTCATCGGCCCCGACGAGCCGTGGGAGAACGCGCCCATCGACGTCAGCGGTGACGACGTCGTCGGGAGCGTGGATCCGGAGGAGCTCGCCAAGCTCACGGCCTTCCTGCGCACGCTGCGCGAGCACGAGGACGTGGTCTACGAGATCGACGTCCGCTCCGTGGTCGTGACGCGCGAGCGCTTCGCGGAGTGGATCCAGCGCGCCGGCGTCCGCGCCGACGAGCAGAACGAGAACCAGTTCGTGCTCGATGCGAACGCCACGCAGGTGATCGATCCGCTCATGCGGGCCGCCGCCGGCGAAGCCTCGCTGTTCGCGCTCGACCGCACGATCAACGCGCGCGCCACGCAGCGCGTCGGGGCACGCAAGCTGACGGTCGAGACGATCGTCCGCGACCAGCAGATCCGGACCGGCAACGGCGGCGAGGGAACGTACACCGCCGTGCCCGGCGTCGCGGAGCAGGGGCTGATCGTCGAGGTCCGTCCGCGGCTCGAGCGCACGCCCGGCTACCGCGCGATCTCCGTGCGCGCGCGCGCCGCGCGCCTGCAGGACATCGAGCGCGTGCCCTTCCCCCATCCGCAGGCGGAGGGCGCCACGATCGACATGCCGCGCTGGTATCCGCTCGTCGAGGCCTCCGGCGCCCCGACCCTCAGCGACGACCAGTCGGTGCTGCTGCGCCTGCCCATGCCGGGCGCGCCCACGCGCCTGATCGTCGTGAAGATCGCAGCCCGGAAGGTGCGCTGACCGGCGTGGGGTGGTTCGAGGCGCTCGAGCGCGACATCATGCACTTCGTCACGTGCACGATGCACGACGAGACGTTGGGCCGCATGTTCGCCAGCGTGCAGAGCGATAAGCTCGGGATCCCGCTGATCCTCCTCTGCCTCGCGTTCTACGGCAGCTGGGATGCCCGCAAGGCCTGGCGCGCCGTGCTCGCCATCGGCGTCGGCGTGGGCGTCGGCATGCTCATCGCCGGAACCCTGTGGGCCGTGATTCCCCGCAAGCGCCCGCCGCATCACTACGAGACGCTGCTCCGGACGCCGGCGGAGCTCGCCACCTGCGCGTCGAACCCCGAGGCGCTCGCCGTGCGCAGCGGGGTGAGCAAACGGCGGTCGTTCCCCAGCCGACACGCCACCACCGTCGGCGTCGGCGTCGCCGTGTTCTGGTGCGTCTCGCGGCTGCTCGGCAGCCTGGCGACCGTCTACGGCCTGATGGTGCTCGTCGGGCGCGTCTACATCTCGAAGCACTGGCCATCGGACATGCTCGCGGGCTGCGCCATCGGCGTGGTCTGCGGCCTGCTGGCGTGGCGATACGTGCCCCCACTTCTTCGGCGACTCCGATTCGACCAGTTCGGGACGTGGGTGGGGGAATCCACGCCATGGAAAGCGAGCCCCTCCGCCGGGGACATCCAGCGGTAGACTGACCGCGGACTCGAGGAACGGTGCCGGACACGCAGGGCGCGTGCATTGGACGAGGTGACGGCGGCTTGGATGTCATCACGCGACATCGCCTGAACATGCTCTCGCTGAAGAGTGGCGTGCTGGACGATCGCCCGGTCGTCGAACGCGTCCAGACGATCTACGAGGCCTTCCTCGAGCGCGTGCCCTACGAGAACCTCTCCAACAACCGCATCGTTGCCGAGCATCCCGACGACCCCGAGAGCTGGCCCCGCGCCACCGACCTCCTCCTGCGCGAGAACGCCGCGCTCGGCCTCGGCGGCACCTCCTTCTCGCTGGCCTACTCGCTGCGCGATCTCTTCCGCGGTGCGGGGGCGAACGCCTACTGCACCCTGGGCTACAACCTCGTCACCGAGCAGGCCCACGCCGCCGTGCTCGTCTACACCGACGAGGGGCCGCTCCTGTACGACCCGGCGCTCCTGACGTGCGGGCCGATTCCCGTACGGCCGCACGGCGAGCTGATCGACCCCCTGGGCTGCGTGCGGCTGCTGCCGCGCTGTGGGCCGACGCTGACCGTCTCGCTCGAGCTCGATCCGTCGCTGCGCGCCACGCGCCGCAACCCCGATCCCGGCTGGGTAAACGTGTCGGCCGACAGCGGCGCCGAGCGCGCCGTCTACTCGATCATCCCGATCCCCGCCGCGCCCCAGAACTACCGCCAGGCATGGCAGGCCTCGTTCTATCGCGGCCGGCGCATGCCCCTGCGCCTGGCCCGGCGCGTCGGCGACGACATCTATCGCTACGGCGAGCGGCCGGGCAGCATCGAGATCCTCCGTCCGAGCGGCCGCGAGGAGATCGCGGCCCCGGAGGACCCGGTGCCGATGCTGACGAAGCTGTTCGGCATCGACGAGGCGTGCCTCACGGCGTGGTTCGCCTCTCGCTGACGTCGGCTCCCTGTCCGCCAGACTGCCTGGCTACGAGAAGGGGAAGCGCACCGTGATCGTCGTGCCGACGCCCTTCTCGGACTCGAGCACGATGCGCGCGCGGTGCGCGTCCGCGTAGCGCTTCACGAGCGCGAGCCCGATGCCGACGCCCGGCGCGTCGCGCGTGAGCTCGCCGCCGGCGCGCTGGAAGGGCTCGAAGAGCGTCTTGCGGGCGTTGCGCGGGATGCCCACGCCCTCGTCCGCCACGCGCACGCACACGCGCTCTCCGTCGCGGAACACCGAGACGCGCACCGCCTTCGTCTCGGAGCGCTCGCTGTACTTGATCGCGTTGTCCACGAGGTTGAGCACGAGCGGTCGCACGAGCTTCGGATCGAACGCAACGTGGGGCAGGTCGGCCTCGAGCTCGGTGTCGAGCGCGACCGCCGCCTCGTCGGCCCGTGGGCGCATGAGCTCGGTCGCATCCGCGACGGCCTGCCCCAGGTCGCCGACGGTGGCCGAGTACGCCGCCACCCCGCGCTCCAGCGCGGCGAGGTCGAGCACCTGGTTCACGAGGTGGCCCAATCGCCGCGTCTCGTCGAGGATGCGCGTCGCGTACTTCTGGCTCGCCTCCGAGTCCGCCACCCAGCCTTGCTTCAGCATGTCGGCGTACATCCGGATGCCGGTCAGCGGCGTCTTCAGCTCGTGCGTGATGGCCGCGATGAAGTCTTCCTTGCGCCGCGCCAGCGCGACCTCGCGCCGCACACCGCGCATGAGCACGATGAAGCCGACCACCACGACGGTGACCAGCCCGCCGACCAGGAAGAGGAAGCGGCGCAGCGCCTCCCCGAAGCGCTTGGCCAGCGCGCCTTCGTCGGGCCGCCCGACCACGACGAGCGCGGCATGCGCCACGAACGGCTGGTCGTCGGAGACGAGGTAGGCCGCGTTGCCCTCGGGCGTCGCGAGCGCGGCGCCGAGCGCCGCGGCGAGGGACGCGGAGGCCAGCTCTGCTTCGGGGCCGGTGCCCGTCTCCAGCGCGCGCCCGAGCTGGACGGTGCCCTGGGTGGACCACGCGGTCGGGAGCGTGCCGGCCGGGTCGAGGGCGTAGCCCTGGACGAGGAAGCGATCGCGGCGCACTTCGCGCCGCGCCGCATGCGCGTCGGGGATCCACACCAACCGCCACGCCACGAGCGGCGCGGCGTCGCTCCCGCGCGGCGCCGCTGCATAGCGGAAGCGCGTATAGCGCACGGTGACGCGGTCCTCGGACATGCGGCGCTGGAACGCGTCCAGGTACGGCGTGCCGCCGGGCACGTCCGGGTTGTTGAAGCGATTCGACTGCTGGACGATGTCGACCTGCTGCTGCCGCCCGCGCACGAGGATCTCCTCGAGCAGCTGGCCGCGCTCCTCGTTGGCGGCGACGACGTGCAGCGGATAGTCGATGGCGCGCCCACTGCGCAGGGCCTCCGACTCCCGTGCACGCGACAGCTCGTACGTGAGGAGCGGCCCGAATACGGATGTCAGCCGGCGTCCCACCGTGTCCGCGTCCCCGCGGATCAGGCGTGGTGCGGGATACGGACCTCGCGGGCCGAGCTCCCACTCGAAGCGCGCCACGACGCGTGCGTCGTCGCGGCCACCGGCCAACGCGTTGTTCTGGAAGGCAAGGCTCCCCGACGTGAGGCTCTCGGGGAGGAAGGCGCGCTGGTACTCGTAGTAGTGACGCGACTCCTCGCGCGCCCTGAGGCGCTCGATGCTGTCCGCGGCTTCCTGGGCACGGCGCGCCGCGGCGTCGCGGGCCCCGCGCTCCATCTCCACCCGACGGAACTGGCCCTCCGTCTGCACGCTGTTCCAGCCGAGCCAGCAGAATCCCGCGGACGGCACGAGCAGCAGCACGGCGAAGATGAGCAGCGGACGGCGGAGGACCTGGCGAACGCGCATCAACCGCCCCAGCGATACCCCTTGCCGCGCACGGTGACGATGATCGCGGGCCGCGCGGGATCGCGCTCGACCTTCTTCCGCAGCGCGGCCAGCGTGTTGTCCACCGTGCGGGTCTCGACGTTGGCGGTGGGATAGCCCCACACGTCGAGCAGAAACTCGTCGCGCGTCACCACGTTGCCCTCGCGCGAGCGCAGGTGACGCAGGATCTCGCCTTCGCGCGGCGTGAGGTTGATCGTCTCGGCCTCGCGCTTGGCCTGCAGCCGGCCGAGGTCGAAGTGCATGCCGTCGATCTCGAACGTCTCGCCGTCACCACGCGCCATGCGCGCACGGCGCAGCTGGGCGCCGACACGCGCCATCAGCTCGGGCAGCCCGAAGGGCTTGGTGACATAGTCGTCGGCGCCCATCTTGAGGCCGCGCACCTTGTCCTCGTCGGCGCCCTTCGCCGTGAGCATGATCGTCGGGATCTTGTTGCCTTCCTTGCGCAGCTGCTTGATCACCTCGAAGCCGCTCCGCTCCGGGAGCATCACGTCGAGGATCAGGAGATCGAACTCGCCCTTTCGGGCACGCTCCTCACCGACGAGCCCGTCGGCTGCGATCTCGCACTCGTAGCCCTGGAAGGTCAGCGCCTCCATCAGGCCCTCGGCGAGCGTCGGCTCGTCTTCCACGATCAGCACCCGCGGCTTCTCGACTGTCATCTCGACCCCCTCCTCAACGATCGTCCACGATCCGCACGACGCGCCGGCGCCCCTCGACCGACAGCTCCAGCACGAGCGAGCCGCGCTGCGCCAGGCGCACGTTGTCGGCGTCGCTCGTCTGCTCCAGCAGCTTGAAGAACGACTCCGACCACCGCCCGATTTCCATCTCGACCTCGCCCAGGTCCTCGACCCGCGAGTCCATCCATCCGAGGCCGCGCCGCCAGAAGAACGTGCGCTCGCCGGCCTGCTGCACGCCGGGCCACTCGGCACGGGCGACGTCGCGCCCGGTCTCTTCGGGCAGCCAGGCGCGCTGTTGGCGCAGCGGCGCCCGCAGCGCCTCGTGGCGCTCGGCCTGGTTGGCCGCCTGCGCGAAGCCCATGGCGCCCGACGTCTCGCGCCCCAGGTCGAGCAGCAGCTGGAGACTCCGGCGCACGTTCGTGCTGAACGCCCCGTGGTCGGTCGTCTCGTCGGCCAGGAAGGACGTGTACTCGGTGAGGATTCCGTAGCGCTCGCTCAGGCTCAGCACCATGGCCGCCTCGACCTCACGTGCGGCCCCCCCGAGGCCGTCGCGCAACCGGTCGAGGCCGATGGCGATGCGCTTGAGGGCCCACGCGCGCGCGGGGAAGTCGCCGCGGCTTGTGTCGCCCCGTCGCGCAACGGAGAGCAGGGTGCCGTAGGTGCGGCGGGTGTAATCGCCGCGGCCCTCGGCGAGCTCGATCTCCGCGCGCCCGTCGCGCCCGTAGCGCCCCGTGACGACGATCGTGCCGCCGCGCGCGAGGTCGGGTAGCCGCTCCGGCAACACGTCGCTCGCGTCGATGCCCTCGATGCGCAGCTCCGGATCCGTGAGCATCGGATGCCGCACGCGCTCGTACAGGCGCCGCAGGTCGGGGATCGTGGATCGAAACGGCCGGGCGTACGTCGCGGTGCCGCCGCTCGCACGCGCAAGGCGATCCAGCAAGGCCGCGTCGACGTCGACGCCGATGCCGAGCACCGCCAGACGCGGACGCCGTTCGCTCGGCAGACCCGCGATGCGGTCGACGAGCACGTCGGCACGCGTCTCGCCGCGCGTGGGCCGCCCGTCGGTCACGAGCAAGGCGACGCTCGATCGGCCCGGCGTGGGCGCATCGGCGAGCACCTGCGCCAACGCGGCATCCAGATCCGTCGCGCCGGCCGCCTCCATGCGCTCCAGGTACGCCTTCGCCGCACCGCGATTGTCCGGCGTGGCGGGACGCGTCTTCGGCCACAGCGCCTGCACGCCGTCCGAGAAGGTGACGACGTTGAAGCGGTCCTCCGCATCGAGGTCGTCGAGGATCTCCAGCAGCGCTTCGCGCACGTCCTCGAGCCGGTCTCCTTCCATCGAGCCGGACGTGTCCACCACGAAGGTGACGTCCTTCGGACGCTCCAGCAGGCGCGCGTCCTCGAAGCGGCTCGGCGAGGCGACGAGCAGGAAGTAGCCGCGCTCCTCTTCCGGCGGCCAGTACGTGAGCATCGTGGCGCCGATGCGGCTGCGGGTCGTCGTCCAGAACACGCGGAAGTCGGGCTCGACGGACGTAAGCGCACCCGACGCGTGCACGAAGGCGTGACGCGCGTGGTCGCGGCGCACGTCGAGGTCGTGTGTCGGGCTGTGAACGGGACCGATCTCGAGTCGCGATCCCTGACCCACGCGCGAGTCGACCCCGGCGCGCGGGTCGTTACCGGCGCGCAGCTCGATGTCCACGTCGATCCGGTACGTCGCGTCGTCGAGCGGCGCGAGCGCCGCCCCGCGCAGACCCAGGACGAGATCCGCTACGCCGCCGACCGGTTCGATCTCCTGCTCGTACGTCAGCACGATCGTGCGCCGGGCAAGACTGCCCAGCTCGAGCTTGCGAAGCCGGTACAGGTCGCGCCCCAAGTGCTCGGTCAAGCGCGCGTCGCGATGGCGACGCAGGAGCTGGATCGACGCCTCGCGCGCCGCCGCGCCCGTGAGGAGCTCGCCCTTGCTGGACGTGCCGTCGAGGGTGAGACCGGGGCTGCCGAGCACGCCGCCCGGCGGAAGCGGCATCACGTACTCCGCTTCGATGGTGCGCGGGCTGAGGTTTTCGATCACCTGCTGCACCGTCACGAAGGCGTGGCTGCCGCGCACCTGGGCGCGGATCTTGATGTCGCGCACGCCCCAGCCTTCGTCGACCGGCGTGCCGCCCCGCGCGGGCACGAGGAAGCCGCCGGCCTTCACCTCGGGCGCGGGGCCCGCGAGGACCAGGGCGAAGGTCGTCGCGACCACCAGCGCGGACCGCAGGACGTGCACGTGGAGATGGTGCCCTCGCGACGGGCGGGAGGCCGCAAAGGAAATGCAAAACGGCGCCGGGACAGGCTTACGGGAGGCGAGCGGACATCGCCCTCAAGGCGCCGGAATCGTGAAGTCCAGCGTGGTCGTCTGCTGCTTCTCGAGGGTGATCGTCTTCTCGATCCGGATCGGCTCGCCAAAGTCGTAGCGCAGCAGCCGGCCGTCCTTGGACCGTCGCGCCTTGTGCTGCATGCCCTCGTGCCAGCACACGACCGTGTAGGTCCCCGGCGGGATGTCCTCGATCGCGTAGGTGCCGCGCATTCCCGTGGGCTCGCTGTAGTACGGATGCGTGACCACGAACACGTGGGCGCTCTTCGACGGACAGCAGTCCGAGAGGATCAGGTGATGGCCCGGGCGCTCCAGATACGTGTTGGCGGCGTCGCCGATCACGCACTTGGGCCCCACGAAGAGATTGAACACCGTGGTCTCTCTCCCCTGCCTGCCGAGGAACCCGTGCACGTTGTCGGTCTCGTCATCCATGTTCACCAGCGCGAGTTGGGTGTTCACCGGGATCCAGTGCACGTGCGGCACGTACGCCCGATCCACGTGCGCCAGCACGGCGTGCCGGCCGTTCGGCCAGGGCTTCCCCTCCTTCACGCCCTCCAGCCACACGACGCAGTTCGAGAGGCCGAGGGTCTTCTCGTCGTAGGCGATGCGCGGCGTGGGGCGCTTCTCGGTGCCGCCGTTCACCCGCACCTCGATGTCGGGAACCGGTACGGCCTTCGCGATCCGGCACGTGCCGACGAGCCGTCCCCACTGCGGTGACTTCCGAATCGCCTTGTAGGCACCCGGGTCCTCCCGCGCGACAGAGGCGGGGATCGACGACACCGTGACACCCCCTGCGAGGAGCAGCAGCAGGCCGAGCGTGGCGGTATGGAGGGCGGACGGGCGACGGTCTCGCATGGCGGGACTCCGCGAGCAGACGAGGGGACTACGGCGGAAGGAGGAACTCGTTCTCGGGCTCGAGCTCGACATCGGTCGTCGGCATGAGCGGGCGCCCCGCGAGCCCGCGCACCCACAGGTCTGGGTAGAAGAGGTCGGCGGCGTGCGCCGGCGGGTTCATGAGCGTATGCGTGAGCCCCTCGTGACCCGTTGCGGCGTGCACGGCGTCGAGGAAGCGCTGGCCGACGACGTAGCGGTAGCTCCAGCTGTCCCACCCGCGCAGGTCAGGCGCCCACTTCGACGCGTCGGTGGGCTTGTCGTCCCACAGCCGAAGGAGGGCGCGCCACTCGACGTCCATCCCCCACTCCATGGCCACGCGCCGGGTGATGTGCTGGGCATGCCCCTCCCGGATCGCGCCGAAGGCGCGCGACGCCGAGCCGTCCCGACGGTCCCACTCGTCCTCCCAGTGCGGGAACCGCTCCCAGTCGAGCCCATGCACGGCCTCGTGGACGAGCGCCAGCTGGAGCACGCCGGCGGAGGTCAGCCGCGGCTCCTTGCGATTCTTCGCCGACGCCTCCATGACGCTGGGGTTGATGTAGACCGCGTCGAACTCGGGCAAGTAGATCCCGATCAGCTCCGTGGCGCGCCGGCTGTAGTAGGCGGGCTTCTCCAGCTCCTGATCCGGATTCCGTCGACGCTCGACCACGTCATGTCGGGCCAGTGCCCACGCGACCTCGGCGCGGTCACCCGTCACGACATAGGGGCGATCGCGGAACTTCGTCTCACAGGCCCACTCGACGGCATCCATGGCGCGCTCGAAGTGGATCCGCATCCAGCGCGGGTTCCGCCACGGATCCGAGCACACGGGGACCAGCGGGTCGAGGCGCTCGGGACAGGGGGGACGAACGATCTCGGACGGCGGACGGGACTCGGCGACCAGGGCGAGCGCGAAGACGGCGGCAGCCGTCGCGGCGAGAAGTCCCCCTCCGCGTAGCAGGCCGGCAGCGCCAGGAACCGC
>JASJAY010000008.1 GCA_030066775.1 Planctomycetota bacterium
GTGTCCTGCTTGGGCAGGCGCTTCTTGAGCCACGGCGCGAGGCGCGCCCGCGGGGCGTCCTTGGGCTTGAGGCTCGGGTCGTTGAGGGGGTGGGCGGATTGGCTCATCGTCTGCCCACGAATGCTACCGATCCCTGGTTGGAGACGAAGCCGGGGCGCAGACCGGGTTCAGGATCGGGCCGCCAGCCGGCCGTAGAGCGCGGCCGTCTCGTCTGCCAGGCGTTCCGCGGCAAAGCGCGCGCACGCCATCGTCCGGGCACGCGCGGCCAGGGCGGCCCGGGCGTCGGGATCGGCGGCCAGCGCGTCGAGGGCGGTCGCGAGCGCCGCGTCGTCACCCGCGGGCGCGAGCCGTCCCGTCTCGCCGTCCGTGACGACGTCGACCAGCCCCCCCACGGCGGGCACCACGACGGGCGTGCCGACCACCATCGCCTCGAGCACGGAGAGCGGCACCCCCTCGCTGCGTGAGGTCAGCACGAGGGCGTCGGCGCGCGCGACCTGCGGGGCGACGTCGGTGACGGCGCCGGGCGCATGGACGCGCTTCGTCAGCCCGCGGACCTCGGCCGCCGCGAGGAATGCCGTCCGCAGGGGTCCCTCGCCAAGCGCGGTGAGCGTGACGGGCGTCTGCATGGCCGCGACCACGTCCAGCAGGGCCAGGGGCCGCTTCACGTCGACGAAGCGTCCGGTCCACAGGAGCTGCAAGGGCTCCGCCGGGGGCTTCTCCGGACGCGGCCCCGCGGCTTCCCGAAAGCCCTCGACGTCGAAGCCGGGCTCGATCACGTGCACGCGGTCACCGGGGACGACGCGGTGGCGTACGACGACATCGTCGCGCTGGCTTGCCGACAGGCAGACCAACGCGTCCCCCAGCCGGCCGAGGACGCGCTCCGCGGCCCGGGTGCCACGCCCGAGCAGGCCCTCCTCGTCGAGATGATGGCCGTGGAGCGTGTGCACCACGCGCACGCCCGTGAGCCGTGCCGCCGCGCGGCCCAGCGCGCCCGCCTTGCCCATGTGCGTGTGCAGCACGTCGGGACGGATGCGGCGGATCCACCGGACGAGCGCACGCAGGGCGCGCGTATCGGCGCGCGGATCGAGGCCCCGGCGCAGCTCGGGCAAGGGCTGCACGTCGGCGCCGCGTGCCTTCAGATCCTCGCTGCCGTCGGGCTCGCCCGACTCGGTGATGCCCGCGAGCACCGGGCCGTCCCAGCCGCGGGCCGCGAGGCCGGGAACGAGCGCCGTGAGCTGGCGCAGCGGACCCCCGCGGTTCAGGCGGGTGATGACGCGCAGCACCCGCGGCACGCTACTCCACGGCTTTCGCGAAGCTCTGGAGCGCGCGCTCGACGTGCGCGTCGTCCACGTCGCAGTGGGTCACGAAGCGCAGCACGTCCGGGCCGGTGGCGATCGCCAGCACGTGGTCGGCGGCGAGCGCCGCTTCGATCGCGGCGGCGTCGCGTCCCTCGGCACGTACGAACACGATGTTCGTCTCGACCGGCTCGTAAAGGAGCGAGACGCCGGCGTTCGCGGTGAACCCGTCGGCGAGGCGCCGGGCGCGATCGTGGTCCGCAGCCAAGCGCGCTTCGTACCCGTCGAGCGCCAAGTGCGCCGGCGCCGCGATCACCCCCACCTGGCGCATGCCGCCGCCAAAGAGCTTGCGGACCTCGCGCGCCTCGGTGATGAAGTCCGCGTCGCCGATCAGGATGGAGCCGATCGGCGCACCCAAGCCCTTCGAGAAACAGGCCATGATCGAGTCCGCCACGGCCCCGTAGGCCTCGAGCGGCGTGCCGCTGGCGACGGCGGCATTCCAGAGACGCGCCCCGTCGAGGTGCACGCGTGCGCCCTTCTCGGTCGCGATGCCGCGCAGCGCCTGCAGGTGCTCGAGCGGCACCACGGCGCCGCCGTGGAAGTTGTGCGTGTTCTCGACCGTGAGCAGCTTGCACGCCGGACGGAAGCCGCCGGCGTCGCGCAGGGTGTTCCGGACCGCGTCGAGGTCGAGGACCCCGCGCCAGGACGGCACCGGACGCGCCTGCAGGCCCGAGAGCGCAGCGAGGCCCGCCAGCTCCCAGTCGAGGGTGTGGCTCGTGTCACCGACGACCGCCTCCTGGCCCGGTCGGGTGTGGAGGTGGGCCGCGATCTGGTTGCCCTGGCTGCCCGAGGGCACGAAGAGCGCGGCCGCCCGACCGAAGCGGGCGGCCACGTCCTCTTCCAGGGCGCGCACGGTGGGGTCGTCCTGGAAGACGTCGTCGCCCACGACGGCCTCGGCCATGGCCTGGCGCATGGCCGCCGTGGGGCGCGTGACGGTGTCGCTGCGGAAGTCGGCGACGCCGGTCACTTGACGGTGGCTGTCACATCATCGGGCGTGCCGGGCTTGCCGTCCGGGCCGGCCGAGGCGACGGCCGCGTCCTGGCGCGACTTGCCGTCGACCATGCGCATCTTGAACATCAGGTAGTACGGGTTGCCCCAGGGATCCTTGGGCACGGCGCGCATGTAGTTCGCCTCGACGAGCGCCTCGATCGACTTGGGCAGGGTGCTCTTCTCGAGCCGGTACAGGCGCACGTAGCGCAGGATCTCCTCGGCCTGCACCTGGGCCACGTCGAAGTCGACGCGATCCGGCCGCACCACGACCATCGGCTCGCTCATCTCCATGTCCATGGAGCGGCCCAGCGTGAAGAACGCGGCGCCGGCCACGGCGCCCACGAGGGCGACGACCGGAACAGGTGCGTGGATCGAGACCGACATCCCGTCCTTCGTCCACGAAGTGAAGCCCGCGATGCTGCGGAAGTACTTGCGCATCGAACGCGCCGGCGGGAGCTGGGCCCAGTCGAGGCGAATCGGCAGCTGCATCACGTTGGGCTTGGCCACCGTCTGCAGCAGCGGCACGCCCGTGTCGTAGAGCAGGTTCATGATCGCCTGGAAGTCCAGGTAGCCGATCGCGCCCGCATCCGCAGGCATCTGCGCCATGAGCGCCTGGAAGTCCTCCTCGCCCGCGAGGCCGCCGTCGGCGGTGCCTTCGCTGGTGCGCAGGATGATCTCCTTCATCGAATACGGAACGAGCGTGAGGGTGAGCCAGTTGCCGCGGAAGGCCCAGGTGGGCGTGAACGGCACCACGTCGTCCCCGCGCGCCTCCTGCATCTCGAAGAGGTGCAGGGTCTGGCCGCGGTACTGGATCTCGCGCGTCGAGGCGATGACGTCGCCTTCCTCGGTGAGCCAGCCCGCGAGGCCGTTCGCGAAGCGGTCGAAGATCGGCTCGAACGCGGCCGGGTCCTTGACCTTCATCATCACGGCCAGCTCGGGATAGATGCCGCCCGTCTCGGGCAGGCCCGCGTAGACGGCGACGCCGTTGCCCATGCCGGCCATGAGCTCGTTCTCGATGTCGACGCCGATCGTCTGGCTGATGTCGGAGAGCGCCTCGTTCATCTCCTCGACGGCGTCGGGCTCGACGTCGCCCACGAGCTTGCGCACGCGCGGCATCAGCTCGCCGAGCGCCACCGCCGACTCCTCGTAGTAGAAGGCGGTCGAAGGCACGTACTGGAGCGCCTGGGGCCGCATCGGCGGGAGCAGATCCATCGCCGCGAGCCCGTGGTCGGCGCCGGGCGTGTGGATCACGAACGAGTCCATGAAGCCGTCGCCCTTGAACGCCATGCCGTACGCCGCGGCCTTCACGGTGTCGAGGCCGAGAGCCTTGGCGATCTTGCGCGCGTCGCGCGGCATCTCCTCGCCGACGATCTCCATGATCGCCGGCACGTTCGCGTAGACGAATGCGCCGAGGTCGTCGCCGCCCGCCTTCTTGCGAACGGCCTGGAAGTCGCTGGTCGCAGCGAGCGAGCCCTCGCGGCCGGCGCCGATGATCTGCTGCAGGGTCGCCGGATCGGTGGCGAGCACGAAGGTCGTGTCGACGGTGGTGGCCGAGACGAGCATCTCGTCGGCGTCGATCTGCCACCAGGTGCGTCCGTCCTTCTCGGTCGTGACGATCGCGTCCCCGTCCTCGCCGAGCTCCGCCTTCACGCGCTTGAGGAAAGTCGTGAAGTCGTTGACGTGCGGGCCGAAGTCGAGGCTCGCCGCCATGGTCGGGACGCGCTGGCCCTCTTGCATGCCGAGCACGGCGAAGCCGACCTGGCCCTCGAGGCCCTTGAGCTGCTCGAGCAGGTCCATCACCACCGGCGGGACGTCCTCGAGCGGGCCGCGGCCGCCCTCGCCCGACATCAGCTTCTCGATGTCCTCGGCGATCGGGTCGACGAAGCCCTGCATGTCGGGATCGGCGATCATCTTGGCGATCGCCGTCTTCTCCCAACGGGCGCCCCAGGTCCCGACGGACTCGAGGCTGATCATGCCCAGCGAGCTGGCCGGGATCCGCGCTTCGAGCGCGAAGGGCTGGCCCTCTTCGGCATGACCGGCGGGCAGGAGGGAAACGGCGGCGGCCAGTACGGCCGCCACGAACAGGAATCGGGTCCAGGCACGCATTGCGGGAATCTCCACTTCGTTCTGCGTTCCACCGGGGTCCCGGCATTGTGCCGCCCAGGGCGGGTCCGGCCGGGGAAATGCCATACCGCCGCCGAAGCCCGGGGTTGCGCCGAATTCAGCCCTGGAGCACGCCGCGCATGCGCTCGACGGCCTCCTCGATGCGCGGCACGTCGACCGCGAACGAGAAGCGGATGAAGCCCTCGCCGGCGGCGCCGAACGCCGGGCCCTCGACGCAGGCGACCCCCGCCTCCTCGAGCAGCCGGTCCGCCAGGGGGCGCGCTTCCTCGCCGGTCCCGCGAATGTCCGCGAAGAGGAAGAACGCCCCCTGGGGCATGTCGCAGGTCACGCCCGGGAGGCTGGAGAGGCCGGCCACGAGCGCGTCGCGCCGCTCGCGGAACGTCGCGACCATCGCATCGACCTCGTCGTCGAGCGCGGCAAGCGCCGCGAGGGCGGCGTGCTGTGCGAAGTGCACCGCGCAGGAGTTGCTGTTCGTCATGAGCTTCTCGAACAGCGGCGCGTAGGCCGGCGGGGCGACGGCCCAGCCGAGGCGCCAGCCCGTCATGCACCAGGTCTTGGAGAAGCCGTCGAGGATGACCGTGCGCTCCGCCATGCCCGGGAGCGTCGCGATGCTGACGTGCTCGGCGTCGAAGAGGATGCGCGCATAGATCTCGTCCGAGAGCACGAGCACGTCGTGCTCGACGCAGAGCGCGGCGATCGCCTCGAGCTCCGCACGCGTGTACACGACGCCGGTCGGATTCGACGGGCTGTTGAGCACGAGCAGCCGGGTCTTGTCGGACATGAGCGCGGCCAGCGCATCGATGTCGGGACGCTCGCGCGTCCCCGATCCCGGATGCCACGGTCGACGCACCGCGCCGAGCGCATCGACCATCGACTCGAAGATGGGAAAGCCGGGATCCGGGTAGATGACCTCGTCCCCCGCCTCCACGAACGCGAGGTAGGTGAAGAAGATGACCGGCTTGCCGCCGGGGGCGATCACGACCTGCGATGCCTCGGCGTCCGTGCCGCGCGTGCGGTTGACGTACGCGGCGACCGCCTGGCGCAGCGCCGGCAGCCCCGCCGCCGGCGCGTAGCCCGTGTGCCCGGCACGCAGCGCCGCGATGCACGCCTCGGTGACGGCCGGCGGCGTCGGCAGCCCCGGCTCGCCCATCTCGAGGTGGATCACGTCGCGGCCCTCGGCCTCGAGCGCCTTCGCGCGCGCCAGCACGCGGAACGCGGCCTCGGTGCCCATCCGCTCGATCAAGGCGGTGGTGTGAATGGCCATGGGAATCTCCGGCGTGCGCGCGCTATCGGCGCACGCCGGGCATCATCGCCTAGAAGTTGAACTCGACCGACACGGACGGCGCGATCACGAAGAGGTCGCGGCCGCTGCCGTCGTCGGTGGCGTTCTCACGGCCCATCTCGGCGTCGATCAGCCAGTGCAGGTTGACCCCGCCGCGGATGCGGACGTTCTGGTTCACCACGTAGCCGATGCCGATCTCGCCGTAGACGCCGAAGCCGCTGTCGTCGTCCTGGTAGTCCTGCGTCCACCAGTACTCGGGGCCGAAGCCGACCCAGTAGTACCAGCGCGAGTTGCGCAGCGAGTTCTCCCAGGTGACCTTCACGCCGAGGTGCCAGATCTGGCCGCCGTCCTCGCCGACGGTCGCCGCCGGACCGCCCACGGCACCGCCGACCACGCGATCGAACTCGCACTCGTGGTAGCGCAGGAAGCCGTCGATGCCCCAGCACGGGCACGAGCAGAAGTCACGGCCGACGTCGATGCCGAAGTAGCCGCACTCGCTGCCCGGGTCATCGCCCTCCTGGAAGGCGTAGCCCACGACGGCGCGCACGTCCCAGGTGCTGATGCCCTGCTCGCAAGGCAGACCGCAACCGGACCAACAGCACGCGTTGTTCGCGGCAATCGTTGTGTTGGTCGCGACGTACGCATCGCTCTGAACCGGTGCCGACTTGACCAGCATGCGCACGTCGTCGGTGGACTGCGCATCGCTTGCACTGCCGAACGCACGCACCGGCGCGTCGAGCGCCGCGACGTCGTCACTCGTCAGCGTCTGTGCGCTCTGGCAACCACCAAGAACCAATGCCGCAACACACGCCGCGGCGAGACTGAAGATCGAAGCTCGCATCCCTCGTGTTCCCTCATGCCCGACGCGGTTCAAGCGGGTGCATTCGGTCGTTTCCGCGCTGCGCCCTGCTACGCCCTCCCAGGCTTCGTCGGGTGCGCACAGGTTACCGGGCTGCGGGACATTCCGCCACGCTTCACGGCGCGCCGATCCATGCGCAGGACTCCACACGGCATGCGCCCTCGCGCCCACGACGCGGACGAATCCGCAGTGGACGAGGCCATTTGCTGCGTCCCGTGCGTGGCACGCCAGTCGCACAGAGAAGAAGGCTCTTTATCTAGTTGCAGTTGTCGTGATGGGAGACGAGTCATGCTTCGCACCACTATCGTCGTTTCTTCCCTCTTCCTCTTCGCGCTCGCGCTATCCAGCTGCGGGTGCGGCAGCGACTCGGGCATGCTCGGATCCAGCCCGTCCGGCATCGCGTTCCTCTTCACGGTCGATGAGGACTTCGACCAGGGCGCGATGCTGAACGTCAATCACGACTCGCCCTACACCGATCAGCTCCAGCTGAACACGTTCACGGAGCCCTTCCCCTTCATCAACGTGGCGGCGTCCTCGCGCGGCACGATCGTGCGCATCAACACCGACACGGGGGAGGTGGTCGGTGAGTACCGCTCCGCCCCGGAAGGCCGAGGGCTCAACCCCTCACGCACCACGGTCGACCTGTTCGGCAACGTCTGGACCGGCAACCGTGGGGAGTGGGACTACATCGGTGACGTGCCCCACGGCTCCGTCGTCAAGATCGGCCTGGTCGTCGGCGGCACGCGCGGAGACAAGAACCCGGACGGCAGCTTCACGCCCAACCCCACGGGCATGTACCTGCAGCCGCCCTTCCAGTACAGCACCGCCGTCGATCGCGACGGCGACGGCCTGATCTTCACGTCCATGGGCCTCGGCGACATTCGCGACTGGCCGGACAACACCGACGGCGTCGGTGGCACGGACAAGGCGGATGGCGACGCGCGGGTCGAGGATGCGCTCGACGAGTGCATCCTGATCTATCAGCGCACGTTCGACGCCGACCAGGTCCGCCACGTGTCCGTGACGGCCGACAACAACGTCTGGGTCGGCGGCTATCCGTTCAGCCAGCAGACCTTCCACCTGCTGGACGGCACGACGGGCGCGAGTCTGCAGTCCTTCGACGCCGACGAGTTCAATGCGGGTGGCTACGGCGGCCTGATCGACGGCAACAACGTGCTGTGGTCGGCGAGCATCTCGCAGGCACACCTGCTGCGCTACGACATCGCAGCCGGGACAGGCATGGCCATCGACGTCGGTCAGTCGTACGGCCTCGGCATCGACACCAATGGGTACATCTGGAACTCGATGTTCACCTACAACACGATCATGAAGATCGCGCCGGATGGCACGATCGTGCCCGGCTTCCCGAAGTCGACGGGCGGTGCCAGCGGTGATCGTGGTGTCGCGATCACGCCGTCGGACAACCACGTCTGGGTCGCCAACAGCAGCGGCAGCGATGTCTCGCGGCTGGACAACGACGGGAACATCCTGAAGGTGATCTCCGTCGGCAGCGCGCCGACCGGCGTTGCGGTCGACTCCAACGGGAAGGTCTGGGTCACCAACCTGAACTCCGACAACGTCATGCGCATCGACCCGACCGCCGGCACCGACGGCCTCGGCGAGGTGGACCTCACCGTGCCGCTCGGCGACCGCGCAGGGCCCTACAACTACAGCGACATGACCGGCGCGGTCGCCATCGGTGCCACGTCGCCGCAGGGCACGTGGATCGTGGTCCTGGACGGTGGCGTGCCTGGCATGCCCTGGTCGCAGATCCGCTGGAACGAGGAGCCCGAGGCGTTCGAGCCCGCCGGGAGCAGCATCGAGGTCGAGGTCCGCGCAGCCGATGACGTGCTCGGCCTTGTGCTCGAGCCCTGGACGGCCGCCACCAACGGCGGCCCGCTCGGCCTGACGGGGCAGTTCGTCGAGATCCGGGTGACGCTCAAGCCGGCATCCGACGGCACGAGCCCGGTGCTCTCCGACCTGACGATCGAGTCCGCGCCGTAGCGCGGCTCGACGGGGTCCGGCCGCGATGCGAAGCGCGGCCGGGCCCGACACCCGCTTGCGCTACGCTTCTGGCGTGGCAAGCGAACCCGATCCGACGGTTCCTCCTTCGCAACCCGAGGAGCCGCCCGCCGCCGTGACCGTCGCCGCCCCTGCGGCCCCGGCCGAGCCGGGCTTCCTGGAGAAGCTCGAGCGCGGCGTGGTGGGGTGGTTCGAGAAGCACAGCCTCGGCGGCGTGCGGGCCGCGCTCATCGCGGCCGGCCTCGGCGCGGTCGCCGGCGCCTGCTTCGCCATCTCGCACGCGGGCTTCGCCGCCGTCCTCGGCCTCCTGGCCACCTTCTTCCTGTGGGTCGCGGTCGGCGACGGGCGCCGTGCACCCGAGGGCGCGGGGGCCCGCCGACCGTTCGTCGAGCTGCTCTCGAGCGCGGCCGACCTGTTCCTGGTCGGCGGTATCGCCCTGGAGGGCGCCGCACGCGGGTCCGTCTGGCGCGTGCTCCTGGCCGTCGCGGTGATCGGCCTCCTCTTGCTCCTCCCCCGCGCGCGGGCCGACGCGAGCCCGCGCAAGGGCGTGGACCTGTGGTCGCCGGACGAGCGCCGGCTGGTCCTGCTCGTCTCGGCCCTCTTCGGCCACACGGCCATGCCCCTGCTGCTGATCGTCCTCGTCGGCAGCGTCGACCTCGCAATCCGGCTCCTGCGGATGTACGGCGCGCTCCAGGTCCCGCCCCGCGCCGAGCCCCTGCCGCCGGCCCTGCGCGCCCTCTACACCGATGCCGGCCGCCCCCACCCGGGCGTGCGCATCGCCACCGCCCTGGCCGTGATCCTCCTGCTCGTCCTGCTCCCGACCGAGTCGGGATGGAAGTTCTAGGGGCGCCACGGTCGACGCGCGGCACCTCGTTCTGCGCCCGACCCGCCCCCGCGGGTATCGTCCCCGGATGGCGTCACCCACCCGGTCCCTGCGGCGCATCGCCCCGCTCTTCCTCCTGCTGCTGGCCGCTTGCGGCAGCGCGCAGAACCGACCCGAGGTCGTCGGGACGTACCCCGGCAACCTCGAGATCCTGAGCGGCACCCTCGCGGCGATCCGCGTGGACTACAACGAGCCGGTCACGGTCCTCAACCCGTCGGCCGTGATCGTCGTCGCCGACGGGCTGCAGATCCCGATCACCTCGTTCCAGCTCGCGGGCGAGCCCAACTCGGTCTACGTCATCCCGCTGCCGCAGACGGCCTTCCGTCCCGGGGCGCTGCACAACGTGCGCATCCTCGAGGGCCTCGCGATCAACCGCGACGAGCACTACTCGTTCGACGAGGCGACCTTCGCGTTCGTCCTCGGCGACAGCCCGCCGATCGCCACGGGCGCGCCGCAGGCCGTGCGCATCTTCGATCGAAACACGTTCGTCCTGCAGGACACCATCCCGACGCCCAACCCCGGCACGGACGTCGTCGTCGGCGTGCAGAGCACCCAAAGCGACGCGGGCCGCCGCTATTGGGTTCAGCGCAGCGACCCGGGAACCGGCACGGACTCGTTCGCCTACTTCGACACGGGCGACGCGACCATGACCGACGTCCCCCTCACCAAGAGCGGCATGGCCTCGACGCTCGTCAGCGACGCGTCGGCCATCGCCATCGGACGCGTCGGGGCGTTCCTCTACGTGGCGTTCCGCGAGGAGCCCGAGCAACACGTGCGGCTCGCGAAGATCGACATCGCGGCCGGCGCCGAGGTCGACTCCCTGGTGCTCTCGCCGACCGTCGGCGTCGACACCAAGCCGACGGGCTTGACGCTCTCCCTGAACCGCGACGAGATCGTGGTCGCCTGCCAGGAAGGCGCGGCGGGCCGGCTCGTGTTCGTCGACACGGAGACGTTCACGGAGATCGATCGGGACTTCGTGGCCGCCGGCACCCAGGGCGCGCCGCTCCCCCATCCCCCCGGCGACGTCCGGGAGTTCGTGGACCGCTACATCGTCACGGCCTTCGACGGCAGCGGCATGGTCAGCGCGCAACAGGTGATCCTGCCGACGTATGTCACGGTCGAGACGCCCTCGCTCACGATGGGCACCGGCGGCGCCTCGATGGCCACCCTGGACCGCGCCCTGTCCGTGCAGTCGGTCACGGGCTACACCGGCGGTGAGGCCCTCGTCGCGCGCAGCATCTTCACCAGCTTCAGCACGGCGATCCCGCTGATCGTTTCCGACGACGTCGGCGGTATGTCGACCAACACGACGACCGTCATCGCGGCGGCGCGCTTCCCCACCATCGACCGCTTCCTGCTGGTGCACGACGGGGGCATCCTGACGCGCTGGCTCTGGAACACGATCCAGCTGTTCCAGGAAGACCTCGACGACATGACCGACGGCATCCAGGCCGTCGACGGCGGCGCGAGCTGGGCCGACATCGTGACGATCGGGACCGACGCCGGGCAGTTCCCCCCGTAGCGGGGCGGGCTACGCGAAGAAGACGACCGCGAGCAGGCCGGCGGCCGCGAGCGCGGCGAAGCCGATCGAGAGCCAGAAGACGCGTCCCTGGGCGACGTGCACCTTCTCGACCAGCATCTCGATCTGCTTGTTCATCACCTTCTGCGTCTCCTTGTTCTGCGCGATGGTCTGCTGCTGCGCACGGTGGAAGACGTTGAGGGCGCGGTTCTGGGTGTTCTGGAACGTCGCGAAGATGTCCTCCTGCGTGGAGGCGATCGACTTGATCATCGAGAGCTGCGTCTCGGCGCTCCGGCGGCTCGTCTCGAGCCCTTCGCGGAGGGCCGTCGCCTGCGTCTCGAGCGTCTCGGCGACGTTGGCCTGGAGGTTGTCGAGGAACTTCGCCTGCTCGGCCTGACCGAGCATGAGGCTGCGCAGGAGGTCGGGCAGGCCGTCGAGGCGCGCCACGACGTCGCGGGTGCCCGTGCCCATGTGCTGCAGCTGCTTGCTGATCTGCGCCAGGCATTCGATCTCGGCGCGGTGAATGCGCGGGACCTGCTGCAGGAAGTCGGGCAGGGCGCGGAGCGTCTGCTGCACCTGGCCGTCGCGGCTCTGCAGCGTCTCCTTGATGGCGCTGAGCAGTCGCGAGAGATCGTTGAACCCGGTCTGGACGCGCTGGCCGAGCTCGCTCGAGGTGCCCTCATCCTGGGCCGGCGGCGTCGTGAAGCGCGGGATCTCGACCACGGAGGGCGAGACGGCCTCGGTTACGCCCACTTCGGGAATGGTCGGCTCCGCGGCTGCGGGCTTGGCTGCGGTCTCCGTGTCGGCGGGCGGCCGATCCGGGGGCGGCTGGTTCGCGGGTGCGCTCGACTCGGAAGCGGACGCACCGCTCGCTTCGGCGCTCGGTCCGCGGTCACCGAAGAGTCGTTCCATGAACCCGCGCTTCGGAGCTTCGCGTGCAGGCTGTTCGCCCGTCGGCTCGATCACGGCGGCTCCTTCCCTCTTCGGCAGTTGAATCGATCATAGGCGCGGCCCGCCCCAGCCCGTAGGGGGGAATCCCGGATTCCCCCCCCATCGGCTGCAGCGCCGCGGATTCGTGGGGATCTAGATAGCAGGAGGGGGCGACGGCCGCGGACGGCCTCGCGCAGGAACGGAGCGCGCGCCACGGAATGCACGCCGAGGACCGACGGGAATCTTTGACGCGTCGGGGGCGGCAGACAGAATCTGCCCTTCGACCGAACAGGGTGGGGCTGTAGCTCACCTGGTAGAGCGCTTGAATGGCATTCAAGAGGTAAGGGGTTCGACTCCCCTCAGCTCCACCACCCTTTCTCCCGGTCGAGCTCTTTCACAGACCCGCCACCCCCGGGCCATGCCGTCTCCCGTGGAGACGGCGGAAGTGAGGTGCAAAGCCTCCGCGGTGCCGCCGCTGTAACCGGGGACGACCCCCGCCGAATGCCACTGTGCGCGCGTCGCATGGGAAGGCGCGGGGGAAGGACGATCCGGGAGCCAGAAGACCGGTTCGGGGGTGCACGAACCATGTCACTCCGGTCCAGGGTGGCGAGGCTTTCCCCGCGTCGGGCTCTCCGATCGCCCAAGCGTCTCGTCTTTCGAAACCGGAAGGAGGCGCCATGAAGCGAACCCCCTCTCTCCTTCCTCTTCTCGTCTGTCTGCTCCTGCCATTCGGCCTCGGCGCCTGCGGCGGGGGCGGCGGCGCCGAGCCCTTCGTGGCGACGCCGCCGGCGCCGTCCCCCGGGGGCGGTGGCGGCGTTACGCCCGCCCCTCTGCCTGGCCCGACCGTCACCTGGAACGCCGACGCCGTGAGCTACGGCCGGACGGCGCAGTTCGGCTCGTTCCCGAGCAGCCTGGTCGCCCACGGCGACACGCTCTTCGCAACGGATGCAGACCAGATCGAGGCCGCGGGCGCCCGCATCCTCGCCACCGAGCTCACGAGCGCGGGCCCGGTCTCTTCGACGCGTTTCCAGAACGTGACGATCCAGGCCGGCGCGCTGGTGGACAGCCGCGGTGCAGCGCCGGGCCTCACGCCCCCGATCGGGTTCGGCTACTTCCTGGGCGAGATCCACATCGTCAGCGACACGCTCGGCTTCGTGCTCGTCAACGCCGGCGGCTCCGACTCCGATCCGAGCCTCTCCAACCTCGTGGCGTTCGATCCGACGACGGGCACGCTCACCCAGGTGCTGAACCTGGCCAATGTGTTCACGGCGGGCTTCCCGCTCTTCGACAGCACAGGCGCCGCGGTGCCCGACAACGCCTTCGTGCAGAGCCAGGCCGAAGGCGTCACGTTCGTCCCCACGACGCCCTCGCGCGGCCTGCTCTACGTGTGCATGGCGAACATCGTCGTCGGCGCCCCCTCGTTCGGCGCGGTCAAGTACCCCGGCACCGTGCAGGTCTTCGAGGTCGACCTCACCCAGGCACAGCCGGTCGCGGCGACGCCGACGAAGACGCTGCGCACGCAGGCGTACAACCCCGTCGCCGTCCAGAGCATCGTCACCGATCTGGGGGGTCGCCGCATCCTGGTCACGTGCGCCGGGACGACGGCCTTCGACGCCAACTTCGACCTCGTCCCGGTCACCAACGCCGCGGTCGAGGCGTACGAGGCCGTGACCCAGGACTACCTGGGTACGTTCGTCCTCGGCCTCGCCGGGCTGTCGGGGATCCCGCCGGCGCTCGGGGCCGACGCCAGCGGCCAACGCGTGGGCTTCTTCCCGTCGTCCACGACCGGGGAGGTCTACCTCGTCCTGCTCGAGGGCCTCTTCTCGCCGGTGGTGGACACCACCCAGCTCGCCGTCCTGCGCGGGCCCGACAACGGCATCCCGATCACGGCGGCCGCAGCCGGCGGCCCGGGCGGCAACGTCACGGGGGTGGCGCTGAGCCCCGACGGCCGGACGCTGGTGGTGTCCGGGTTCGGCGACCTGTTCGCCTTCCCCGCCCCGCTGCCGGGGCGCCTGTTCCTGCTGAGCCTGCCCTCCGACCTGGTGACCGGCTCGGGCTTCGGCGCGGCCTTCGTCCCCGGCTCGACGGAGTTCGCCACGACCCCCGGGCGCACGCTCGGCGAGGTCGTGGTGCGGCCGAGCGGCGGCACGGGCCCCGACGTGTTCGTCAACGTGGGCGGCACGCTGAACGCGGCGTTCGTCGGCTCCGGTCCGGCATCGCTGGGTGCCTTGGACACTGCGGGGCTCATTCGCTGACGCGCCCCACCCCATAGACCAAGGGCCCGGCCCAGCGCAGTACCATGCGCGCGTGATGCGCCAGCGATACCAACTACACCGCCGCCTCCTCGTCGCCTGCCTGGCCACTGCCCTGGTCGGCTTCGGGTTCACCGCCCTTGCCGATGCCGAGGACGCGCCCGGCGACGCGCCCGAGCCCACCGGGCGCTACAAGAAGATCATGGTCATCGATTTCGAGGGCGAGATCGCCGCCATGACCTGGGCGTACATGAAACGCCGCATCGACCAGGCCGAGGCCGAGGGCTTCGACTGCATCGTGCTGCGCATCGACTCGCCCGGCGGGACGGTCTTCCACTCCGAGAAGATCTCCAATCGCCTCTTCGAGCTCAACTCGATCCACACCGTCGCCTGGGTGCCCGTGAAGGCCATCAGCGGCGCGTGCATGGTCGCCATGGCGTGCGACGAGATCGTGATGAAGAACGCCGGCACGATCGGCGACTGCCAGCCGATCCTCATCGCCGCCGGCGGCGCCGGCTACCAGGAGGCGGGCGAGAAGATCGAGAGCCCCTTGCGGGCCATCTTCCGCAAGTTCGCCGAGAAGAACGGCTACCCGACGATCCTGGCCGAGGCGTTCGTCTCGAAGAACGTGCGCGTGATCGAGATCGAGGCCGAGGACGGCACCCGCTACTTCGTCGAGCAGGAAGGCTACGAGTCGGCCGACGACAAGGACGAGATCGTCCCCGGGCACGTCAAGGAGACGCTGCGCCGGATCGGAAACCCGGTCGTCACCAAGGAGCAGCTGCTCACCTTGACGGCCACCGAGACGGTCCGCTTCGGCTTCCAGAAGCGGCTCTTCGAAGGGCCCACCGCGCCCTTCCCCGCCGACGAAGCCCAGCTGCTCGCGGCGCTGAAGGCGCCCGGCGCCACGGTCGTCGACACGAAGCCCGACTTCTACGAGGAGGCCGGGCGCGTGATGCTCGCCATCTCCGGCGTGCTCGCGGCCATCGTGACGCTGGCCGCGGCGCTCACGATCTTCCAGGGCTTCGGCACGATTTCGATCATCGGCGGCATCGCGCTGATCCTGATGCTCTTGATCAACGCCACGGCGGATCAGCTCTACGGCTTCCCGATCTTCCTGATCCTGGTGGGCTTCCTGCTGCTCGCCGCCGAGGCCTTCATCATCCCCGGCTTCGGGATCGCCGGGATCCTGGGCGTCGCCTCGGTCGGGACGGGATTCCTGTTCCTCGCTACAGGCAGCAGTCTCGGGGACACGGAAGGCAAGCTGACGAACGAGGCCTTCATGGCGTTCGCGATGCAGTTCGTGTTCAGCATGATCGCGGGCTTCATCGCGATCATGGCGCTCTCGCGCTTCTTCCCGAAGATCGGCCCGGCGCGGCGCATGATCCTGGCCGCGCCCGGCGACGCCCCCACGACCTTCGTGAGTGAGGATCCCTCCCTCCCGGCGATCGGCGACGTGGGCTACACGTCCTCCGCCCTTCGACCGGCGGGCTCGGCCGAGTTCGCCGGGCAGCTCGTGGACGTGGTCAGCGGCGGGACGTTCCTCGAGCGGGGAACACGCGTGCGCGTCGTAGGGGTCGAGGGAACCCGCGTTACGGTGGCACCCGATGAGGCGTAGCGAGGTCGAAGACAGGTGATCGGGACTGCCGTCATCCTCGTTCTGGTCGCGGTCGGCTTCACGATCGCGGAGGTGTTCTTTCCGTCCCTGGGCGCCTTCGCCCTGATGGCCGGCACCTGCATCCTGATCGCAGACATCATGGCGTTCGAGCACAGCCAGGCCGTCGGCTGGACCTTCGTGGCGGTCGAGATCGTGCTCGTGCCCCTCACGGTGTGGGGCGCATTCAAGGTCCTGCCCCATACGAGCATCGGCAACCGGATGGTGCTCTCGGGGCCCGAGACGGACCTGAGCACCGGCGCCCCCACCCTGGAGCACCTGATCGGTCAGCGCGGCGAGGCGGTGACGGATCTCCGGCCCGCCGGGACGGTGCAGTTCGAGACGGACCGCATGTCCGTGGTGAGCCTGGGCGGCATGCTCGAGCGTGGAACCGACGTGGTCGTCGTCGCGGTGGAAGGCACGGAAGTACGCGTGCGCGCCGCACCGGCGAACGAGTAGACAACGAACAAGGAGTCTCCGATGACACCCTTCCTCACGGGAACTGCGGCACACCTCCCCCTGGCCCAGTCGCTCCCCTGGGAGACGATCCTGCTGGTGGTCGGCCTGCTGGTCGTCCTCCTCTTCCTCATCATCTTCCTGAAGTTCTTCAAGCTCTGGGTGCAGGCGTACTTCAGCAACGCCAGCATCTCGCTGTTCGAGCTCGTGGGCATGTGGCTCCGGAAGGTGAACGCCACGGTGATCGTGCAAAGCAAGATCGCCTTGGTGCAGGCCAGCATCCCGGTGCCCACGAAGGACCTGGAAGCCCACTTCCTCGCGGGCGGCAACGTGACGGCCGTGGCGCGCGCCATGATCGCCGCGGACCGCGCGGGCATCCCGCTGGACTTCGCGACGGGCGCCGGCATCGACCTCGCCGGCCGTGACGTGCTCGACGCCATCCAGACGAGCGTCAATCCGAAGGTCATCGACTGCCCCGACCCGCGCAAGGACAAGCGCGAGGTCGCGGCCGTGGCCAAGGACGGCATCCAGGTGCTGGCCCGCGCGCGTGTCACCGTGCGCACGAACCTCAAGCAGCTCGTCGGCGGCGCGACGGAAGAGACGATCATCGCGCGCGTCGGTGAGGGCATCGTGAGCACGATCGGCTCCTCCGAGACGCACAAGGAGGTGCTCGAGAACCCCGACATGATCAGCAAGACGGTGCTCGCCAAGGCGCTCGACGCCGGCACGGCGTTCTCGATCCTCTCGATCGACATCGCCGACGTCGACATCGGCAGCAACATCGGCGCCCGCCTCCAGGCCGACCAGGCCGAGGCCGACAAGCGCGTCGCGCAGGCGAAGGCCGAGGAGCGCCGCGCGCTCGCCGTCGCCCGCGAGCAGGAGATGCAGGCCGAGGTGGTCGAGAACCGCGCCAAGGTCGTGCTGGCCGAGGCCGAGGTGCCGAAGGCCATGGCCCAGGCACTCCGCGAGGGCCGACTCGGCGTGATGGACTACTTCAACCTGAAGAACATCGAAGCCGACACGAGCATGCGCGAGAGCCTCGGCGGCGAGGACCGCTCCACCGACGACGCCCCGGGCACGGACGCCTAGGAGAACGCACGTGGTCCTCGGCGCCCCCGGAGACATCGGCCAGCTGGTCATCCTGGCCATCGTGTTCCTTGGCTGGGTGGTCAAGGAGGTGGTCGAAGCGCGCAAGCGCAAGGCGCTGCGTACGGGCAAGCCGGCCAAGCAGCCGTCCGCCCGGACGCAGCCGCCGCCGCGCCGGACCGAGCCCGAGGCCGACGTCATCTACGGCACGCGGCCGCTCCCCCACTTGCCCGGGGGCGAGCGGCCGCAGCCCACCGCGCTGCGCACGCCGACACCGACGCCGACCCGTGCGCCGGCTCCCGCGCGCACGCGCCCGCAGCCGCGGACCGATCGCATCCGGCCGGCCGAGGTGACGGGGCGGGTGTCGTCCGTCGTGGAGGGCGGTCGCGCGATCGAGACGCTCACCGAGACGGCCTCGACCACGTTCACGACGCGGACGAACCTCGCGCGGCGGCGGGATCGCATTCTCGAGCGCCTGCAGGTCGGACACGTACCGGGCAGCCTGCGGGACAAGACGCGCGTGGCGATCCTCTGGAGCGAGGTGCTCGGTCCTTGTCGCGCACTGCGTGGCCCCCACCGCGCCCCGACGTTCGAGCGGACGGGGCGCAGATAGCCGAGGAGAACGCTGGGAGGAGCGGGATGACGCCAGGTCGCATGGGGCTGATCTGGATCGTCCTCACGCTCTCGGCCTGCGGTGAGCCGCCGCCGGACTACGACGCGCTGATCGAGCGCGCTTCCCCGGGCGCGAAGGACGAGGGGCAGCGGGCCTTCCGCGAGCTCCTAGCACTACGCGACAGCCCGGACCCCCGCGCGGTTCCGGCCTTGATCGAGATCCTGCGGCGTCATGAGGGGGACGGACGCACGCACCGCTATGCGGCAGCGCTCGCGCTGTGCGCGTCCGACGATCCCAAAGCGCACGCTGCGCTCGAGCGTCACGTGATGCTGCCGACCTTCTATGGCCGCAATGCCTACCGCTACACGTTTCACTGGGAGTCGCCCGGAGCTGTTCGTGATCGCTTCCTCAGTCGCTATGTGCTGCGGACCGCGAACCGCGCTCCCTCACTGGAGCTCCGCACGATCGACCTCGAGGGGCTGGGGCCCGCGGAGTTTGGATTCGAGGTCACGATCCGGAACGACACGGATGCCGCCATGGTCATGATGCATCCCGCGAGCCACGCCAACGAGATGCTTGTCTTCCGTTCCCTAGCCGGCGGCTACTGCAGCACGTTGTGGCCAACGACAAGCGAGTTCCTTGGTGTGGGCCGCCTCGACTTGGCGCCCGGCGCGTCCGTCCGGGTGACAGCCCGTGTTCAGATCGTCGGTGTGACCGAAGCTGCCAAGGCCGCGCACCGCAATCCCAGCCCCTTCGCGGAGGACGCCAACATCGGCGGAATCGGGGGCGGCTACGTCTACGTCCTGCATCAGCCTGGCCCCTACGACGTGGTCGCGTTCTGGAACGCTCAGGACGGATCCGGGCGCGCCGTATCCGCGCCCCTGCGCGTGCAGATCCCTGCGGCCAAGTAGATCGACCGGCCAGTTACTCGGCCTGGGCCCAGCCTCTGACGTCGCCCGACGGCGCAATGTCGATGCGGATCTCGTTCGGATTGCAGCACACGGGACAGTCTTCGACGTAGTGCTGGTGCGCGCCTTGGGAGAGGTCGATCGGGATCACGATCTCCTCGCCGCAGCTGTCGCAGATGTAGCTGGCTTCGTCCTGCATGCCCTCAGGTTCGCAGGATGGACGCAACCGTCTCGCGAAGTGCGGAGGGCGTGTACGGCTTCGGGAGAAAGGTGATGTCGTCGCCGCGCGCCTGCCAGCCGACGACCGCGTCTTCGTTGTAGCCCGAGGTGAACAGCACCCGGGTCGACGGGCGCCGCTGTGCCAGGATCTCCGCGAGCTCCCGGCCGTTCATGCCGGGCAGGACCACATCGGTCAACAGGAGGTCGATGCGGCCTCCGTGTGCGGCTTCCAGCTCGAGCGCCTGCTCTGCATCCGTCGCAACCAGGACTTCGCACCCCTGGTCGGCGAGCATGCGGCGGGTCGCTTCCCGCACGGCGCCATCGTCCTCGACGAGGAGCACGCACGCGGATCCGGCCATCGCCGAAACGGGGCTCGCGGGGGCTTCTTCGGCGGGGCAGGCGTCGACCGACGGGAGCAGGATGACGAACGTCGTGCCCCCGCCCGGCGTGCTCTGGACGTCCACCGTCCCACCGGCCTGGGTGACGATGCCGTGGCTCGTGGCCAGGCCCAGCCCCGTGCCCTCGCTGGGTCCCTTGGTGCTGTAGAACGGCTCGAACACACGTTCGAGCACCTCCGGTGGCATCCCGCAGCCGGAGTCGACGACGCGAACGCGCACGTGCGGGCCTGGCTCGAGAGATGCATGGGCATCTGCAGCCCGGCGTCCGAGCTGGATCCTGTCCGCGTCGATGCGCAGCGTGCCCCCATCGGGCATCGCGTCGCGCGCATTCGTCGCCAGGTTGACGAGCACCTGATCGAAGCGACCCGGGTCGATGCGAACGGACAGCGCCTCGTCAGAGAGGGAGAGCTCGATCCGCACGTTCTCGGGCAGGAGTCGAGACAGGAGCTCCCGGCCCTGTCGAATCCGAGCGCGCACGTCCACGACCGTGGGCGCGTCGGTCTGTCGGCGCGCGAAGGTCAGGAGCTGCGACGTCAGCTCCGCCGCACGCTGCGCGGCGTTCCCGATCGCGGCCACGTCTGCACGTGCCTCGCCGTCGACCTGCATCTCGAGCATCTCGGTGGATCCGAGAATCACGGTCAGGAGGTTGTTGAAGTCGTGGGCGACACCCCCAGCGAGACGCCCGATCGCATCGAGCTGCTGGCTCTGACGAAGCTGCCGCTCCAGCTCGCGGCGCTTCGTGACGTCCTGGGTGATCCCCATCAGACGGGTGGGTCGACCGTCGCGAATGCCGAGCGGGACGAAGTTCGAGCGGAAGATGCGCCCATTGACGGCCGTGAACTCGAACTCGGAGAACTCACCGTAGGTGGCCGCCCGCAGCAGGTTCTCGATGCGCGGGCGGTCCTCGGCGCACACGGCGTCGAGGTACGGCATGCCAACGACGTCGCACTCGGCCTCGGCCGCCATCATCCGCAGGCCGGCCGGGTTCATGGAGATCAGCTCGCCATCCAGGTCGATCTCGTGGATGCAGTACGGCGAGTTCTCGACCAAGGCCGAGTACCGCTCTTCCCGCGCGCGCAAGAGCTCCAGCTCGCGCGTTTCGAGCTGCTCTTCCGATCGATCCGACATGTGCCCTGCCCCGACATGCCCCCGGCCGCACGGTAGCAGAGTCGAGCCCGCGCCGCTCGGCCGCGATTCAGACGCACTAACATCTCCCCGATCGCGTCCGGGCGTCGCGGAGGCCCTAGCCGAGCTCGACCTCTTCGACGACGTCGACCTCGTCCTTGTGGACGACGCGTCCTTCCTCGAGGTAGACGATCCGGTCCGCCTGGTGGGCCAGCTTGGCGTCGTGGGTGACGATCACCATCGTCTGCTTGTTGCGGGCGTTGAGGTCCCAGAGGAGGCGCCGGACGTCCTCGGCCGTGCGGCCGTCGAGGTTGCCCGTGGGCTCGTCGCAGAAGAGGAAGCGCGGCTCGTTCATGAGCGCGCGGGCGATGGCCACGCGCTGGCGCTCACCGCCCGAGAGCTGGCGCGGGCGGTGCTCCATGCGGTCCTGCAGCCCCACCAGCGCGAGCAGCGCCTTGGCGCGGTTCTCCGCCTGCTTGTGGTTCTTCCCCCAGCGCCCGAAGCCGTCGTGCTTGATCATCGCCGGAAGCGTGACGTTCTCGACGGCCGTGAGCTCGGGCATGAGGTGGTAGAACTGGAACACGAAGCCCATGACGCGGTTCCGCAGCTGGGCGCGCGCCGGCCCGGGCAGCGAGGCGCGGTTCTGGCCCTCGAAGTGGATCTCGCCTTCGTCGGCTTCGTCGAGCCAGCCGAGCACGTGCAGGAGCGTGCTCTTGCCGCAGCCGCTCGTGCCGAGGATGGCCAGGATCTCGCCTTCGCGCACCTCGAGGTCCACGCCGCGCAGCACACGCAGCGGGCCCGCACCGGTCTTGTAGCTCTTGGTCACGCCGCGGGCGCTGAGCAGCACGGGACGGTCCGCTACATCACTCATGGCGAAGTGCCCTCACCGGATCCATGCGCGCGGCGCGCAGCGCGGGAATGAGACCCGCGAAGAAGGCCATCAGCAGGCTACCGACGACGATGACGCCCACGCTCTTCCAGTCCCAGATCGTGGGCACCTCGCGGAAGCGGTAGATGTCCGGCGGGAACACGTAGAGCCCGATGTCCTCCAGGCGGTCCTTGACCCAGTTCACGTTGTCGACGAACAGCCGGCCGAGCCCGACACCGAGCGCGGATCCGATGATGCCGATCCAGAGCCCGGTCCAGAGGAAGACCGAGAGCACGCCCGTCTTGGGCGCACCCAGCGCCGACAGGATGCCGATGTCGCGCGTCTTCTCGACGACGGTGAGCGTGAGTGTGGCGAGGATGATGAACCCGCCCAGCAGCACGATGAACGAGAGCACGATGATGAGCAGGACCTTCTCGCTCTCGACGGCCTGCAGAAAGTCGCGCTGGATGTCTTCCCACGTGAAGACGCTGAACGAGGGGAAGCGGCCCTTGAGCGACGTCTTCACGGACTTGGCGTCGCGGTAGTCCTTGAGCTTCACGCGGACGTCGAGGTACGGATGCTCGACGTTCGCCATCTGACGCAGCTGAGCGATGTCGAGGTAGAGCCGGTTGATGTCCTGCTGGACGTCCTCGCCCTCGTAGACGCCGGTGACCCACAGGTTGTACGTGCGCTCGGCGTAGGTTCCGTCCGCGCGCTCGTTGAGGATGGCGATCGACAGGTCGGTCGCGAGCAGGGCGGTGAGCTCCTCGGGCGTGGCGCTGCCGCGCCCCTTGCCCAGCAGGAACTTCTCCGCGAAGCGCCGGCTGATCAGGACGGTCTTCTTCTCGCGCTCCTGGGCGACCGCGTCGTAGAGCGGCCGATCCGGGTTCACGGCGGTCTTGACGTGGCGCGCGATGTCGGAGACCTGCTTCTCGCGCTCCCAGTCGATGCCCACCGCCTCCATCAGGAAGAGCTCGCGGTTGCTGCCGGTCAGCTGGGACCGCCGGTTGGACTCGTAGAAGTAGCCGACCGGGATCTTGATCAGCGGCGAGACGGCCCGGACCCGCGGCTCGACTTCTTTGATCTTCTGCTCGAAGGCGGGGAAGGGCGCCGGGTCCTCGCGCGGCGTCATGGTGATGTCGGAGAGGTTGCCGCGCGTCACGCGCCGCACCCGCTCCTGGAAGCCGTCCATGATGCAGACGACGATGATCAGCACCGCGACGCCCGACATCACGCCGCCGACCGAGATCAGGTTGACGAGCCGGCTACGCAGGTACCGCCAGGACAGAAAGAGGCGATAGCCGGTTCGAAACGAAGAGGGCAGGGCCACGGAGGTCGTCCAGAGAGAGGGGCCTACACTCCGGAGGTCGGCCCGAGTCGCGCGCTTCCGTAGTGTTACCCCGCTTGCAGGGCGTGAACGAGGAAGAGCGCCCCACGAAGCACCGCTTGTGGACGTCCGGGACGCCCCGCGGCGGGACGTGTCACTCCCGAGTCATCTCGTCCGCGGTGCCTGACGCGCTGCGACGTGCTACTCGTCCTCGGGCAGCGGCAGCACGCGCTCGAGGCGGGCGATCACCGCGAGGTACTCGTCGAGGGTGAGCTCGTTGCGCCCCAGCAGGGTGACGCTCATGCCGCCGACGTCGTCGCGGCGCAGCACGGTGCGGCAGTCGTCGGTGCGCATGCGCACGGTCGTGTCGCGGATGGGGATCCGCTTCGGCTCGGCCGGCAGCGTCGGGCACGCCTGCCCATCGTCGTCCTCCGGCCGTTCGCGCCGCATCTCGGCGTAGCTGCGCTCGAGGGCGTCCATCTCCGGCGTGCGGGCGATGCCGATCGAGATCAACGCCATGCCGTCGGAGTAGAGCAACGTGACGATCCGGGCCGGCGGGGTGGTGTCGTCGTCGATGTCGGCGGTGCCCATGGCCGGCACCGTCACCTCGCGGTAGTCCGCGCGCACGAACCGGAAGCCCGGCGGCAGGTCCACGGGCCGGTAGAGCGGGATCTCCGCCTCCTCGGCGATCGAGGCCAGCTGCTCCATCTCGGGCAGCCACTCGCTCGGGCAGTCGGCGCAGCAGACGGGGCCCTTGCGGCGGTCGAAGTCGTTCGGGTCCCAGTCGCCGGTGTCGTCGCTGAGCTTGCGCGCGCGGCGCACGAGGCGGCCGGTGCGGGAGTAGTCCTCGACCTGGACCACCTCGCCGGTGGTCTGATCGAACCACACCTCGCGCTCGCTCAGGCCGCCGTCACGCAGGCGCGGGGCCCACACGGCAACGTACGCCTTGCGGCCGTCGAGCAGCTCGGCGGGAACGGGTGCCTTGATCATCCGGTAGTTGCGGAAGAAGAGCCGGCTCGGCGCCTCGAAGAAGAACTGCATGACCTGCGGGCGCGTGTAGGAGCACGGCTCGTCGCAGGTCTGGCAGCCGGCCGGGTTCTCGTGGCCCGGCACGGGCGCCATGAGCAGCCGCGAGGGGTCCCCCGGCAGCGGCGCGAAGTAGGCCCGGCGCACGGAGTAGAGCCGGCGCGTCTCCCACATGCCCGTGGTCGGGCCGCGCTCGAGGAACGTGGCGAGACCCGCGGTGCTGGGCTGCGGGTTCCAGGTGAGCACGTAGAGGAGCACGGTGAGCGCAGCGGCCACGAGCAGGAGGGCACCGAAGCCGAGCGCGTGACCGCGCGTCGCGGCGGGCTGTTCGTGGTGATCTCGCTCAGTGCTCACGCGTTCATCCTGACCTGCCCCGCGGCAGTCGCCAACACCAAGTGGGACGACCCGGGCGCACACCCGGTCTGCACGTCCCGCTCGACCGGCCTACCGATCCCCGAGCGCGAGCACGTCGGTCGGCCCGAGGCCGAGGTAGTCGAACGTCTCGAGGTCGTGGAACAGCGCGAGGTTCGGATCCTCCATGACCCAGAGGTTCCGCTGCGCCTCGGGACGCGTCAGGGCGATCGGGGCGGCGGCCTGCGGCTCGGCCTGCTGGCGGAGCGGCGCGGCCTCGTCCCCGCGGAGTGCCTGGACCCCCAGCGCCAGCAGCAGGATCGCGGCCGCGGCCGTCCACCAGCCCCACATGCGCCGGACCTCTTCGGGCTCGGCCAGGCTGGGGGCGGCGGGGGCCGGATCGGCCTCCGGCAAGGCGGCGCGGACACGGTCCATGAGCTCGGGGTCCGCGTCGGGTCGCGGCAGATCCGCGAACCAATTCGCGACGCCGCGCTCTTCCGGCTCCAGGTCGGACGGGATGTGGTCCAGGGGCTTCGTCATGCGGGTTTCCGGGTCGCTCAGAGGACGCCCGGGGTGGAAACCATGTTCCCCCTCACCCGCTGGGATCCGGCGGGTTGTACGACCGAATCCGGGCGGGGTCTTGGTCCTGCGAATCCGTCCGCAACCCCGGCCCTCCGAGCGAGCCCGCCCCGTCTTGACGGAGGGGGGCCCGCCGGTACCGTGCCCCGCTTGGCCCGCCGTTCGGGCCCGCGGCCTCTGGAGCGCCCCGCCAGCCTCCACGCCGCCGCCGGCATCCGGCCCCGGACGGCTACCGAGGAGAACGAATCATGGCGACGATGTTCAACAAGGGCATCCTGGGCACCAAGGTCGGGATGACCCGGATCTTCCACGAGGACGGCCGCGAGCTGCCCTGCACCCTGGTGGAAGCCGGCCCGTGCGTGGTGACGCAGGTCAAGACCCAGGCCACGGACGGCTACGACGCGATCCAGATCGCGTTTGGCACGCGCAAGGAGAAGCGCACGACCAAGCCGATGAAGGGCCACTTCGCGAACGCGAAGACGGATCCGAAGCGGTTCCTGCGTGAGGTGCGCCTCTCCGGCGAGTACGTCGAGAGCGCGCCCGCGGTCGGCGAGTCGGTCACGTGCGAGATCTTCGAGGAAGGCGACTTCATCGACGTGGTCGCCACGATGAAGGGCCGCGGCTACACGGGCGTGGTCAAGCGCCACAACTTCTCGACCCTCAAGGAGTCGCACGGCGCGCACTTCTTCACCCGCCACGCGGGCTCGATCGGTAGCCGCAAGCCGCAGCACACGCTGCCCGGCACGCGCATGGCCGGCCAGCACGGCAACACGCGCGTCACGACGCAGAACCTGAAGATCGCGCGCATCGACGCCGAGAAGAACCTGCTCTACATCCACGGCTCCGTCCCGGGGCCGAACGGTGGGCTGGTCGCGATCCGCAGCGCCAAGAAGAAGTCGAAGTAGCCGGGCCTCAGATCGCGCCCAACAGGCGCGTCTTCACGTAGTTGACGCCCTTGGGCGTGAGCTCGAACCGGCCGTCGCCGTCGAGGCGAGCCAGGAACCGCTGCCGGTCGCACAGCGCCCCGAGGCGCTCCTCGATCGCTTCCGGCGTCGGCAGTCCCACCGCCTCGAAGCAGCCCAAGAGGGTCTCGGCGTCGAAGTCCCGCGTGTCCTCGTAGTTGTAGAGGTAGAAGGCGAACGCCACGAGCTGCTGGTCCGGATCGGAGGCCCGCGCCCCCACCTTCTTGAGGTATCCGCTGAACTGGGGCGACGTGGGAACGAACCCGGCCGGTGCGGCGGACTCGACGGCGGCCGCCTCCGACTCGGGCGGGGCCTCGGCGTCGCCTCCCGCGGGGCTCCCCGGTGCTGCGGCCGGCGCGGGGTCGGCCGCGGCGTCCGTCGGGCCGGCCGCGAACCGCCGGCCGGCCGCGGCGTCGAGCAAGGGCGCAACGGTGCGGTCGAAGAGCGCCTCGTCTCCGACGAACTCCAGTCTCAGCCCGGGCACGACCAACCGCACACGCACAGAAGGCAAGGGACGCTCCCTCGAAGGGTGAATCATCGATCATCGGTGGCGCAGAGGCATCGAACAGCGCATGCGGAGCCATGCGAACGCCACCCAATCCACCCCAACCATAGCGAATCGGCGCCTTCCCACAACCCGAGAGCACGAATCCGAGGTCCCGAACGAAGACCTAAGTCGTTCCGTGCAACCATGTTGAGGACGGTTGGCGGGGCACCCCGCCTCCCGGACCGGGCTTGCAATCGGCGTGCAGGGAGCGCATCCTTCGCCGGACCTACGGGGAATCGAGCGTGACAGCACCCTGGCCCGAGACCGAGTCCCGCGAGCGCCCGGGCGAAAGCCTCCGGGAGATGCTGGACTACATCATCTGGATCTGCAGCGAGATGCTGCAGCTGGGCTACCACTCCGGCTCCGACCGCGACTTCTGGGTCCGGCGCTGCCAGGAGGCCTACGCTGCCATGTTCCTGCCGATGCTGCCGGGCAACGGCGACCCCTACCCCCCCGACGTGCCGCCGGCGAAGAACCCGGGCATCTGGCCCGACGTGCCCAGCAGCGGGATCCCGGGCATGACCCTCCGCCACCAGCTGGTCGTGATCCGGCTCCAGGCCGAGCGCCTGCGCTCCCGCCTCTGGCCGCACGCGCGCTCGCACGAGATCGACGAGTGGGACCGACGCCTCTCCCGCGCCCGGGGCGCGGTCGACCACGGGCCCGAGTTCGAGCTCCCGGAGGACGCGCGCACCGAGCCGTCCGCCGAGGCGCAAGCCGCCGCCGACAAGAACAAGGCCGCGCTGAAGGCGAAGGCCCGCCAGCGCGCCCTCGACCTGCGCCGCCGCATGCGCGAGCGCAAGAAGGCCGCCAAGGAGGCGGCCGCCGCGAAGAAGAAGGCGCCGGCCAAGAAGAAGGCGGCCCCCAAGCAGGCGGCGCCGAAGAAGGCCGCGAAGAAGGCTGCGAAGAAGAAGGCCGCCGCCAAGAAGAAGGCCACGGCGAAGAAGAAGTCCGTGAAGAAGAAGGCCGCCGCGAAGAAGAAGGCGGTCAAGAAGAAGACGGCGAAGAAGAAGGCCGCGGCCAAGAAGAAGTCGGTCAAGAAGAAGGCCGCAAAGAAGAAGACGGCCAAGAAGAAGAAGACCGCCCGACGCCGCTAGCCCCCCACCGCGATCAGGGGCGGCGGAACATCATGAACGTGTTGTTCTCCTGGCAGTCGCACGTGTCGGTGCCTTCCGTGACCGGCAGGAACTCCGCGTCCTCGGAGTGGAAGTAGCGGACCTCGAGGCCGAGCAGCTGTCCGAACGCAACCAGCGTCGGGGCCTGCCACCCCACCCACCCGCGGTACTCGAACAGCTCGCGGTAATCGCGTTCGTCCCAGGCCACGAGCGCGAAGTTGAGCTCGTTGGTGAGCGGGTTCGAGGGGTTGTCGTCGTCATCCTCGAGCGCGCACTTGAAGCCGGCGGCCTTCATCTCCTTGCGGGTGAGGTCGTCGATCGTGGGCTCGTCCTCGACCAGATAGGGCTCGCTCACCTCGAGCATGAAGTAGTCCGTGTACTTCGTGCCCCACTCGAGCAGCTTCAGCAGGTCCTGGGCGCCGAAGAAGTTCTGGCTCTGCTTGCCGATGTAGCTCAGTGAGGGCCCCTCGGTGAGCTCGCGCACGCGCTGCCACGTCGCTTCGTCGAGCGCGTTGGCGATGAAGTACTCCCGCCGGGTGCGCTCGTGCCACCACTTCTGCTCGACGTGCACCTTGGCGTCCGCGTCGAGGTCGAACATCACGTAGCGGAAGTCCGGGTAGAAGAAGTGCCCCGCGTGGCAGAACTCGCCGCTGCCGGCGAGAGGCTCCACGATCGTCTTCACGTCCTTGCAGAGCTCGGTGTGGATGAAGTCCTCGACCGAGTACTCCCAGGTCCCGAGGACGCAGGAGTAGACCTTGTAGGCGTCCAGCGCGTCGATCCCGCCCTCGACGTAGGCCGAGATGTAGTCGTAGCTCTCGACGTGCGGCGAGTCGTAGCACTTCATCCAGCAGTCGTCGGCGAAGTCGTGGAACCCGTGGCGCGCGATGTCGATCCAGTGGGCGAGGTGCTTGCGCTTGCCGCCCTTCTTCACGTTGTTGGCCTTGAAGCCGCGCAGGGTCAGGCCGTGCATGCGCGTGAGCAGCTCGCTGCGCTCGGAGTCATCCATCCGGTCGAGCCGGCACTCCTGCTCCAGGTCGATCCAGTCCGGCTTCGCCGTCTTGCCGGCTTCGATGCGATCGAGCAGGGCGTGCAACGCACGGTTGGTGCGCACGTACTCCGTGTTGTGGGCGACTTCCATCGAGCTCCGCGTCCTTGTCCTCGAAAGGCGCGGGGGATCGTAGTGGCACGCACCCACGCCCGACCACGTTTCCCGAACCTCCCGCGCGCCGAAGGGACGCGTCTCATGCGCGTCGCTACCATGCGCGCATGTCGCTACCGTTCGAAGGTCGGGTTGCGCTCGTTACGGGCAGCACACGTGGGATCGGGCGAGCCATCGCCCTGCGCCTCGCAGCCGAGGGTGCGGACATCTGCGTCCACGGACGCCAAGGCAGCGGGCCCGCGTCGGCGGCGGGCGACGAGACGCTCGAAGCCATCCGGGCACTGGGCCGCAAGGCCGAGCTGCTGCACGCCGACATCGCGTCGAAGGCGTCCGTGACCGAGCTGATGGAGGCCGTCGAGGAACGCTTCGGTCGCCTCGATCTGCTCGTCCTCAATGCCGCGCGGGCCCCCTTCAAGGAGACGTGGCGTCTGCTCGAGCGGGATCTCCGCCAGCTCGTGGACACGAACCTCCTGGGCAACGTCTTCTGCGTGCAGAAGGCGCTGCCGCTGCTCGAGCGAGAAGGCGGCTCGATCGTGTTCCTCTCGAGCCTCGGCTCCCGCTTCATGAACCACATGTATCCACTGGGCCCGATGAAGGCCGCGATGGAGTCGATGGTGCGGCAGTGGGCCGAGGAGCTCGGCCCCAAGGGCATCCGCAGCAACGCGGTCTGCGGCGGGCTGGTGAAGACGGACGCGTTCAAGACCCTGCGCCGCGTCTGGCCCGAGCTCGATCAGCTGCCCGAGCGCTTCTTCGTCACCCCGGAGGAGGTGGCCGAGGCCGTCGCCTTCCTGGCTGGCCCCGCCGGAGCCGGCATCCAGGGCCAAACGGTCGTCGTGGATCGGGGCCTGTCGAACCGCCTGATGCGCAGCCCCGAGCAGGGCTAGACCGGGGGTCCTGAGGCCCGTCTGCGGAAGTTGAATTGGCCCCCAGAGCGCGGTACACCGCGTTGTCGGCCGGGCGTCACGCCGGGGCCGCTCGGAACCCGAAGGACTCTCCCATGGCGAACACGTTGGTGACCCGCGACAAGATCGAGGCGGAGGTGCGCGCCGCGCTCGCGGCCACCCTGCGCATCGAGCCCGAGACGATCGACATGGACACGTCGGTGGTGAACGGCCTGCAGGCGACGTCGATCGACTTCCTCGACATCAACTTCCGCCTGGAGAGCGCGTTCGGCGTACAGGTCCAGACCCAGCTCCTGCTCGACCACGTCGAGGAGCAGCTCGGCGACGGCAAGGCGATCGACGCCAACAACCAGATCACCGAGGCCGCGGCCTCGCTGCTGAAGCTCTACTTCGGCGAGATCGAGGGGATCAAGGCCGGCATGTACGCCGACGAGATCCCGATGCTCGTGACGCCCAAGATCATCGCGGACGGCATGGAGCGGATCCTCGAGCACCTGCCCGATACGTGCCAGGACTGCGGCGCAAGCGAGTGGAAGACCGAGGACGGCGCCAAGGTCGTCTGCGGCGCGTGCGGCGCGGAGGCGCAGTACCCCGACGGCGACACGCTCGTCACGGAGTGGATCCAGCAGGTCGAAGCCGAGCACAAGCTCTTCGCGGGTGCCTGATCCGGTGAGCGCGAGCGCGGAACGACGCGCAGCACGCCCCGACGACCAACGTGTGGTGGTCACGGGATGGGGTGCCGTCACGCCGCTCGGCAACGACGTCGAGTCGAGCTTCGCCGCCATGCGCGAGGGCCGCTCGGGCGTTCGTCGCGTTACGCGCTTCGATCCGACCGGCCTCTTCTGCGACATCGCCGGCGAGGTCGATGACAGCGCGTTCTGGCCGCTCGACGAGCACGGCAAGCAGGGCGGCAGCGCCTACCGACTTGCCCGGCGCGCGTTCGAGGAAGCGACGGCCGGCCAGCTCCTCGCCGGCATCGAAGACCGCTTCCGGATCGCCACGATCTTCGGCGGACACGGGCACCAGCCGAACGAGCACGAGATGGCGCAGCTGGTCGCGTGCCTGGACGACGACGGACGCGCACGGGCCGACGCGGTAGCGGCGCTCGATGACTACCAGCTGAGCGTGTTCACGCGGCGGCAGCCGGACGTGGTCGCGGCGCTGCTCGCGCAGGAGGCGGATGCGCGTGGCCCCGTGGCCGCCATCGTGTCGGCCTGCGCCGCGGGCACGCAGGCGATCGGCGAGGGACTGCGCCTCATCCGCGACGGGCGCGCCGACGTGGTCATCACGGGCGGCGCGGAGCCGACGCTGTCGTACTCGGGCTACCTCGGGTTCTCGATCCTGGGCGCGCTCACGCGACGCTACCCGGCGCCCGAAAAGGCCTCGCGCCCGTTCGACCGGCGCCGCAACGGCTTCGTGATCGCCGAAGGCGCGGGCGTGCTGATCCTGGAGTCCCTCGCGCACGCGAAGGCGCGCGGACGCACGCCCCTCGGTGAAGTGCTCGGCTACGGCGACTCCGCCGACGCGTACCTGATCACGGCCATGCACCCCAAGGGCGAGGGCGCGATCCAGGCGATGCGCCGCGCCATCGACGATGCGGGCCTCCTGCCCGAGCACGTCGACTACGTAAACGCCCACGGCACCTCGACCCCGATCAACGATCCCACCGAGACGATGGCGGCCAAGGCCGTCTTCGGCGAGCGCGCGTACCAGGTACCGATGAGCTCCAACAAGAGCATGATTGGGCACACCATCGGCGCGGCCGGCGCCCTCGAGGCGATCTGCACGCTGCGCGGCATGCAGGAAGGCGTGCTGCTGCCGACGATCAACCAGGAGGCGCCCGACCGCAAGTGCGACCTCGACTACGTGCCCAACGAGGCGCGGGAGATGGCACACGAGGTGGCGCTCTCGAACTCCTTCGGTTTCGGCGGCCAGAACGGCTGCCTGTGCCTCGGGTCCACGCCGTGACGAGGCCGGTCGGCATCGCCGCGTACGCCTCGCGGTGTGCGCTCGGGAACGACGACCAGCAAATCGACCAGGCCCTTGCCGACGGCGAGTCGGCAATCGGCCCGCTGCGCGGGTTCGACGCCTCGGCGTTCGGCGACACGGTCGCGGCGCAGATCTGGACCGAGGAGGACGTCGACGAGGACGATCCCGCCATCCGCATCCTCGGCCCCCACGGCCGCATCCTCGAGCACGTCGTGCGTCGCGCCTACGCGGCGGCCGATCTCGACCAGCTGCCGGCCGAGCGCGTCGGGCTCTACGTCGGGATGGGCATGGTCGACGCGGCGGTCGAGGACCTGGTCCCCGCGGTGGCGGCGTCGCGCGACGCGGACGGCGAGCTCGACCTCGCGAAGTTCTTCAAGGGCGCCTACCGCCTCATCCACCCGCTGTGGCCGCTCTCGATGCTCAACAACGTCGCGGTCGGCCAGATCGCGACGGACCTCGACATCCGCGGCGACAACCTCGTGCTCGCGAGCGATGCCGTCTGCGGCGTACGCGCGATCCTCGAAGCGGCGCGCGCCGTGCGTGAGGGCATCGTCGACGCGGCGATCGCGGCGGGCGTCTCCGAGCGTGTGTGCCCCGCCTCGTTGGCTCGCCGGCGGGTGGGTGTCGAAGGCGTCCAGCCGATGGGCGAAGGCGGCGCGGCGCTCGTGCTGACGAACGCGGTCGACGGCGTCGCGCTGCGACTCCTCGGGGGCGCCACCGCACACGGACCCAGGGATCAGCGCTTCGCCAGCGAGCGCGCCGGCGAGATCGCCCTGCACCAGGCCGGACGCAGCGAGGCCCGTCGACTGACGGACGCCCGCACCGGCGTCGGCGATCTCGGTCCCGGCCAGGCGGCGTTCGCGCTCGCGCGTGCGGCCCACGATCTTGCCGCCGGCGAGGTGGGCCTCCTCACGATGGACTACGACGGCAGCGGCATGGGCCCGGGCGCCGGCGCGCTCGTCGTGGAGCGTCCGGCATGAGGTTCCTGCTCTTCGACCGCGTCCTGGACGTCGTGCCCGGCAAGCGCATCCACGGCGTCAAGACCGTGACGCTCACCGAGCCCTATCTCGACGGCCACTTCCCGAAGGCGCCGCTCGTGCCGGGGCCGCTGCTGGTCGAGGCCATGATCCAGCTGCTCGCCTGGACGGCGATCACGAAGCACGACTTCAAGCTCTCGTGTGTCTTGTCGGTGCTCGAGGACGTCGAGGTGCCGCCCCAGTTGCGGCCGGGTCATCGCCTCGACCTCCACGGCCAGCTCATGGGAACGAACAAGAAGGGCTCGGTCGGCCGCGCGTGGGCCGAGATCGAAGGCGAGGAGGTCGCGCGCGTGGGACGCGTGATCTACGGCCACGTCCCCCACCCGGACCCCGACGTGCTGCGCGAGCGCTTCCGCTACTACGGAGGCCCGGCATGAGCGAGCGCGTCGTCGTGACCGGCCTCGGCTTCGTGACGCCCCTCGGCACGGATCCCGATGCGCTCTGGGAGGCCATGCTCGAAGGGCGACCCGGCGTCACCGCGCCCCACCGCCTCGGCCCCCACGACCCGCCCACGAAGGCGGTGGGCGAGGTGCCCGCCCCGGTCCTGGATCGCCTGCTCGACGAACGCGAATGCGAGCTCGAGGGCATCGAGGACCGCCGCACGCTGTTCGCGGCCGAGGCCGCGGCCGACGCCATCGAGCGGGCAGGCCTCAGCACCGACGCGAACGAGCGCGCCGGCGTGGTGCTCGGGTCCGGGCCGGGCGTGCATCGGCTGGAGGACGTCGCGCGCGCCCTCGACGAGGAAGGGCGCTTCGACCCTGCGCGGTTCGCAGCCAACGTGAACGCCATCCACGGCGAATCGCTCATCCGCAATCGTGTCGAGCTTCCGGCAGAGCGGGTCGCAACCCGCTTCGGCCTGGGCGGCCCCGTGCACGCCGTCACGACCGCCTGCAGCGCCAGCAACCAGGCGCTCGGCATGGCCTTCCGCATGGTGCGCTCGGGCGAGTGCCCGTGGGTCGTCGCCGGCGGCTCCGACTCGATGATCAACCCCATGGGGCTCGTGTTCTTCGTGCTCCTGGGGGCGAACGCCAACGTGGACGTGAACGATCCCGCCGCGGCCTGCCGCCCGTTCGACCGGCGTCGGAGCGGACTGGTCATGGGCGAGGGCGCGGGGTGCGCGATCCTCGAGGCCGAGTCCCACGCGCGGGCGCGCGGTGCGACGATCCTGGCCGAGGTCGCGGGCTACGGCTCGTCGTTCGACGCGTACCGCACCACGGCGCCGCCGCCGGACGGGCGCGGTGCCGCGGAGGCCATCCGCTACGCGCTCGAGGACGGGAACGTGGATCCCAACACGGTCGACTTCGTCAACGCACACGGCACGGGTACGAAGCGCAACGACCCCGCCGAGGTGGCCGCGATCCGCTCGGTCTTCGGCGACCACGCCGACGCGCTCGCGGTCTCGTCGGGCAAGGCGGCCATCGGCCACTTGCTTTCCGGCGCGGCCGGCGTGGCGTTCGGCATGGCCGTGCTCGCGGTCCAGCGCGACGGGGTCCTGCCCACGCTCAACCTCACCACCCCGGACCCCACGTGCGACCTGGACTTCGTGCCGGGCAAGGGGCGCGCCCAGCCCGTCCGTGCGGCAATCAACAACTCCTTCGCGTTCGGCGGGCAGAATGCCGTCGTGGCCCTGAGGAAGTACGTGCCCGACGCGGCATCGGAGCAGGCATGAGCGGCGCCCTGACGGACAAGATTGCGATCGTGACCGGCGCCTCCCGCGGCATCGGCGCAGCGATCGCCACGCGCCTGGCTGCCGAGGGCGCGACCGTCGTCGTCAACTACGCAGGCTCGGAAGACGCCGCGAACGCCGTCGTCGCGGCGATCCAGGAAGCGGGCGGAACGGCCGAGGCGTTCCAGGCCGACATCTCGGATCCGGCCCAGGTGAAGGCGCTCTTCGACCACGTACTGAAGGCCTACGAGCGGGTGGACCTGCTCGTGAACAACGCCGGCATCGTCAAGGACACGCTGATCCTGACGATGCGCGAGGCCGACTGGCAGCGCGTGCTCGACGTGAACCTCTCGGGCATCTTCCACTGCACGAAGGCCGCGCTGCGCCCCATGATGCGCGCGCGCGCCGGCAAGATCGTGAACCTCGCGTCGATCTCCGCCATCCGGGGCGGTCGCGGGCAGGCCAACTACGCGGCGGCGAAGGGCGGCATCGTCTCCTTCACGCGCGCCACCGCGCTCGAGGTCGCCGACCGCGGCATCCAGGTGAACGCCGTGCTGCCGGGCTTCATCGAGACGGACATGACGAAGGTCGTCCAGCGCCGCGCGGGGGATCAGGTCCTCGCGCGCATCCCGGCCGGTCGCTTCGGCACGCCGGACGACGTCGCGGGGATCGTGGCGTTCCTCTGCACGACCGATAGCGACTACGTCACGGGCCAGGCCTTCTCGGTGGACGGAGGCATGTCGGTCGCATGAGCCACGCAACCATCCATCACGGCGTCGACCTCTGCGACGTGGACACGCTGCGCGACGTGATGACGCGCCACGACGCCTTCGCCGAACGCGTCTTCACCCCGGACGAGCGCGCCTACTGCGAGCGCTACCCGGATCCGGTCCCCCACTACGCGGCGCGCTTCGCCGCGAAGGAGGCGACGCTCAAGGCGCTGGGCATCGGCCTCACGCCGTTCGGCGTGGACCGGGCGCTTCAGGACATCGAGCTGGTGCGGCGCGGCCGCGCCCCGGCGTTGCGGCTCGCGGGACGGCCCGCGCGCGCCGCTCGGGCACTCGGAGTCTTCAGCCGCGCCGTGTCGATCAGCCACGAAGGCGAGCGCGCCCTCGCCTCGGTGGTGATGCTCGCGGAGGCCCCGGAATGAGATTCCTGCTCGTGGACCGCATCGAGGAGATCCAGCCCGGCACCTCGATCCGCGGCTTCAAGAACGTGGCCATGAGCGAGGACTACCTCACGTGGCACTTCCCGGAGCAGCCGATCCTGCCCGGCGTGCTCATCCTCGAGTCCTTCGCCCAGCTGGCCGGCTGGCTCGAAGCGAAGACATCCGACTTCACGCAGTGGGTGCTGCTCGAGCGCGTGCGCTCGGCCCGCTACTACCACTTCTGTGTGCCCGGCGATCGGCTCACCCTCAGCCTCGAGCAGCTCGAGAGCGAGGACGACGGCCGCCGTGTCTACCGCGGCGAGTGCAGCGTGGACGGCGGCCGGCGCGCCACCGTCGAGTTCGAGGCGGTGGTCGTGCCGATGGCCGAGCTCGAGGAACGCGAGCGCGCCGTGCGCACGTACGAGGCGCTCCAGGGCTCGGAGGGACTGCTCGAGCGCATGGACCTGAAGAAGGGGCCGCGCGCGTGACCGGGAACGATGCCAACCTGCCCGTCGTCACCGGCATCGGCGCCGTCACGGCGCTCGGCTTCAGCGTGCCGTCGAACATCGAGGCCGTCCGCGAAAACGTCTCGGGCCTGCGCGCGCTCGAGACGGACGGGATCGTGGCCCAGGCGGGCATCGTCTCGGAGCCGCGGCTGCGCACCGAGGTCCCCAAGGACCAGGAGAGCCAGCTCAAGTTCCTGAGCCCGAGCAGCCAGCTTGCCGTCAACGCCGTGGCCGAGGTCGTCGCAAGCGGAGCGGAGCGCGGCCTCAACCTCGAGGCCGTCGAGCCCGCGCGCAAGAGCCTCTACCTCGCCCAGGTCGACAGCCAGGACTGGGACTGCCACGACTTCCAGAGCGGCTTCGTCGCCGCTGATGCCGCGGGCGCGGTACCCGCCGATCGTGCGGCGTTGAACAAGCAGGCGAGCCGACGCACCAAGCCGTTCTTCCTGCTCGAGAGCCTCAAGAACAACGTCTATTCGTTCGTGGCCTCATGGCTCGGCATGATGGGCCCGAACACGGCGGTAGCGGGGCTCTCGCACGCGGGCTTCCCCGCCATCGACCTGGCCGTTCGCGCGATTCGTCGCGGAGACCTCGACGCATCGCTCGTGCTCGGCGCCGCCATGCTGACGAACCCCGTGGCGCTTTACGAGTACGCCCACCTCGAGGCGGAACGCGAGGACGACGAAGCCGTGCATCCGGGCGATGGTGCCGGCGCGCTCCTGCTCGAGCCGCGCCACCGCGTGGAGGCGCGCGGGGAAACGGGCCTTGCTCGCATCCTCGGTTGTGCCGCGACGACGGGCGCCCCCGAACACGGCGGGCCGGGTGCCGACACGCTGCGCCGTGCCGTCGAAGAGGCGGTCACGCAGTCGGGTCGCGAGCGCATCGAGCTCGTCATCGTGCCGCGCCTGGGTGGCGCCGCGCACAAGGCCCTCGTGGGCCAGGATGTGTTTGCAGGTGGTCAAGCGGTGGCCTGGCGGCCGCTCATGGGGCACCTGGGTACAGCCACGGAGCCCGTCGAGCTCGCGTTGGCCTGTGCGGCGCTCGCTCCGGGCCACGCGGCGCTGCTCGTCTCGACCGGGTTCTACGGCCAGGCGGGCGCGATCGTGGTGGAGCGCGTCGCGCCGTAGGAGGGGGAGGTCCGAATGGGCGACGTCATCAACATCGGTCCCAAGGAACGTGCGAAGCGGCGCAACGTGGGCATCGTGATGCTGGCGGTGGCCATCGGCCTTGCTGTCTGGATGATCACGAGCGGACAGCCCCCGCTCTGGCGCGTCATCGTGGCCGCGCCGTTCGGCATGGGCGTGCTCGGGTTGCTGCAGGCCTTCGCCGGCACCTGAGTGCTGCTCGCGACACGCGGTACGTGTGTCCTCGATCAGCCCGAGGCCCCCATCGACGATCCCGAGCTCGTGGCCGCGCTGAAGAAGCGTGCGTTGACGATCCACGTCAAGGCCATCGCCCTGACCGTCGTCTTCACCGCCGCGACCATGCTCTGCCCGGTCTGAACGCGTCGCGCGTCAGTCCCAGTCGAGGCCGAGCGCTTGGAGGCGGGCCCGCATGCGGGCGACGTCCCAGATCTCCGTTCCCAGGTTCCCGCGCCGCGCAACCGCGAGCCGCGCACCGTCGGGACTCCACGCGAGCGCGCGTGGGCCGCCGCCATCCGGCGACGGGATGCGCGCGATGACCTCCAGCGTCGCAGGTCGGAGCAGCACGAGCGCGCCCGCGTTGTCGAGCGCCGCGAGCAGGTCGCCTCCGGGCGCCAACGCCGGTTCGTAGAGCGCCGGTCGCTCCGCGTACTCGGCGAGCTGCGTCCAGGTCGCGACGTCGTGCACGGCAATGCGCTCCTCGTCGCTCGTGATCAACAGCCGGCCGTCCGACGTGAACTGACCCTGTCCGAGGTTCGTGGCCGGCACGGTGTGCCGTCGCTTGCCCGTCGCGACGTCCCAGACGCGGATCTCGTTGCCGCGCCATGCCCCGGTGACGAGCAACGCCCCCTCCGGGGTGAGGTGCGCACGCGTGGCGCCCGGGTGCTCGAATACGCGCGGCCACCTCGACTCGTCCAAGGGGAACACCACGACCTGGTTCGCCTCCGGCATCGCAACGGCCATGAAGCGACCGTCGGCGCTGACGCCGCTCTTCTGCGACTTGTCGTGGAAGTCCATCGGCGGGCGCCAGTCCGTCGCTTCGATCGCTGTGCCGGCCTCCGTGTCCCGCACGTCGTGCTGGAACACGCCGTCCGGCCCGGAGACCACGAGCCGCGGGCCGAGGAAGTACGTGCTCCACCGCCGGCCGGGCAGGGTGGCGCGGACCGTGCGGGCGGCGGGGTCCCAAATCTGGACCGCGTAGTGCTCGGCCACGGCGAGGCGCTCGCCTGAGGAATCGAACGAGATGTCGCCCTTGCCCATCCGCGTCATCAGCGGCAAGCGCATCCACACATCGGGAAGAACGAGGTCGTAGACGTGCACCTGTTGCTGGGCATCGAGCACGAGCCGCTTGTCGTCCGGTCGGAGGTGGATGTTGCCGGCCTCGACCGGCAAGGTGAGACGCAGCGCGCCGGCCTCGTGGTCCCAGATGCGCACCGAGTCGTCCCACGCAACCGAGACCAGGTGGCTCCCGTCCGCGGTGAACGCGACTTCCGTGGCCTCTGCCTGATGGCCCCGCAGCACGCGGTACAAGGGCGACGTACCGTCGAGCCGCCAGATCAGCACGGTCCCGTCCGACACGGCGGTGGCGATGTACCGTCCGTCGGGACTCCAGGCGAGGCGTCGGGGCGACCCCGTCGTGTGCAAGAAGCGCTTGATCGGCCCGCCGTTCAGGTCGGCAACGACCAACCAGCGGTTCTTGAGACTCGTCACGGCCACACGCGACCCGTCCGGCGAGAACCGGAGCGAGTACGGCTCGAGCCGTGCATCGACGGTTGCGAGGACCTCCTCGCTCGGCCACCGCCGGATCTCGATCATCCCCTTGCGGTTGGCGCACGCGACGCGGTCACCGTCCGGATGGAAGTCGAACGCGTCCCGGTAGAAGCGGAGCTTGGTCCTGCGGACCGGCTCCCCTGAAGCCGCGTCCCAGACCGTCAGAGGGCCGTTGTCGTGATGCTTCGCGAGCAACGTGCGGCCGGTTGGATCGAACCGAAGCGTCCACTTCACGGGTCCGCCCGGGCTGGGCAGGCGATGGTGTCGGGTGCCCGACCCGAGATCGCACAGCTCGATCGCACCGTCCGGGGTCGCGCGGGCGTAGCGCTCGAACGCCCCGTCCACGGCTAGCCAGGTGTTGCTCGCCCCGTCGTGTGACCACGTGGCGCGGTGCTTGAGATCCACGAGCGGGAGACAGGCGAGCACATCGTCCCGCAGCGTGACGTCGCGCCGGATGGCCACCGCCTCCTCCAGTGCGGTGAGGGCCTCGAGCCTTTGCCCCATGCGCCCGCTCGATCGGCCGGCACGCGCCTGGTCGCGGTAGGACTGCCAGAGCCGCGCGGTCGCCTGGTCGCGCTCCTCACGCAGGAGCTCCGAGAACACCAGCCCGAGCACGGCGACCACGAGCAGCGCCACGCCGCCCGCCACGGTCAGCAAGCGGCGACGCGCGGATGCGCCCCGCTCACGGATGCCGCGCTCGCGCTGCCGCGCCAGCTCGGCGCGCAGCGCCGTGGCGTCCTCGTGCGCCGGTGCCTTCGTGAGCACCTGCTCCAGCGGTGCGGACGCCCGGTCGACCTGCTCGAGCAGCGCGGCGCCGGACAGGCCCTCCGCCGCCGCGAGCATCGCGCGCGCCTCGTCGAGCAGCCGCGCCTCCTCGCGCTCGGCGGCCTGGCGCACCTGCCACGCGCGAACGCCGTCCGCGAGCGCGCCGACGTCCGCCGGCCGCTCGCCCGGAGCCCGTGCAAGGGCACGTGCGCAGAGATCGGCGAGCGCCGCGGGGATCTCGGGGTCGAGCGCATCGACGCGCGGTGCCGTCTCGGTCTGGAGCCGCTGGGCCAGTTCGACGAAGCTCTGGAACGTGAACGGCAACCGGCCGGTGAGGAGCTCGAACAGGATCACACCGAGGCTGTAGACGTCGCTCTGGGCGTCGACGGCCTGCACGTCGCCGATCGCGGCCTCGGGCGCCATGTAGCCCGGCGTACCGAGAGCGGAGGTCATCGTGCGCAGGTCGGTGGCCTCGCGGTACTGGTGCACGCGCTCCGTCCACAGCTCCGCGTGCGGATCTTCGTGTCCGCCCAGCTTGGCCAGCCCCCAGTCGAGCACGATCACCTCACCGAAGGTGCCGATCGCGACGTTCTGCGGCTTCAGATCGCGATGCACGACGCCCCGCGCATGCGCGTAGCGCACGGTGTCGCAGACCTTGAGGAAGGGCTCGAGCAACGCGAGCCGCTCCTCGAGGCCGCCGCGCGCGGCCTTCCCGATCGCGACGGCCAAGGTGCGCTCGCCCTCGACGAAGCGCATCGTGTAGTAGGGAATCCCCTGCGGCGTCTCGCCCAGCTCGTAGATCGGGATGATGCCGGGGTGCGTGAGCCCGCTCGTGACCCACGCCTCCTGGAAGAAGCGCTTCTTCAAGGCATCGAACGTGAACGACGAAGGCGAGTCGGCGCCGGGCGTCTCGAGCGACATCGGGTCGGTGGTGTCGGCGTGCTCCGCGCGCGCACCGGTCGGCTTGATGACCTTGAACGCGACGGTGCGGTTGAGCGTCGTGTCGGTCGCCTTGAAGACGAGCCCCATGCCGCCCTCACCGACCGCGCGGAAGTCGCTGTAGCGAGCCGGCGACGCACGCGGCAGCTCGACATCGGGCGCATGCGGCTCGACGGCGTGGCGCAGCGTGCCCTCCATCTCGAGCAGCTCGACGAAGCGCGGGTACGCCCCGCCGAGCCGGCCGCGGTACTGCTCCGCCGCCACCGACTCGCCGGCATCGAGGCGGCGGCTGTAGTCGGCCAAGCACTCGAAGACCGCGTCGTCGGAGGGCACGTCGGGCTCGGTCGGGTGCTCCGTCATGCGCGCTAGAACGTGATGTCCGCTTGGAGCGTGCCGCGCTTCTTCATCTGGTCGCGCAGCGCGGCGACGGCGCGCCAGTAGAGGGTGTGCGTGGCGCCGGGGCTGCGGTCCATCTTCGCCGCGACGTCGTCGATCTCACGCTCCTCCAGGCGGCGCAGCTGGATCACGGTGCGGTAGTCCTCGGGCAGCTCGTCGAGCGCCGCGCGCAGCTCCCCGATCATCTCGGCACGCGCTGCCGCGAGCGACGGCGAGGTCTGGGCGAAGGAGCGCGGCGGCACGGTCTTGCGCTTGAGGGCGCCGTGGTGGCCGGCGATGTCGCGCACGCGGTTCTCGGCCACGCGGAAGACCCACTTCAGGAACGCCTTGCGGCCACCCGACGTGTCGAGCGCGGGCAGCGCCTTGTGCAGCGCCAGCAGCACCTCCTGCGCTACGTCCTCGGGCTGCACCTTCGCGCGGAGCTTCTTCGACATGCGTCCCGCGCACCACAGCACGAGACGCGGGCGCAGCCGCTCGAGGAGCTCACCCTGCGCCTCCTCGTCGCCCGTCGCGGCACGCTCCACCAGCAGTTGCGTTTCGCCGCCGATCATCGCCGGCTACTGTGCCGCAGCGGTCCGGTGCTGGCAAGGCGCCGCGCTGAACCGGCGCCTTCCCGCCCGCGTCGCGTTCTGCAAGGATGGAACGCGCCCCCCCATGAACAAACCCCCGCGCCGGAGCGCGGGGGTTCGAGGATGGGGTCCGTGGCGGGTGGGGTCAGCGCAGGTAGCGCACGTCCACGAGCAGATCCAGCGTGCCGTCGGCCAGCGACCCGATGGCGTACACGAAGTACGCACGACCGGGGTGCAGGTTCAGCGGCGCGGGACCGAGCACGACCGTGTGCGCATCGCCGGCGGGCGTGATGCTCGCCTCGTAGTGACCACCGCGGATCGTGGTCGAGGCCTCGCCCCCGTTCGCGATGTTCCGGAGCACGCCCGCGAGGTAGCGGAACCAGAAGAAGCGACCCGTGAGCCGCACGTCGACGGCGGGTGCCGCAGCCGTGTGGCGGGCGGTGAGGCGGGCCTTGAAGCCGGCCGGCGCGAGGTTGTTGACGAACGGGCTGAGCGTCGGCGTGCCGTCCGCAGCCAGGTGCGCGACGAGCGTGTAATCGATGCCCGCCTCGAGCGTGAAGCTGCCCTGGATCGCGGGGCTCGCGGGATCACCGCCGGCCCCCACGATCACGACTTCGTAGTCGCCATGCGGAAGCGGCAGCGGCTCGGTGATGGTGCGCGGCTCGAAGTTCGGCAGCGTGAGGTCACCGTTCACGTAGACGTCCACCGTGAGGCCGAGGACGCCGTGCGCGACGGTCAAGAGCGCGGTCTCGCTCACGAGCCGGCGGTTCTCGACGAGCAGGTCGAACGTGCCGCCGGCGAGGTCACCGAAGGCATAGACGATGGTGGCTTGGCCGCGCTTCACGCGCACGCCCGCGGGGCCGAAGACGGCGTTCGCGCTGTTGGCCGGCAGGATCGAGGCGAAGTAGCGGCGTGCGCGCACGTCGATCGCGGTCTGCTGCCCGTTCTCGAGATCCTCGAGCACGCCGACCGTCCGACGCCAGCGCCAGACGCGGCGCTCGAGCTTCACGTCCACGGCGGGCGCCGCGGCCACGTGGCGCACGATCAGCCGACCCTCGCCCTTGTCGGCGAGGCTCAGGTCGTCCACGAAGGGCGTGAGCGTGGGCGTGCCGTCGGCCGCCAGGTGGGCGACCAGCGTCACGCGGTCACCGGCCGCGACCGTGGCGCTGCCGGCGATCGCCGGCGTCGCGGGGTCGCCGCCCGCGGCCACGATCACGATGTCGTAGGTGCCCGCCGGGAACGGCAGCGCCTCCGTGATGGTGCCGGGGACGAAGTCAGGCAGGGCGAGGTCGCCGTTCACGTAGACGTCGACCGTGAGGCCCTGGACGGCGTGGACGACGACGACCTCGGCATCGTCGGTCGATGCGTGGGCCGGGACGGCCAGCGCGGTGCCGAGGCCGAGCGCCACCAGGAATGCCAGCGCAAGACGGGAGAGGGAGGGGGACATGGGAGGCTCCTGAAACCGGGAGGGAAGGGGGAGCCGGGAGCATGCGACCCGAGATCCGATGTCCGGATTTAAATCCGGACAAATATGGACACCCTCAGGACGTGTCCAGGTCCTCGGACCCGCGGGAGGGCGCAGGACGGAGGCCCGCGGCTCGACTGCCCCCGGATTCGGGGTGTAGCGGGGGCCGTCCGCGCCGCGCGTTCGAGCGCACCCCCACCTTCCTATACTCCTGCCGACCCGCGCAGGTCGGCGGCGCGGCACTCGGGGAGAGCACAGACGACGCAATGGCAGAGGAAGGGCTCCCCTCCGGCTTCGTCTTCGAGGGCGCGCTGCTCAAGCACCGCTACCAGGTCGAGGACAAGCTCGGCCAAGGCGGCATGGCCACCATCTACAAGGCGCTCGACACCGAGCTCGGGCGCCAGGTCGTCGTCAAGGTGCCCCTGCCGACCATCATGCAGACCGAGGGATTCAAGGAGCGCTTCGAGGGCGAGATCCGCGGCCTGATCGACGTGGAGCATCCGCACGTCGTCTCGATCCTGGCGCGCGGCGAGCACGAGCACGTGCCGTACTTCGTGACGCAGTTCTGCAGCGGCGGCAACCTCGAGGACCGCATCGAGGAAGCGAAGGCGCACCGGCTCGACCCGAAGGCGATCACGCCGTGGCTCCCGAAGATCGCGGACGCGCTCGACTTCATCCACCAGAAGGGCATCGTCCACCGCGACATCAAGCCGGCGAACATCCTCTTCGACGATGCCGGCAACGTGTACCTCTCGGACTTCGGTGTCGCCAAGGCACTGGGCCCGCAAGACGCGGGGCTCACGGCCACGGGGCTGACGCTCGGCTCACCCGAGTACATGGCGCCCGAGCAGGTGGCCAACGACGATCTCGGCCCGCCGGCCGACCAGTACGCGCTCGCCGTGACGGTCTACGAGTGCCTCTCCGGCACCTTCCCGTTCACGGGCGACAACCCCCTCACGGTACTCGCCAAGAAGTGCTCGGAACCCGCGCCGTCGCTCGCCAAGGAGCACGACGTTCCGCGCGAGATCTCCGATGTCGTCATGCGCGCGCTCGAGGCCGATCCCGAGGACCGGTTCGAGAACTGCACCGCGTTCGCCGCCGCTTTCGAGGTGGCGCTCTGGTCGGTGGATCCGAGCGCGGCGCCCGGTGGCCGCACGCCGACGCCGGCGCCGCGCAGCGAGGCCGACGTCCTCTCGGCAAGCGGCGAACCCGCGTCGGCCGATCTGCTCAAGCGCACCATGGGCGGCACCGTGGACTTCACGGGCCTGACGCTCCTCGGCCACTACAAGGTGGGCGGTCGGATCGCGCGCGGCGGCATGGGCGCCGTGTACCTCGGCGTCGACACGGACCTCGGCAAGAACGTCGTGCTCAAGGTCCCCCACGCCCGTTATCTCGCAGACAGGGACTTCCTGCGGCGCTTCGAGCGCGAGGTGACGCAGATGCTGCGCATCGAGCACCCGAGCATCGTGCGCGTGCTCGCCAAGGGCGAGCACCTCGGCGTGCCGTTCTACGTGCTCCAGTACATGCGTCGCGGGTCGCTGCGCGAACGCATCAAGGCGACAAAGGGCAAGGGCATGTCGGCGGAGGACGTGTTGGCGTGGTTCGAGTCCACGGCCAAGGCGCTCGACTTCCTGCACTCCCGGCGGATGATCCACCGCGACGTCAAGCCGGGGAACATCCTCTTCGACGAGTTCGATCACGCGTACCTCTCCGACTTCGGCATCGCCAAGACCACCGAGGTCGAGCAGGACCTGCGCCTCACCGCCACCAGCACGGGCGTGGGCTCGCCGCGCTACATGGCGCCCGAGCAGACCGGCGAGAACTTCGACGGCCGCGCGGACCAATACGCGCTCGCCACGACAGTGTTCGAGGCCCTCACAGGGCAGCTGCCCTTCCCCGAGGGCACGGCCATGGAGATCATGCTGAAGAAGGTGCAGGAGACGGCGCCCACCGTCGGCTCGCTCGTGCCCGGGATCTCCAAGGCCGTGTCGGACACGGTCGCCCGCGCGCTGTTGGCCAACCCCGAGGAACGCTTCCCCACGTGCCGCGCGTTCTTCTTCGCGTTCAAGCGCGCCCTGCGCGAGGAGACGCCTACGGCCAAGCAGCTCAAGGCGGAGCCCATCGGCGCCGCGCCTGCCGCGACGCCTGCGGCCCCCGCTTCCGATCAGGCGGCCCCGCCTGCGGCGCCTGCACCCGTGGCGCAGCCGGTGGCGCCGTCCAAGGCGGCGCGCCAGCGCGGCCCGACGACCCAGCGCCTCGCGGCGCCCTCGGCCCGGATGGCGAAGGCCGCGGCCGCGGCCGAGCCCACGCCGTCCACGCTCTGGACCGCCGGCTTCCTGCTCGCCTTCGTCGGGGTCTGGTTGGCCGCACGCGTGCTGCCGCTCGCGCGCCACGCGCTGCCCGCCGGGGACATGAGCGGGGTCACGGCCGATCTCCAGCTGCTCCTGTGGGCCTGGCTCCCGGCCACGCTCCTGCTCGCGGCGGGACACGGCTACCTGTTCCACCGCGAGCGCGTGACGCCGGCTTGGGCGTGGGTCCTGAGCACGTTGATCGGCGCGGCGGTCGCCGCCGTTGCGCTTTGGGCCTACGGACGCGCGCAAGCGTCGGGGCTCACGCTCCATCCGATGGGCGCCGTCGCCGGCGCCGCGGTCGGCGCGGGCCTCGCGCTGTGCCAGTGGGTCGCCCTCGGCGCCTGGATGCGCGGCGCCTACGTGTGGGTGCTCGCCACGGTGGTCGCGGCAGCGGCTGCGGGCGCCGGCGTCGAGTTCGCCGCAGGACGCGGGATCGAAGCGGAGTACGGCGCCCTCCTCGCCGGCGGGTTGGTCCTCGCGCTGGCCCAGCTGTTCGCGCTGCGACGCATGGAGCCGCGGCGGCCACGTACGCGGGGGACCGCGTGACGACCACGACCGTCCTCAACGAGCGCTACGAGCTGCGCCGACGGCTGTACTCGGAAGGCAACCAGGCCGCGTACGAGGCCATCGACCGCGTCCGCCGCGAGACGGTCCTGCTCGTGCTGGTGCCCCCCGCCGCCAAGCTGGGCGGCGCCGTCGACGACACCGTGCGCGCGGACATCGAGCACGCCTTCGGCGTGTCCGCGCCGTCGCTGCTACCGCTGATCAACATGAACGAGGACTCGGACTACCGCTTCCTCGTGATGCCGATGCCGGAGGGCGTCAACGCGTGGGAGCGGATCACGCGCGGGCGGGGCAAGCAGGCCGCGAAGCCGATGACGCCCGATCAAGCGCTACGAACGGCCGACGACCTGATGGAGGCTGCGCGCGCCGCGCACGCGAACCAGGCGACGCTCGGCTTCTCGCCGCACCAGGTCTGGATCGACGAGCGCGGGCATGCGCGCGTGCAGTACTACTGGCTCGAGCGCGTCCGCCTTGCTGCAAAGGTCGGGACGGAGAGCCGGCCCGCGCGGTTCCAGACGATGGCGATCGAGGGCGCGCCGTTCCAGGCGCCGGAGATCACGAAGGGGCAGGAAGGCGCGGCGCCGCCCGCCGACCAGTTCTTCATCGGGGCGATCCTGTACGGCCTCCTGACGGGCCAGGTGCCGGGCGGCTCGCTGTCGCCGATCCGTTCGTCGCGCCCCGACGTGCCCAAGCCGATGGCCCAGGCCATCGAGCGCGCGTTGTCGCGCGAGCCGGCGAAGCGCCACGCGGACCTCGACGCCATGCGCCGCGCGCTCTACCGACGCCCCGCCGGGCGCGCCGCCCTGGTGCCGCTGTTGCTGCTCCTCCTGACGCTGTGGGCCGGGCACGCGCTCATGCGCGGCGGCGCGCGGCTCGACGACTGGGCCTTCGCCGCCGAGATGGAGGCGCGCCGCGACAGCGCGTTCGCCGCGAGCCGGCCCCAGGCCGAGCCCGTGCCGCGACCGACGCCGGTCGAGGGCGCGCGCTTCGCCGGCGTCTACGCAAGCGGCGACGACCCCGTTCCCGTGCACACGCTCACGCTGCAGGCCGACGGCAGCTTCCACCACCGCGATCGATCCAAGGAGGTCGAGCGCGAGACGCGCGGCGTGTGGTGGCTCGCGGCGGACGAGGCGCTGCGCTTCACGGGCATCGATGCCGACGGCGGCGTCGCCCCCGCACGCCGCGCCGACATCGTGGACGGCAGCGTCCGTTGGCCGCTGGACGACGGATCCCCGGTTGCGCTCTCGAAGCGCAAGTGGCGCGGTGGCAAGGAGGGCGGCCTGCGTTCGCTGGCGCTTCTGCGCGAACCGCTGCCGGACACGGTGATTGCCGACGGCGACGTGCGCGTGGTCGGCGACGTGGCCGCCGCGGGTGTGACCGTGCGCGTCGGCGGCACCGAGGTGCCGGTCGTGGGCACGCGCTTCGACACCGTATGGAAGCCACGAAAGACGGGCGCCGTGGAGCTCGTCGTCGAGGCGATCGCGGCCGACGGGTTCACCGAGACGCAGCGACGCACGGTCCGCATCGATCGCACCCCCCCCGCCATCGAGGCCACCGCCGCGCTGTCGCAAGTCGACGGCATCTGGCAGCTTGCCGTGGCGGGGCGGGCGACGGACGACGACGAGCTGGCGGCCGTGAGCGTGAACGACGAGCCCGTGAAGCTCGACGCCGAAGGCGGCTTTCGCTTCGAGCGCAAGGGCGCCGACGCCGAGGGCCACGCGTTCGTCGAGATCGTCGCCGTGGACCGGGCAGGCCGTGCCGGACGCCGCCTCGTCTGGGCGGACGTCGTGCCGATCGAGGCCGCGTCGCTCGAGGAACGGTTCGCCACGGCGCGTGCCGCCCTCGAGGAAGGGCGCACCGGCGAGGGCGAGATGCTCCTCCGAGACCTGCGTGGGGATGGCGGCTTGATCGAGCAGCTCGACCCCGACGTGGTCGCGTCGCTCGTCCGCAGCGGCCGCGCGCCGCGCATCTCGCTGGACGACTACCCGCTGCCGCCGAGCTGGTTCGAGAACGACGGCACCCAGATGATCGAGCTGAGTGGCGAGCTGGACTGGTTCGCCCCCGGCGACAAGCTCACCGTCGCCGGGATCGAGGTCGCGGTCACGGACGGACGCTTCACGGCACGCACGCAGTGCCCGCGCCTGGGCAAGAACGAGATCCGCATCCAGGTCATGCGCGCCGACGTCGCCGTCGAGACGCGCGACGTCGAGGTCTGGCTGGCGGCGCCCGACGGCGACGTGCCGAGCTGGACGGGCGTTCCGGTCAGCAACGCCCAGCGCGCAGCGAGCGCGCGATACGGCCTTCCTATCGGCCACCAGAACGAGCAGGGAATGCGCTTCGTGCTCGTGCCGCCGGGCGCCTTCCAGCGTCAGACGAACGACGGGCGCAGCTTCGAGGTCCGCATCACGCGGCCCTTCTACATGCAGATGCGCGAGGTCGCGCGCACCGCGTTCGAACGCTCCAGCGCACGCACGCTGCCGCGTCGGTACACGTTCCCCGGAGGCGACCTCCCGATCGACGGCCCGGATCGCCCCGCCGCCGGGGTGACGCGCGCGGACGCGATCGCCTTCGCCCAGCGGCTGACGTCGGCGGGCAAGGGCAGCTACCGATTGCCGACCGAAGCCGAGTGGGAGCTCGCGGCGCGGGCCGGCGACGCGTACGGCGCAGCGTACTGGCGCGGTGATCGGACCCAGGTGGCCACGTGGGCCAACTTCGCCGACCGCTCCGTGCAGAGCATCCTGCCGCGCTGGCCGGTGACGAAGCTCAACATGCTCCTCGACGACGGTCACGCCGGACCCTGGCCTGTGGGCAGCGGCGCCGCGAACGCCTACGGCCTGCGCGACATGCTGGGCAACGTCTTCGAGTGGGTGGCGGACTGGTATGCGCCTCACGACAGCAGCGTCGTGGAGGATCCCAAGGGGCCGCTCGCCGGTACGGAAGGGGTCGTGCGCGGCGGCAGCTTCCGCATGCTCGATACGGACTTCGGATTCGGCGCCCGGCGCGAGGCGCCGCCTGCCAACGAGATGAACGACGTCGGCTTCCGTCTCGTCTACGAACCGGGAGGTCGTTGATGGACCTGCCCGGCGCCTACGAGCTGTTCGGCCTCGATCCCGATGCCGCCACGCGGGCGGACCTCGACGCACGCTACCGCGCGCTGCGCAAGCCGCTCCTCAAGCGACTGAACCGCGCCGAGCCGGGGCAGGAGCCGCCCGAGCTCCTGGGACAGCTCGAGTCGGTGGAGTCGGCCTACAAGCTGCTGAAGGACGCCGTGGCGGAGCCTGCGCCGGAGCCCGCCGAGACGTCGCAGCACGGCCGCCGCAGTACGGGCCGCGTGACGCTCGAGACCGGGGCCCTGCTCCTCGGCCGCTACGAGGTGAAAGCCCTCGCCACCCACCGCCCCGAAGGCGACACGTACCGCGTCTTCGACCGCATCCGCCGCAGCGAGGTGGGGCTGAAGATCGTCGACGAGGCGTTGCTGCGCGGAAAGGGCCGCCGGGCGCTGCTGCACCGCGGGCTGCTGGACGCCAGCCGACTCAGCCACCCCCACCTGGCGCGCGTGCTCGACATCCATCCGCTGCAGAGCACGTACGCCGTCACCCAGGAGCTGCCCGCGGGGCGCACGCTGTGGGATCTCCTCTACGGCGAGCCGGGGGACGGGCCCACCCTCACACCCGACGTCGTAGTGCGCGTCGCGGAGCAGGCCACGCACGCTCTCGCCTACGCGCACACGCTGATGCCGCATGCCGCACTGCGCCCGGAGAGCCTGTGGATCTCACCCGAGGGGAACGTGAAGGTCGCGGACCTCGGCTTCGTCGACCTCCAGGGACCGATGCGCACCAAGCGCCTGAGCCGCGCCAAGCTCGGCACGGCGTACTGGGCTCCGGAGCAGTTCAAGGACGACGCCGCGGGCGCGGAGCAGAGCGACCAGTACGCGCTCGCGCTGATGTGCTACGAGGCGATCCAGGGCGAGCCCGCGGCCGGCCGGGTCGGCCGCGTGCGCGACGAGCAGAAGGCCTACCCCACCGCGTTCAAGAAGGCGCTCGAGCGCGCGCTCTCGTCCAAGCCCGCGCGGCGCTTCCCCGACCTGGAGGCGTTCGGCGAGGCGGCCTTCGCCGGCTATGCGCATGCGGGGCAGACGCCGGCGGCCGTTCCGCTCCTGGCGCGACTCGTCCCCGCGCTCATTCTCGTGCTCGCGTTCGCCGGCTTCGCCCTCTCGCCCGTAGGCCGGCAAGCCGCTTCCGCCATCGGCGACCTGGCGGGGCTCTGGGACGATGCGGTCGCGCGCGACACGGCCGACGACCTCGAGCTGCGCCGACTGCGCGCGCTGGCCACGCGGCTGACCGAGCGCCAGGACCGCCTGGACGAGGCCAGCCGCGAGGAGCTCGAGCGCCTGCGCGGTGTGCTGTGGACACCGACCCCGCCGGACGCGGCGACGCGATCGGATGTGCGCCGGGACCTCACGCAGGTCGTGAAGCAGGTCGTGGGCACCTCGCGTCACCGCGCGGAGAAGGCCCTCGAGCGGATGGTCGAACAGCTGACCGCGATCCAGGCGAGTCGCGCCGCGCTCGCCCAGGCCGCCGACGCGTCGATCGCATCGCAGCGGCAGGCGGTGCGCTCGGCGCCGGCCGACGCGCGGCAGGCGCCCGCACGGGTGCTGGTGCGCACGATGGCCGCGCGCGAGCGTGCGCTGCGTGCGATCGATGCGCGGCTCGATGCGCTCACGAGCGATCCGGCGCTCGCCAGCGGCCTCCGCGCCATGCTCGAAGCCGAACGGGCCCTGGCCATCGGCGATGACACCGCCACGGGGCGCGCCTACGACACGGCGCACGAGGCGTTGGCGCGCATCGGCGACCCCGCAGAGGTCTTCGCCACCGGGCTGACGCCGTGGAGCGCGCCGACGGAAGCCGAGGCGGCCCCCGCCCTCCTCGACCCGGCGGCGCGCACCGAGACGCTCGACGCCGTGCTGCAGCGCGCCGAGGAGCTGTCGACCGACCCGGACCTCGTCAACGTGTTCGAGACCCAGCGCAAGGAGGCCATCAACGCCTCCGCCGTCGCATGGTCCGTCTCCGACGAAGGGTGGTTCACGCTCTCGCTACGCGGCGCGGCGCGCGCAGCGATGCTGGCCGGGACGTGGCAGGAGCGGGGCGGCGCGCGCACCCTGCGCGCGGTCTACTGGGACGGCGGCCTGCTCGATCCGCCGGTCGAGGTGCTCGCCGAGCGCGGTGCCGAGATGCCGGGCCTCTCCGACCTCCGCGCTGCGCTCGCCCGCGTGCCGCACAGCGCGCGCGCGATCTGGTCCGTCGTCCGTGCCGGGGCCCGCCCGCTCGAGGCCCCCGCGTTCGAGGTGCCGGAGCGCGTCGTCCGCGCCGGCGAGGTGGCGGTCGCCGCAACGCTCGCCGGATCGGAGGCGACGGGGCTCATCACGGCCAGCCGCCGCTACGAGCCCACGGAAGGCCGCGTCGAGGCCAGCGTGCGCGTGTCCGGGGACGTCCTGCGCACGTGGATTCGCGTCCATGCGCTGATGGGCCTGCGCTCGAGCCCTGCAGCCTGGCTCGCGCTGCGCGTCGACGGCATCAAGCCACGCGTCCAGCTGCTCGAGCCCCGGGCCGACACCGTGCTCGAGCCCGGCCAGGAGGTGATCGTCCGGTTCTTCGCGTACGACTCGAACCTGACGACGCTCGAGGTCCAGGGCACGGAGGAGTCGCTGCGGCGCGACGACGTCTACGTGCTCGTGGAGCGCACGCTGCGCGCGCCGGAGACGGGGACGCTCACGCTCCCGGTCCGCGCGGTCGACGCGGCCGGGAACGTGACCCAGGTCGACTGGACCTGGAGCGTGCGCTGAGCGCCTGCTCAACGCCGGCGCAGGCGACGCTGCAGCTTCTTGACCTTCTTCTTCGCCTTCTTGCGCCCCCAGCAGCGCCAAGGCTTCCAGCTGCACGTCTCCTCGATCCGCAAGCGGATCGCCTCCGCTTCGTCGAGCATCTGGCCGCCCACGTCGGGCGCGATGCGGCGACCCAGGCGCCACTGCACCTGGTAGCTGAAGATGCGCATCCACAGGATCGAGATGCAGGAGTCCACGCGGCGCTTCGCGGCTTCGAGCGTCCAGATCAGACGGCACTCGAGCCGGCGCTTCAGACCCGCGTCCTCCACGAGGCAGATCAGGTCCTCGATCTGCTCCTCGATCGTGGGCGGCTCCGGCGGCAGGGAGGGCGCCGGCGCCGACGCGGCCGGGGCGAGTGCACGCAGCGCGACGCCGCGGTACCAGGCGCTCGATCCGGTGACGAGCGTGAAGGCGGTCGATGAGCTGAACCCGCCGAGGCCGTCGCCGAGGCACACACGGTTCGCGTTCACGCTGCCGCTGCGCACGCCGGCGAGCACGGCGTCGAGGTTGCCGTCCCCGTCCACGTCACCGAGCGAGACGCTGTACGTGCTGGCCGCGAGGGTGTCGATCGGCGTCAGGCCGAAGGCACCCGTCCCGTCGCCGAGCGCGACATGATCGACGCCGACGCCCGACGCGAAGACCGCGTCCAGGTTGCCGTCGCCGTCCAGGTCCCCCAGGTCCACGCCGAAGTGCGAGGTGGCGGATGCCGCGAGATCACTGCACGCGAACCCGCCGGCGCCGTCGCCGAGGCAGACGCGGTTGGCCGCTGCGTTGTCCGCGATCAGGGCGTCCAGATCGCCGTCTCCGTCGACGTCGCCCAGGGCCACGCCGAGCGAGGTGCGCGTGAGGGGCTCGAGGTCGGAGCAGCTGAAGGCACCCGTGCCGTCACCCAGGCACACCCGGTCGGTGCCGATGCGCGCGACGATCGCGTCGAGGTTGCCGTCGCCGTCGACATCGCCGAGCGCGATGCCGAAGCCGTTTCCGGCCACGTCCATGTCGAGGAAGCTGCTGAAGCCGCCCGCCCCATCGCCAAGGCAGACGCGGTTGGTGCCGAGCCGCGCGAACACGGCGTCGAGATTGCCGTCCCCGTTCACGTCGCCGAGCGCCACGGCGCTGCTGGTCATGGTGCTGGGCTCGATGTCGACGCAGCTGCTGAAGCCGCCGACCCCATCACCGAGGCAGATGCGGTTGGGCCCGCTGCGCGCGAACACCGCGTCCAGCACGCCGTCCCCATTCATGTCGCCGAGGGCCACGGCCGTACTCGCGACGCCTGCGATGTCGGCCGGCCCGGAGGCGCTGAACCCGCCGAGGCCGTCGCTCAGACACACCTGGTCGGCGATCGTCGCATTGGCCGAGGCGAGCACGGGATCGTCGAACCCGTCGCCGTCGAGGTCGGCGCCGGCAATCTGCGTCGTCGCCAGCGTGAGAAGAAGTGCAAGCGCAAATGCGCGCGCCGAGGCCGAGGCGATATGGGTCCGCACGGCGTACCCCCCCTTCGAGATAGGCAGCATCGCGCAAGCCACCCTGCACCTTCTTGCATAGCGCAGCATTCACATGACGTCATCTACACAGAGATGTCGCATTCGCGCGACGTGCGCGTCGCAGACATCCGACATGCGCATCCCTGAACGACTCGTTCACAAACGGGTGGTCAACGGCCCCCTTTGCGCATGATGGCGTCGCGCAACGCGGCGAATGGGGCGTCCTGGCGCAGTACGACGCGCCCATCCCGCACCTCGATTCCCAGATCGGCATGCGTGCGACGCAAGTCGGGAAAGCGTTTTTCTCCGAGCGCGGCGCGCGCCAACCGCTCGCAGACGTCGACGCCGAGGTGTCGATCCGCGAGGCGCATCAGCACGAGACCGGACGTGGGCCTGCCCGGCGTGACGTACTCGGTCGCGAAGAAGCGCATCGCGTCATCGAGGGAGCGGCGGCCCCGGGTCGCCTGCCGGATGGCCACGTCGATCTTCAGCGCGAGCGCGGCGCCGCCCCAGTAGACGCGGTGATACGCGTACCGCATCGTCATCCGGCGGCTCTCCTCGGCGAGGCTCGCCTGGCCACCCGACGCCCGGCCCCGCTCCATCCAGTCGTGGAGGTTCTGCCACGCTTCCCGCGGCGTGAGGATGCCGGCCCGAGCACGCAGCACCTCCTGGTAGTAGCTGACGAACCCCTCCCCGAGCCAGCGGTCCGCGAGCACGGTGCTCGGCATGCCGAGGTGGATCAGCTCGTGGATCGTGATCCACTCGCCGGGCATCTCCGCATCGGTCGTCGTGCCCGACAGCATCACGTGCACGAGGGGCCCCCCGGAGCGCGTCGCGCGACCGAACACGACGGGACGCCCGCGACCGGGCAGATGGGGCTCGATGAGCACGTGCGTCCGCGTCACGGGCAGCGGCGTGTAGAGCTCGTCGAGCGCGTCCATGGCGCGAACAAGCCATGCCTCGATCCCCTCGCGAGTGGCCCGGTGTGGCGCGTCCAGCACGTAGTAGACAACCTCCCCGCCGGGCACGCCGACGCGTCCGGGGCTGAACCGCCCCACGGCCATGCGCGCATGCAGCGCCACCGCATGCGACGGAATCCGGTACACGGTGCGACCCGCTGCCGTCGTGCGCGTGGCGTCCACATGCCATGCCGAAGCGAGGGTCATCCCCGGGGGCAGCTCGAACGTGGCCTCGACGCGGGCATCGTCCGGCCAGCGTGCGGGATGCAGCAAGAGCAGCCCGGGGCGCGTGAGCAGGTCCCGACCCACGCGCTTCGTCTGACGCTCGTCCCGCGTGACCTGGGCGAGGCGCTCGAGGTCGACGGTGTAGGCGACGCGATGCGAGCCGCCCTCGAAGCGCGGCACGATCCCGTTGCGCGCTGGATTCGATCGGTACGCCGCGCGACCCGACGGATGCGGATGCATCCGGACGGCGGCGAGCGCAAGGTTTCGGGCGAGCACGAGTCGCTTGGGCACGTAGCCGCGGAAGTCGATCGCGACGACCGCCCGGGAGAAGCCGGGCTCGAAGCGGACGTGGTAGGTCCAACCGCGCGTCGCCGCCGGGGCGTCGGCCGCCGCGGGCGCCGCGCCGA
>JASJAY010000074.1 GCA_030066775.1 Planctomycetota bacterium
AGGTAGTCGAGCTTGCCGTCGGTCTGGTCGAGGATCTCCTGGCCGGTGCCGTGGTAGTGCGCGAGCGGGTTGTCGGGGTTGCTGTACTGATCGAGGATGTGCGCGTTGGGCAGGATCTGCTCGAGCTGCTTCGCGACGCCGATGTGGCTCTCGTCCGAGTCCCACGCCGCCTCGGTGGGGGTGCGGATGATCTCCGCGCCCAGCGCCTCGAGCACGACCTGCTTCTCGCGGCTCATCTTCTCGGGCATCGTGATGATCATCCGATAGCCCTTGATCGCGGCGGCGAGGGCCATGCCGATGCCGGTGTTGCCCGAGGTGGGCTCGATGAGCGTGTCGCCCGGCTTGATCCGGCCGCTCTTCTCGGCCTCCTCGATCATGCGCTTGCCGATGCGGTCCTTGACCGAACCGCCCGCGTTGAGGAACTCGCACTTGACGAGGATCTCGCAGCCGGTGCTGCGTCCCACGCGCTGCAGGCGCACCATCGGCGTCTGGCCGACGGCCTCCAGGATGGTCTCCATGATCTTCGCCACGGTGGCACCTCGCGGCCCGGGAGCGGGCTTCGCCAAGCGTACCGCGCGCCCCCTTGGGTCCCTTCTTTGGGCCTGGGCCCGGACAGGGCCGGGAGACGCGCCGCCGCGCGTTCGCCCCGAGCGGGGCGCGCCCGGTATCGTCGGCGCCCCCCGAGGAGAGACCCCATGCGTCGTGCGCTGCCCCTGCTGATCGTCTGCCTGTTCCTGGCCCCCGCAACCGCCGCGGAGATCGAGTCGATGGACATCGAGTACAAGGACGGAGAGACCACCCTCTCCGGCTACCTCGCGCGCCCCAAGGGCGTCACCGAGAGCCGCCCGGCCGTGCTGCTCGTGCACGCGTGGTACGGACACTCGGCCAACGTGCGCAAGAAGGCCGACGAGCTCGCCGCGAAGGGCTACATCGCCTTCGCGCTCGACATGTACGGCAAGGGCGTGCTGGCGAAGGACAACGGCGAGGCCTCGAAGCTCGCGACGCCCTTCTATCAGGATCGCTCGCTCATGCGGCGCCGGGCAAAGCTCGGGCTCGAGGTGCTGCGCAAGCAGGAAGGCGTCGAGCGCACGCGCATCGCCGCGATCGGCTTCTGCTTCGGCGGGACGACCGTGCTCGAGCTTGCGCGCGACGGCGCCGACATCGCCGGCGTCGTGAGCTTCCACGGCGGCCTCGCCGCCGGCGAGCCGGCCAAGCCGGACACGATCAAGGCCAAGGTCTTCATGGCCACCGGCGCTGACGATCCGCTCGTCAAGCCGGAGGAGGTCGTCGCGTTCTGGAAGGAGATGCAGGACGCCAAGGCCGACTACCAGCTGCTTGTCCTCAGCGACGCCGCGCACGCGTTCACCGATCCGGGCGCCGGCCCGTTCAAGCGCGGCGTGATGGCCGCCTACTCGCCCCTTGCCCACGAGCGTTCCTGGAAGGCGATGGACCGCTTCTTCGGCGAGATCTTCAAGCAGTAACGTCGCGCGCTAGTCGGGCTTGCGACAGACGTAGGCGACGGCGGTCACGGGCCGCTCGATGAAACCGCCGTTCGCCTCGATCCGCTCGCGGATCGCATCGAAGAGGCGCGCGCAGCGCTCCGGGTCCATACGGAGGTGGTCGCTGTACGTGGCGATCATCGCGATGTACTCGTCCGCGGTGCGGCGCATGGTCCACGGGAAGCGCTGGGGGTCGACCGCGTCGAACACGCCGGCGGCGAGGAAGTCCTGGACGCGCGTCTCGACGCGCTCGTCGAGCGACGCGTAGGGCCGCTCCTTGTGGAGTTCCGGGGCGTGCTCGAGGTACGCCGGCTGGAGCAGTTCGGCGTGGCCGTCCGCGGGATGGTTCCAGAACGGCGCGAACACGCCGCCCGGCACGAGCGCGTCGTATGCCTTCCGGAAGCCCGTCTCGGGATCCACCCAGTGCCACGCCTGCCCGGCGTACACGAGCCGGAACGCCTCCGTGGGCGGCGTCCATGCGTTCACGTCGCGGTTCTCGATCACGACCTTCGGGAAATCACGCAGGTACTCGCGCGCGACCTCCGCGAGCTTCGGTCCGAGCTCGACGGCCAGGATCCCGATGCCGCGCTCCGCGAACTGGCGCGTGGCGACGCCCGGACCGGGACCGACCTCGAGGGCCCGATCGTCCGGGCCCATGGCGGCCTGCTGGATCAGCGCGTCCACCATGGCGTCGGGATAGCGCGGCCGCGCGACCAAGTACTCACGCGGGATCGCGTCGAAGGTCCAGCGGCGGGCTTCTTTGTCCTGCATCGGAGCCCCGGTGTACGCCGGGGCGCGGCCGAGGTCAGGGGGAATTGCGTCGGAACGGGCCGCGCGATTGACAGCGGGCCGGGGCGATCCGTACCCTCTCGCCTCGTATTCGGAGGACGTTGCCGCGCAGGCAGGCAAATGCGCGCGTCGTCCTCGCGACTCCCGGGGTCGCAAGGGGCTCGCCGCGCGCTGTGCGGCGAGCCCGTTTCATTTCCCGAGATGCGGGCGTGCTACGCGTCCATGCCGCCGTCGACGGTGTACTGCGCACCCGTCACGTAGCTGGCGGCATCCGATGCGAGGTAGCCGACGACCGACGCGACCTCTTCCGCCTCGCCGAAGCGGCCCATGGGCACGAGCTGCGTGATCATCTCACCCATCTGCTCCTGCTCCTGCTGCGAGAAGCCGGCCTTGTCGAAGATCGGCGTGGCGATGGGGCCGGGGCTCACGATGTTCACCCGCACGCCCTCGGGCGCGAGCTCCTTGGCCCACGCGCGGCTAAGGTTGGTGACCGCGGCCTTGCTGGCCGAGTAGACGGAGAACTGCGGCATCGGGCGGTTCCCGACGATGCTCGAGATGTTGATGATCGAGCCCTTGCTCTCGCGCAGGAGGGGCAGGGCCTTGATCGTCGTGTCGATCAGGCCGCGCACGTTGATGCCGAAGATCTTGTCGTAGTGGTCGAGGTCGACCGCCTCGAGCGGCGCAGGCGGTGCGATGCCGGCGTTGTTGACCAGGAGGTCGAGCCGGCCGTGGCGCTCCTTGACCGCATCGACGGCGGCCTGGACGGCAGCGGGATCGGCGACGTCGCCGACCACGTACGAGATGGCGTCGCTGCCCGCGGCCGCCTCCTCGAGAGTGGCTTCGGTGCGACCGGTGATGACGACCGTGTAGCCGTCGGCGGCGAGTCGGTTGGCGATGGCGCGACCGATGCCGGTGCTTCCGCCGGTGACCAGGGCAACGCGATCGGACATGGGGACCTCCCGAGAGTGATGGAATCGGATTCTGGGACCGGATGTAGAGATTTGCGGCACCTCGACGTCGCCGGGCGGGTCGAGGTTTCAGGGAACCTGCTGAGCAGACTGATCGTGAGGACCAAGCGATGGCACGAAAGACCTACCGGGGCTCGGACCTCGACGTGAGCTTCGACCTCGAGACGTGCATCCACGCCGGCGAGTGCGTGCGCAGCCTGCCCAAGGTCTTCGACACGGAACGCCGGCCCTGGATCCTGCCGGACGAGGCCTCGGCCGACGAGGTGCGCGACCTGGTCGGCCGCTGCCCCTCCGGAGCGCTCGAGGTGATCGAGCACGGCGCCGAGGGGGCGGCCGAGGCCGCCGCGCCCACGACCACGATCCGCATGCTGCCCGGCGGCCCCTTCATGGTCGACGGCCCGTTCCGGGTGCTCGGCGAGGACGGCGAGCCCATCGATCACGGCAGCAAGGCGGCGCTCTGTCGCTGCGGCAAGTCCGCCAGCAGCCCGTTCTGCGACGGGTCCCACGCCAAGGCGTAGGGGCGAGGGACGCGGGTCTTCGACCCGTTCCTAGCGACCCATTTCCTGGAAGCGGCGTCGGTCGTTGACGCACTCGAACGGTGCGCGCGTGTAGCGGTACCCGTCGCCGAAGGGCGGGCAGCACAGCGCACGGTTCATGCTCGGCGTGAGCGGGACCTCGCCCGGCTCCAGGGAGCCGCGCTCGGGCGGCCAGACGCACTGCGGACCGCACCGGCACGCGGCCTGGGTCGACGGCAGCGGGGTGCCGGGCTCACAGCACCACGAGCGGTCGGAGCTGCAGCCGGCGAACAGGCCGGCCGCGGCGATGAGGGCGATCAACGCGAGCGTGGTGGGGATGCGCATGGGCGAATGCTACTCCATGTCCGGTGCTCTCGCGAGCGCGCTGCGCTCGACGTGAACACGGGGGCCGAACGGGTGACGAAGCGATTACCCGATCCGTCGCCCTCGAGCGTTGGACGACGCGAGTCCGGCCATCCGTTCGCGTCGCCTGCGGCGTACGCTCTCCCCGTGCATCGCTCCATCCTGCTCCTGCTGCTGGCGCTCACGATGCTGCCCTCGTGTTCGAGTGGCGCCGCGCCGGCCGCCGTCGGACCTCTTGGTGAAGCACTGCCGCCCCGGGTCCGGCTGGCCGTCGACGGACGCGCGCAGCGGCGCAGCCTGTCCTGCGAGAGCCGGTCCGCGGTCGATCTCCTGGGCTACTACGACATCGCCGTCACCGAGGCGGCCTTCCTCGCCTCCCTTCCCCGCTCCGACAATCCCCACGAGGGGTTCGTGGGCGACGTCGACGGGCCCGGGGAGCAGCTGCCGCCGGCGGGGTACGGCGTGTACGCCGAACCGGTTGCCGAGCGGCTGAGGGGCTTCGGGCTCCCGGTCGAGGTGGTGACCGAGATGGGGCTGCCGGCGCTGCGGGCGAAGCTCGCCGCCGGCCATCCGGTGATCGTCTGGGCGACGGGTGCCCTCGATGCGCGCCCGGCCGTGACCCTGACGGACGCGCGCGGTCGCACGTATCAGGCGGTGCGCGGCGAGCACACGTTCATCGCCGTCGGGTACGGCCCGGGGACCATCGAGCTGCTCGACCCCGCGACGGGCAAGCGCAAGCGCGTGAACGCGGCGCGCTTCGACGCCTCCTGGGCCATCCTCGGTCGCATGGCCGTCGTGGCGACGAGCTCACTCGGCTGAGGCGTCGCCCTCGGCGCCCGGAATCGACGACAGCACCTCGTGCAGGCGCCGGAGCGCGCGCACGTACCGCTTGCTCGCGGCCGGCGGCTCGATGCCCAGCTCGACGGCGGCCTCGTGGTTGGTGAGCTCCTCGAAGTGGCGCAGCACGAGGATGTCGCGGTCCTCCGGCTTCATCGCGTCGATGGCCGTCATGAGGTACGCCTTCAGCTCGTCGCGCGCGATGGCCTGGGTCGGCGTGGTGCCGCGCGCGATCAGGTCGTTGGCGAGGGCGACCGACGTGGCCCCGGGCATGCCGCCCGCAATCGGCACCTGACGTCGCACGTCGCGCTTCTTCGCGCCGAGGTGCCGGCGCTGCAGGCGGATCAACCGCTGCGCCGTGATGATCCGCAGCCACAGGAAGAAGGGGAGCTTGGGGTCCTTCAGGTACTCCTCGATCCGCTCGGCGGCCTCCACGTAGGCGTCCTGCAGCACGTCCGAGGCGCCGGCCCGCGCCTTCATGCCCGGGTGCATGCGCAGGTTCACCATCCGCATGAGCCGCAGGCGGTGGCGCTCGAGCAGCTCGCCGAAGACGGCGTCCCGGTCCGCCCCGGCAGCCTGCAAGGCCTCCAGATCCAGGTCCGCCTGCTCGTCCTCGCCCATGCCCGGAGGATACGCCAAGGGCGGACGCCGTTGCGCCGCGCGCCCATCGGATCGCGGCGCGCCACGGCTATGCTGACCCGTCCCATGCACGCAGGACGCCCCGCATGACCGCCCCCGACGACGCCTCGAGCGCCTTCGATGCGCTGGCGGATCGCTTCGTCGAGCGCGTGCGGGCCGGCGACGCACCGGACATCGAGGCGTGGGCGCGGGAGCATCCCGCGCTCGCGGACGACATCCGCAAGCTGTTCCCGCTCCTCGCGATGGTGGAGGGCGCGAAGGCCGAGACCCAGGTGGGCGCGTCCTCGGCCGAAGGCGATGCCACGATGCCCGCGGAGATCGCGGGGTACACGATCGTGCGGGAGCTGGGCCGCGGCGGCATGGGCGCGGTGTACGAGGGCGCGCGCGACGGCTCCCGCGTCGCGATCAAGACGATCCACCCGCATCTCGTAGCGAAGTCCACCTTCATGGAGCGCTTCCTGCGCGAGGCGGAGATCGGCACGCGCGTCGAACATCGGAACGTCGTGCGCACGCTCGCGGCGGGCACCACCGACGATCGCCATCCGTATCTCGTCATGGAGTTCGTCGAGGGACAGAACCTGCGCGAGCTGCTCGACGAGGTGCCGACCGTCCCGGAGCGACTGCGACGCCACATCGGCGCGCGCGTCGCCGACGCGCTTGCCGCGATCCACGCGCAGGGCATCGTGCACCGGGACGTGAAGCCCGAGAACGTCGTCATCACGCCCGACGAGCAGGTGAAGCTCATGGACCTGGGCGTCGCCTTCGTGCAGGACGAGATGACGCGTCTTTCGCAGACGGGCGAGTTCGTGGGCTCGTTGCTCTACGCCGCGCCGGAGCAGCTCCGGGGACGCGACGTGGGCCCGCAAGCCGACCTGTACGCGCTGGGCCTCCTGCTCTATGAGCTCGCCACGGGCGAGCATCCGCTGCGGGTCGCCGGCGGCGGCGCCCTTCCGCACACGGCGGTGGAGAGCCCCTCCGCACGGGAGCAGAACCCGCGCGTCTCGCCCTTCTTCGACGAGGTGATCCAGAAACTGCTCGTGATCGAGCCGGACGCACGGCTCGGCGACGCCGCGGCGGTCGCCGAGATCCTCGAAGCGGGGGAGCGCTCGACTTGGTGGCAGGCCCAGAAGCGTCCCGAGCAGAGCTGGGCCGCGCGGGTGGGCTATGACCCGCTCGCCGGCCATGTGGCGCTGGTGGGGCGCGACGCCGAGCTCGCGCTCGTCGACGACGCCCTCGCGGAAGCCCGGAAGGGGCGCGGGCAGGTCGTGGCCGTCGCGGGCGAGGCGGGCCTCGGGAAGTCGCGTCTCGTGCGGGAGTGGCTGCGTCGCGCCGCGAGCGTGACGGGGCTCTCCGCCGTGGTGGCGAGCCACGATCCCGAGGGCGACACCTACGCCGTCCCGCCGCTTGCGCGCGCGTTCGGCGAGGTGCTCGGCCCCGACGCCCCGACCCAGCGCCTGGCATCCCTGCTCGGGCCGAGCGCCGGGCTGGCCGAGGCGTACGGGCGCTACCTCCACGCCGAGGAAGCCGGTCCGTACGGTGCGGGCCTGCCGGCGACCGCCGTCACGACCGCCACGGTGCGTCTTGCGCGAGGGCTGGCGCAGGAAGGGCCCTACATCCTCGTCATCGAGGACCTGCACTTCGCGTCGGCGCGTGCGCGTGACCTCTGCCTGCAGGTGGCGCGCGCCCTCGCGGACCATCCGGTGCTGGTGCTCATCACCTCGCGCCCCGACGTCGGACGCGATCCCTTCGATGCGCTCATCGGCTGGCCCCATGCGCGCACGCTCACGCTCGAGCCCCTCGACGACACGGCCTGTCGCGCGCTCCTGGTCGATCTCGTCGGTGACGCCGCCACCAAGGAGCTCGGCGCGCTCATCAAGCGGGCCGACGGCAATCCGCTCTATCTCGTCGAGCTCGCGCGGGCGCTCCCCGCCGCCGCATCGCCTGCCGAGGAAGCCCCCGCGGAGGGCGCGGACGCCACGCTCGCGACCGAGATCGTGCTGCCCGAGACGCTGCGCGGCATGCTCGAGTCGCGCCTCGACGCACTGGAGGACGAAGAGCGCGAGCTACTCGCCCTCGCCGCCTGCGTCGGCACGGAGTTCGATCCCGTGCTGGTGGCCGATGCGCTCGAAGCCAGCCAGATCGGCACGCTGAAGCTGCTGGGGCGCATCGAGCGCAACCATGCGCTGATCGAGTCCGCCGGACGCCGCTACCGGTTCGCGCACCACCTCGTGCAGGAGACGCTGTACGCCGAGCTGCACGACGCGTTGCGCGAAGCCTGCCACGGGTCGATCGCGCGCGCCCTGCTGCGACGCGAGAACAAGGCCGGGCTGTCCGCGGACGAGCTCCCTGGTCCCTTGGCCACCAGCGTGGCGCACCATGCGCTGCGAAGCGACGACCCGGCGCCCGGTCTCCAGATGGCGCCGCGCGCACTGCGCTACCTGTTCGAGTCGATGGACACGCAGCGCGAGGAGGAGATTGCCTCCGCGTTGCTCGCCCTCGGGGATCAGCTGGATGCGCCCATGCGTGCACGTGCGCTGCTGCACCTCGCCGATGCCGAGTTCGAGTCGGAGTCGGCGACGGCCGTGCTCGCTCGCGTCGAGGAGGGGCTCGCGCTCCTCGAGGGCACCCCCGATCCCTACGTGGAGCCGCGCTTGCGCGCGATGCGGGCGTTCCAGCTGCGCGGTCTCGGCCGCTTCGAGGAGGCGCTGGGGGAGTACGACCGCGCCTTGGACCTGGCCCGCGAAGCCGGTGACCAGGCCTTCGAGGCACAAGTGCTGCGCGGACGCGGCGGCACCTTGCGCGTGCTCGGCCGCGCCGAGGAGTCGTTGGCCGCGATCAAGGCCAGCCTCGAGACGGCCCTCGCCTGCGGCAGCGTCGAGGAGGCGTGCAGCGCGCGCAACAGCCTCGCCATCCGCCTCGTGGGCATCGGCGCCTACACGATCGCGCTCGACACCTACGACGAAGCGTTGGCGTCTGCGCGTGCGTGCGGCAAGCGCACGACCGAGTCGACGATCCTCAACAACATGTCGCGCACCCTGTACCTGCTCGGGCGGTTCGAGGACGCTGCCCTGCGCAATGCGGAAGCGCTCGCGGTCGCACGCGAGATGGGGCACGTGCAGCTCGAGTCGCGCGCGCTGACGGAGCGCGCGCTCATCGCCCAGGCCGAGGGCCGGTACGAGGATGCCGTGACGGAGGCCGCGACCGCGTCGCGCATGGTCGAGGCCAAGGAGTGGTGGGAGGAAGCCCGCGCCACGCGGCTCCTGCACGCCGAGCTGCTGTTCGGCAGCGGCGACGTCGATGCGGCGTCGAGTCAGCTCGACCGCGCTGCGGAGCACGAGGGCCGGGCGCCCTCGGCCGTCATCGAGCGACACATTGCGATGCAGCGCGCCGAGATCGCGGCCGTGTGTGGCGACGCCGAGGCTGCCGCGGCCCGCCGCCGAGAGGGGGAAGACGGGCCGGCGCTGCCCGTCACGAATGTGGGGGGCTACCCCATCGCGCTCTCCGGGGTCCGCTTGGATCTGTACGCGGAGCGCTACACCGAGGCGCGCGCGACGGCCGAAGCGGCACTCGCTGCGCTCGGCGAACGCGAGAGCCGCGTGCACCTCGCGCCGATGCACGCGCTGGCCGCCTTCGCGGCGTTCCGGCTCGACGACAAGGCGTCCGCGCGCACGCACGCCGAGACCGCGCGCGAGCTCGCCACCGAGATGGGAGCCCCCTGGCCGGCAATGCTCGGCGAAGCGGTGTTGTCTGCGCTGGGCCTGGAGGATGCGTTGGCGACGCGCGTGCGGCTCGAGAGCGCCGGATCCCAGCTGCCGTGGTGGGCTGCGGTGCTGTGTTGGCAGCTGCTCTTCGAGGCCACGCAGGCCGACGCCGATCGGGCGCATGCTGTCGATGCCGTCGCCACCAAGGCGCCGTACATCCACGTGCTCGAGGCGGTGCCCCTGTTCCGCCGGGTCGCGGGAGGCCCGTCGGCATAGCGGCACGTGTATCCTCTGCGCCCATGACGAACGCCAACATGCGCTTGTTGCTCGGGAGCGGCGGCCTCAGCACGCCGGAACGCGTGGAGGCCTGGCTGCAGGCGTTCGACGCGTTCCTCGGTGACATCGATCGCTTCCTCTTCGTACCGCATGCGCTCGCCGCTCACGATCGCTACGTCGCCGGGCTCGAGGAGCGTGGCTTCACGGCCGGTCGAACGCTCGTGGGGCTCCACCGGGAAGCCGATCCGGTCGCGGCCGTCGAGGCCGCGCCGGCGATCTTCGTGGGGGGCGGCAACAGCTTCCGTCTGCTCGCGACGATCCAGGCGATGGGGCTGATCGAGCCGATCCGGCGTCGCGTCGCCGCGGGCATGCCCTACATCGGGATCAGCGCGGGCTCGAACCTCGCGTGTCCCACGATCATGACGACGAACGACATGCCGATCACCGCGCCCGACGGGCTCGACGCGCTGGATCTCGTGCCGTTCCAGATCAACCCGCACTACTTCGCCGGCCGGACCTGGATCCGCCAGGCGGACGAGCAGTTCCTGCCGTACGGCGGCGAGACGCGCGACGACCGCATCCGCGAGTTCCACGAGATGAACACGCGCCCCGTGCTGGGGGTCTGGGAAGGGGGCTGGGTCCGCGTCGAAGGCGGAAGCACGCACCTGGAAGGCTCGCCCGCGCGGCTCTTCCGGCGCGATGCCGACCCGGTGGACCTGGAGGCCGGTACGCGGCTGGACGCGCTCCTCTGACCTGCGGGCGACCGCGGAGGTCGCAGAGCGTTACCGACCTCTCCCTTCCACCCGCCCGTTCGCGGTGTGGAGCCGGCCGTCCGCCGATGCCTCGACGTGAGGTGGGTTAGCCGAAGCGCCCGTTCCAGTCGAAGATGCTGTTGCAGTAGAAAGACGAGATGTCGAACGTGAAGTCGCGCTCTTCGCCGCAGGCCTTGCACACGGTGTGCAGCACGTCGTAGCTCTTGCCGCGTTTCTGGAAGAGCCCCTGTCCGTGATGGCCGAGCGCGCCGCCGCAGCCGCAGCGCTGCTTGGCGATATAGCGGTACTCCGTGTCGACGCTGTCGACTTCTACTGCATGGTCGAAGTCTGCGTTCATCCCAGGCCCTCCGGGAGACCACGCATGGGAAGAACCCAGCATACGGAATTCTGCCGACCACGGCGAGCCGCCAGAAACTGGGGTCTCGGGGTCTCCACACACCCGAGCAGGGCCTTTGCCACGGCAGCGGTTGCTTCGTGGGCAACGACCTCCGGCAGTACATTGCGCGCGGACTCGGAGATTTGCCCATGCCTCGCATCGCCTTGCTGCTGGTCCTGGTTGCGCTCGCGTTCGCGCCGGCGTGCTCCGGTACGCGCGCGTACAGCGGCCCGGAGCTCGGGGCCGGTCAGGTCGTCACGATCGTGCCCGACAACCCGCGCGTGCGCGCATGGGACAGCGTGCTCGGCGACGCCGGCGGTCATGGGGGGCAGGTCTACCTGCGCATCAACGGCCAGGGCCTGTCGCAGCGCAGCAACCGCTTCGAGGTCGCGCCGGGCCAGATCGACATGGTCGCGATCTTCCGCGACCACAACACGCCCGTCACGTCGCGCATGCTGCAGACGAAGCCGGTGCAGGTGTCCTTCAACGCCCAGCCGGGACGCACGTATCGCGTGCGCGGCGTCGCGTTCTACCCGCCCGCCGAGTCGGCGCTCAAGCGCACGGCGGACACGACGAAGTACCGGGTCGTGTTCGTGGTCCAGGACGCGGACAGCGGTCAGATCGTGCAGCGCGTCGACGTCCCGACCGACCGCAACCAGCTCGTCGACCCCATCACCGGCGAAGAGCCCTGGTAGGGGAGCGCGGCTCCCCCTCACGAAGGGAGGCCCCGATGGCCGACCCCCAGAATGCCCAGAAGGAGATCGAGGCGCTCGAGAAGGAGCTGCTCGACGGCCATCGGCGGTTGGCGGAGCTGCGGCGCGCCCAGTCGCCCCAGCCGGTCGAGGACTACGAGCTCCTGGGCCCCGAAGGCCCCGTGTCGCTGTCATCCGCCTTCGGCGGCAAGCAGGATCTGATCGTCGTGCACAACATGGGGCGTTCCTGCCCGTACTGCACGATGTGGGCCGACGGCTTCAATGGCCTGCTCCCGCACCTGGAGAACCGCGCGGCGTTCATCGTGGTCTCGCCGGACACGCCCGACGTGCAGGCCGACTTTGCCGCGTCGCGCGGTTGGCGCTTCCGCATGTTGAGCGCGGCCTCGTCGAGCTTCACCCGCGACCTGGGCTACGCCTTCGAGCGCAGCGGCAAGTGGTGGATGCTGCCCGGGTTCTCGACCTTCCGCCGGAACGAGGACGGCTCCGTCGTGCGCGTCGCCCACGGCCCCTTCGGACCGGGGGATCCCTTCAACGGCGCCTTCCATCTCTTCGCCCACCTTGCCAACGGCGTCGACGGGTGGGAGGCGCGGTTCACCTACTAGCGCCATCCGGTCCGAAGCGCGGTAGCGGATCCGGCACCGACGGGAGCGCACCCGTCTTCACGAGTTCCTGCGCGATGTTTGGGAAGTGCGTCTCGAGGTAGCGCTCGAGCTTGCCTCCGTCCGGCCGGTGCCGGCGGTAGGACATGTACTCCTCGAACGCGCGCGCGCCCGACCAGTCCTGGAAGAGCATCCGGTACATCGCGACCGCGGCCCCCGTGCGCTGCGTCCCCGCCGCGCAGTGCACGAGGATCGGCGTGCCGGTCTGCTTCGCCCGCACCATCTCGCCCAGCACGCGGACGTACGCGTTCGGATCGCCGCGGCCGCTGCCGTCAAGGCCCGCGATGTCGATCTTGCGGACGCCGAGCGCCGCCGCGACCTCCCGCTCCGTCGTCTCGTCCGGATCCGCGGGATCGTCGGGCTCCATGTCGATGATCACCTGCACGCCGTGCTCGACGAGCACGTCCTCGATCAGGCGGCGGTGGATCTGTGCGCTGCGGTAGATCACGCCGTCCTCGACCGTGCCGAGTCGGCGAGGGATGAACATGTAGCGCCCGCCGTCGTACCACCAGTACAGCCCCGCGAAGAGCAAGCCCGCCGTCACACCCAGCGCGACGCGTCGACGCGTGGGACGCAGGGCGTGGAGCAAGCGGCGGAGGAACGGGGTGTCGGTCATGGATGCGCCGCCATTTGAGCCCGAGGGGGTATCGTTGGCGAGCCAATGTCCGCCGTCCCGCCCCCGCGCCGCATACGCGCCCGAGAGCCCCGATGAGGGTCGTGCACGTCAACACCGAGCGCGGCTGGCGCGGCGGCGAGCAGCAGATCCTCTATCTCGCCCGCGGTCTGCGCGAGGCGGACGTGGCGCAGACGTTCGTCTGCCAGCCGAACGGCGAGCTCCGAGCGCGGCTCGCATCCGAGGGATTCGAGGTCCTGCCGCGCCGGATGGGGGGGTATGCGGACCTGCGCTCCTCTTGGTTCGTCGCGCGCCATGCCCGGGAGCGCGGCGCCGACATCCTCCATCTGCACACCGCGAACGCGCACGCCATCGGCACGCGGGCCGCGCGCTGGGCCGGCACGCCGCGTCCGCGGACGGTGATCGCGCGGCGCGTCGCGTACAGCATCTTCCGGCACTCGTTCTTCGGCCTGAATCGCATCAAGTACACGCGCACCGTCGACCGCATCCTGTGCATCACGGAGGCCGTGCGCCGGCAGCTGCTCGAGGACGGGCTTCCGGCCGAGCGCCTCGCGGTCGTTCCCAGCGGCGTGGATCCGGCCCGCTTCGAAGACGTCGAGGACAAGGCGGACGCGTTCCGTGCCGAGCTCGGGATCCCGGAGACGGCCTGGGTGGTCGGCGCTGTCGGTGCGTTGACGCCCGAGAAGGGGCACACGAACCTGCTCCATGCGGCGGCGCTCCTGCGTGGCGACATCCCGGGGCTCGCCGTCGTACTCGTCGGCAAAGGACCGCTGCGCCAGGCCCTCGAAGACGAGGCCGACGTGCTCGGCATTGCGGACGTCGTGCACTTCGCCGGATTTCGAGACGACGTGCCGTCCTGGCTGCGCTGGTTCGACGTGCTCGCGTTTCCCAGCCTCATGGAGGGCATGGGGACGACCGTGCTCGACGCGCTGTGCCTCGCCAAGCCCGTCGTCGCATCCCGCGTCGGCGGCATTCCGGAGATCATCCGCGACGAACAGGAAGGCCTGCTGGTCGAACCGGACGATCACGAGCGTCTCGCCGCGGCGCTGCTGCGCCTGCATAAAGATCCCGCGCTCGGTGAACGTCTGGGTGCGGCAGGACGACAGTCCGTGTTGGCTCGATACACATGGAACCACACCGTGAGGGCCACGCTCGACGCGTATCGCGCAGTTCTGGACAACGCAGGCTGACGTTCGTCCGCGCGCATCGGGACAACGAACACCGCGTCCGAAACCGTGAGACCCCCCGCTGCGTCATACTTGTGTAAGGAGCACGGACTTGTCCGGCACGTGCGCCTTGACCCGCCCTCTTCGGATTCCTACCTTCGACCCATGAAGACCGAGCGCACACGCCGCACACCTCGTTGGCCGATCGCGCTCCTTCTCCTCGTCGGGCTCGTGGTGACCGCCGCCCCGGCCCTGGCCGACGAAGCGGCTGCGGACGACGACATTCAGCGCGCCCTGGCGCAGGCCCGCGCCGTCGAACGCGACCTCGTCGGCGTGCTCGACGAAGTCACCCGTGCCAGCGTGACGGTGGTGCACCACGCGCGCCTCCCGGCCCGCCTGCGCGGCCAGGGACGATCGCCGCTCTTCGTCAACGGCGCCGGATCCGGCGTGTTGGTGTCCTACCGGGGCACGCACGTCGTCACGAACGCACATGTCGTCGCCGGCGCTTCCAACGTCGAGATCATCACGCGTGACGGCCGCCACATTCCCGTCACCGTGCGGGCCAAGGACGAGTCCCGCGACCTCGCCGTGCTCACACTGCCCGACGACGTCGGCACGATCCCGTCCGTTACCCTCGAGCAGCGCGCGACGACGAACCTGCGCGAAGGCGCCTGGGTCGTCGCCACGGGCAACCCCTTCATGCTCGCCCACGACGGGCACGGTGCGGCGACTCTCGGCGTGTTCTCCGGCGCCCGCGCGGCACCGCGCAAGGGCATGGGCTCGGGCAGCAACTACCTGCTGCAGCACGACGCCGAGATCAACCCGGGCAACAGCGGCGGCCCGCTCTGGAACCGCCGCGGTGACCTGCTCGGCATCAACGGCGCCATCGTCACCCGCTCGATGCGTCTGGGCGGCGGGCCCAGCTACACGGGCACCTCGATCTCGGTGCCCGTGACGCAGGTGCGCAGCTTCCTCGACCGCGTGCTCGCGCCCCCGGCCAAGGCACCCGTCAAGGCAGCGAAGGTCGAGACGCCGACGCCCAAGCGGGCCGAGGCCCCGAAGCGCATCGCGCGCCAGCCCGTCGCCCGCACGAGCGCGAGCCGCTTGGGCCTGCGCGTGCGCACGAGCGTCGACGCACAGAACCGGCCCGACGGTGCGCTCGTCATCCGCGTGGCGCGCACCAGCTCGCTTCGCGCGAGCCGCGGCCGCGGGCTGCAGTCCGGCGATCGCATCACGCGGGTCACCCGGGGCGGCAAGCAGTACCCCGTCCGCTCCAGCCAGGATCTCGAGAGCGCCCTCTCCGATCTCGCGACCACACAGGGCGTCTCGATCCAGTACGTGCGCGGCCGCCGGAACCTGACGTGGTCCGGCTCGCTCGACGCCGTGCGCCGCCAGTAGCCTCTTCCTCCATGCGTTCCATCTCCCGCCTGCTCCCCGCCGTCTTCGTGTCCGCAGCGCTCGCGCTCGTGGGCGCGTGCCTTCCGTCCGCCAACGCGTCGGGCGAGGCCCTGGCGCAGGTCGAAGCCGAGTTCCGCGCGGCGATCCAGCGCCTCACGCCGGCCACGGTGATCGTCGTGCCCCAGCGCGCACGCGGCGGCCGGGCCGGCTTCTCGAGCGGCGTCATCGTGAGCAAGGACGGACTCGTCCTGTCCGACGGCGACGCGGGCCTCGTGTTCCGTCAGCGCGAAGGCAAGCAGGTCCGCGTGCGGCAAGACGCCGTCAACGTGCGCGTGCCGAACCCGGAGACGGGCGCGTTCCGCACCTACCGCGCGCGCGTGCTCTTCCGGAACACGACGGTCGACACGTCGCTCGTGAAGATCCTCGAGCCCCCGCCGCGCGGCTTCATCCATGTGCCGCCGGGTCACAGCGACCAGCTGCGCGTCGGCGACTTCGCGCTCGCGGTGGGCAGCCAGACGTTCGAAGACGGCGGCACCCAGCCCGCGCTCACCGCGGGCATCGTCGCGTCGTTCGAGCACAACAAGGCCGGATCGAAAGAAGGCCGCTACGCGTACATCTTCATCAGCGCGGCGGTCAACGAAGGCGTGAACGGGGGGCCGCTCGTGGACCTCGACGGGCGCCTGGTCGGCACGATCTCGACCTACCTGACGCCCGAAGAAGACGAGCCGTTCCAGTTCCTCGGGAAGGCCGTCCCGATGGACCGCATCCGCGCGGCCATGGTCGATGTGCCCGAGGCCCAGAAGCTCTTCGCCGCCAAGGTGCCCGCGGGCGAACCGAACACGCCGGCGCATGCGCTCGAGGCGGTCTTCCGCGCCGCGGCGAAGGCGACGCACCCGGCCGTCGTCAGCCTCGTCATCGATCGCAAGCGTCCCGTCTCCGGCAGCTCGCCGTTGGGGCAGAAGACGATCGACATGCCGCGCTTCCGCGGTCCCGTCAGCGGCATCCTGCTGACCCAGGACGGGCACGTGGCGACCAGCCTCTACAACGTCACCAACGTGGCGTCCCTGGTCGAGCCCTTCTGGGAGGCGCCGGACGACGCCGATGTCGACGGGGGCGTGGCCGATGTCGAGGCCGCGGTCGTGCATCTCGCCGGCGGTGGATCGGCGCCTGCGGAGCTCGTCGGGGTCGACACACGGTACGGCGTCGCCCTGTTCAAGGCAGACCCCGACGCCCTGCGTGAAGCCGGCGGAGCCGACGTGCTGCCCACGCTCGCGTCCGCGCCGGCGTCGGCCTTCCAGCGTGGCCGCTTCGTGCTCGCGCTGGGCAATCCGTTCGGCGCGAAGCGACGGCCGACGCCGCTGCTCACCATGGGGATCCTGTCGAAGCGCCATCCGGACACCGCTGCGGCGCCGTGGCGGGGACAGTGGCAGACGGACGCAGCGGGCCTCGACTCGAACGCGGGCGGGCCCGTGATCGACATCGAGGGGCGGCTCGTCGGCATGCTCACCCTCTGGCTGCCCGCCAAGCACGGGCGCAACTCCGGCATCGCCTTCGTGCTGTCGCAAGAGGAGCTGATGGCGTCGGCGCGCTTCCTGATGGAGGGCGGCGCGCGGCAGCGCGGGTTCCTCGGCGTCGAGTTCGCGCGCGGCATCGCGCCCGTGCTCCAGAACGTCATCGACGGATCCAGCGCGGATGACGGTGGGCTCGAGGCCGGCGATCGCATCCTTGCCATCGACGGCCATCCGACCGGTACGCTGATCGATGCCGTCACCGTGATCCGCCACCGGACGGCCGGCGAGACTGTGCGCGTCCGCTATCAGCGCGGCGATGAGACGCTCGAGACCGAGTTCACGCTGGGCACGCGGCCGGAAGAGGACTGAACGCTTCCTTCACAACGAAGGGCACCTCGGCGTCATGACTCCGAAGTGACGTCGTGGGCGAATGCGGACGTCACGCGTACCGAGAAGTTGGTTGTCCAGAACATGGTTCTCGGAGAAGCCTCCCTCGTTCCTAGAATCCGTGTGCCGCCTTCAGGACACAGGTCTTCGAGGAGGCGGCTGTCGAGTTGACGGGCTCGACACAACTGAAACTACGGGGGCGTTTCCCCCAGTTTTCGGAAGGAGGTGATCATGGTCTATCGTGTCTATCGGAGGTCGTCAGACTAGCTCCGGTTGACGAGCCGTTCAGACGAGCAAGTCAACGGCCTTCTGAAGCACTGGGGGGGTCCTCGTCGCAAAGGCGGCGGGGGCCCCGCCTTTAATTTCACCGCGTCGGTCCTCGTGGCCACGGCTGCGACCGTCCTGTCCATCGGCGACGTCGCCCGCCAGGTCGTCACGAGCACGCGCACGAGCACGCGCTCGCGTTCGTCCGTAGGCGCCGAGAACTCGTACGTCGAGCGCGTGCGCGTTCTCGTGCGCGTGGCCTTCTTCACGAGCACGCCCTCGTCAGAACGCAGATCCAGGGCGAGCTAGGGCTGGGGGAGCTCGCGGCGGGAGTCGGGCACGGAGCTGCCGCTGTAGCCCCAGCCGCAGTACTTGACGATGCGCTCCTGGATCGCGCGCCCGTGCGGCTTGCTGTCCGCCTGGACCAGCTTGACCGACTCCTTCGTGTCGCTCACGAGGCAGACGTCGTAGACCATCAGGCTCTGGTCCGGATACGTCTCGTGCACGTGGTGCAGCTCCGTTCCCTCCAGCGCCTTGGGTCGCACGCGCGCGACGAGCTCCACGCCCTTGTAGTCGTCGAAGCTGCCCAGCTCGCGGCTCTTGCCTCCGCCGAGGCGCTCCACGATCGTGCGATTCGTGCGGTCGAAGAGGAACGCGGCGCCGCGCAGGTAGCAGAGCAGGAACACGACCTGCAGCGTGGAGCCGAGCAGGATGCCCACGACCAGCGGGATGAGCCAGTCGCCGCCGACCACGTCGACCACGCTCAGCGCGTACATCACGATCGCCACGATCTCCACCAGCAGGCCCAGGACCAGCAGGCCCTTCAGCTTGCTCGACGTGCGGCAGGTGCGGATGGTCAGCGGGCTGTCCATGCACAGGAGTGTACCCAATCCGCCCCCGGGACCGTGAAGCGTGGATCGGTCCGCACCCCGATCGGTCTTCCGGGGCGCGGCGCGTGAAGTTCCTGCGAATTCGGAAGGCGCGCCCCCGGGTCGTCGGGCCGGCTCTATCCTCGGCGCCCATGCGCTACACCCGCCGCCACCTGCTTCGCACGATGGCGATGACGTCGCTGGCGATGGGGGGGCTGGCGCGCTTCGCGGACACCCTGGCCGACGCGGCGCGCGACCCCGTTCCCTTCGACGGCTTGGCCGATGACCCGCGCGGGCTGCTCGATCTGCCGCCCGGCTTCACGTACCACGTGGTCAGTCGTCAGGGGCAGACGATGGCCGACGGCCTGCAGGTGCCCGGAGCGGCCGACGGCATGGCGGCGTTTCCGGGCCCCGGCGGCACGACGCTGCTCGTGCGCAACCACGAGCTCGAGCCGAAGCCCTCGCACGCGAAGTGGAGCCCGTTCGGCGCGAAGGGCGAGCTGGCGTCGCGCATTCCCGCGGAGCGCCTCTACACCGGCGGGCTCGAGACGTCGCCTGACGTTGGCGGCACGACCACGGTCGTGTACGACCCCCAGGGGCGCACCACCGTGCGCCAGTTCCTGAGTCTCGGGGGGACGCGTCGCAACTGCTCGGGCGGTCCGACCCCGTGGGGCACGTGGCTCTCGTGTGAGGAGACCGCGGAAGCCGGGCACGGGTTCGTCTTCGAGGTGCGCCCCACGGTGCATCCCGAGCTGCAGCCGGCGCGGCCACTGAAGGCGATGGGCCGCTTCGAGCACGAAGCCGCGGCCGTCGATCCCGTGTCGGGCGTGATCTACATGACCGAGGATCTCGGCGACGGCCTGCTCTATCGCTTCCTGCCGAGGCGACCGGAGCAGCTGGCCGCCGGCGGGCGCCTGCAAGTGCTCGCGATCCGCGACAAGCCGCAGGCGCGCACGAATCGCGGCATGCCGCTGCGGCGTCCGCTCGCGACGCGGTGGATCGACGTCGACGACGTCGAGAGTCCCAAGAACGACTTGCGCAAGCAGGGCTGGTCGAAGGGCGCCGCGCGCTTCGATCGCGGCGAAGGCATGTGGACGGGGACCGACGGCATCTACCTCTGTGCGACGACGGGCGGCCCCGCGCGCGAGGGGCAAATCTGGCGCTACACGCCGAGCCCGGTCGAGGGGCATCCGGACGAGGAGCGCCGCCCCGGCAAGCTCACCCTCTTCCTCGAGCCCAACGACGCGCGCGTGCTCGAGAACGCGGACAACATCACGGTCGCCCCGTGGGGCGACCTCGTTGTCTGCGAAGACAACGCGAGCCCGCGGCGGACCGCCGAGAACCGGCTGGTGGGCGTCACGCCGGAAGGGCGCGTCTACCCGATCGCGCGCAACCGGTACGGGAAGAACCCCAGCGAGCTGGCGGGGGCGTGCTTCTCACCGGACGGCTCGACGCTGTTCGTGAACGTGCAGTTCCCCGGGACGACCTTCGCCATCACGGGGCCCTGGCCGCGGCGCTGAGCGCGGCGATGACCTCTACTTCTTGACGTCGCCCGCCTCGTCCTTGGCGGCGTCCGCCCCGGGGCGCTCGATCGTCGCGTCCTCGCGCAGCTTCTGCAGGTAGATCTTGCGGGCCTTCTCGAAGCGCCGCCCGCGGAGGTTCGCCATGATCGACGGCTTGACCTCCTCGAAGGGACGCGTCATGGCCTCGTTCTTCGCGACGACCTTGATCAGGTGGTAGCCGAAGTCCGTCTCGACGATGTCGCTGATCGTGCCCGGCGCGAGGGCGAACGCGACCTTGTCGAACTGGGGCACCATCTGGCCCCGTCCGAACAAGCCGAGGTCCCCGCCCTGCGCACTGCTCGGACACGCCGAGTGCTGCTTGGCCAGATCCTCGAACGCGGGACCGCCTTCCTTTTCCAGGTCCGCCTTGAAGCCGGCGAGCTGCTTCTTCAGCGCGGCCTTCTTGTCGTCCGTGTCGGTCGGCTCGACCTTCAGGAGGATGTGTCGCGCCCGCACCTGCTCCGGCACCTGGTAGCGGACCATGTTCGCGTCGTAGAACGTCTTCGCGTCCGCGTCGGTCGGCGGCTCGCCCTCCGCCAGCGGCTCGATCAGCGTCTCGAGGACGAGGATCTCGCGCAGTCGCTTGTCGACGTCCTCGCGCGTCATGCCGCTGCGCTCGAGCTGCTGCTCGATCGTGACGCCCTTGGGCAGGCTGGCCTCGATCTCCTTCCACCGGGCGGCGACCGTCTCTTCGTCCGGCTTGACGTCCGCCGCCGCGATCGCGCCCTCGACCAGCTTCTGCTCGATCAGCTGCGCCTCGATGCGCGGGCCCATCTGCCGGCGGATGCGCGGCATCTCGTGCGGCGGGATCGGACCACGGAACGCGAACATCTGGCGCAGGGCGTCGTCGATCTCGCCCTGGGTGATTGCGGTGCCGTTGACCGTCACGAGCACGGTCGCGGGATCCACCGTCTCCACCGGCTCCGGGAGGGGATTGGAGGGCGTGGACACGCCGCCGGTGCTCGGCACGAGCGGGGGCGTGGTCTTGCCGGTCTCCGTGCCGGGTTTCGCGTCCTTGCCGCACCCGCCGAGGGCGATCAGGAGCAAGCCGAGGGAGCACACACCGGTCAGGGACCGGCTCGATACGGAAGCGATTCGCATCCCCGTATCGCATCAGACGCCGAGGGCTCTGCCTCGTTCTTCCTCGCTGCCGGGGACGTTCGTCGCGTTTCGCGGGCGGTTCCTACTTGGACCCGGAGGCCGCAGCGGCCGGATAGACGCCCTTCTCCTTCATCCACTTGGCGACCTCCCGCATCCGCCGCCGGTACCGATAGGGCGCTTCGAACGGGGCCGGGCCGGCCCGCGCCGCGGCGGCCTGCACCTGGCCGGCGAGCTTCGGGAGGCCGTTGTCGCCGTAGTGCCCCACCGTCTCGACGGCCAGGCGTGCCTGGATGGCGAGGACGCTGTAGTTCCAGCCGTCGAAGAACACGTAGCCGAGCGTGCGGCCGTACGGGTCCTTCGTCTTCGCGCGCACCAGCTCCACCCGGTCCGCCGACGCAAGACAGCCGCGCAGGAAGCCGCGCGCCTCCGGTCCGAACGCCTGGTCGTAGGGGATGTCGTGCTCGAGGTGCTGAACCTCGGGTGCGTCGATGCCGAGGATGCGGACGGTCTCCGGCTTCTCCTTCTTGGGCCAGTCGATGTGGAACGAGTCCCCGTCGTCCACGCGGATCCAGATCTTGGCTAGGGCCACGCGTTCGGGCTCCTCGGCGGACGCCGTCGGTGTCCGGGTGGGCGCTCCGAAGAACAGCAGGAGCGCGAGGAGGGCGAGAGCCAGGGCGGGTGCGTAGCGCATGGAAGCCTCCGAGAGGGGACGCGGCATCGTACGGGATGCCGTGCCCGCGTGGAGGGACCGCGCCCTGCGTCCGCTACCGGGAGAGCGTCAGCGCTTCGAGCGCCTTCGCGATGCGGGCCTTCGCAGACGCACCGTTCGCGAGCGCCGCCGCGCGCGTCAGATACGGCACCGCGAAGCGGCCGTAGCGCGCCAGGGCCTCCTCCGCGATGACCTTGCCCGGCGCGTCCTTCGACGCGAGGGTCTCGACGACCTTCGTCAGCTCCATCTCGCGCTGGGGCGAGAGCAGCTCCGTCCGTCCGACGAACGTCCGCACGACCTGCCAGGCGTCGCCCTTGTGCTCGCGAATGCTCCGGATCTTCAGCGGCAGCTCGCGATCCACGAACGCCGGTGACAGCACATAGAGCACGCGCAGGCCCTCGTCCTGGAAGTAGCCCTGCTGCCAGGTGCGTGCCATGGCGAGCGCCTCGTCCGCGAACAGGCCCGTCTGCGTCAGACGCTTCGCGAGCTCGGCGACCAGGCGCTCCGTCGCCTCCGCCTTGGGACGCAGCCTGAGCGTGATGTTCAGCTCCTTGTGCTCGCGCAGGCTCGGGACGTACTTGAAGCCGCAGCGCTCGCCCTGGACCGACACGAGGAATACGTGCGTCAGGGACTCCTTCGGGTTCGTGTTGCGCAGGCGGACGGAGACCGCGTGGCCGCGCGGGCCGACGCGCTCGCTCTGGACCTTGCCCTCGAGCGGCAGCTGGAAGTCGCCGAGCCCCCGGTAGAAGAGGCAGCGCTCGTGCTCGTAGGTGAGCTCGCGCTTCGTCTGCGTCCCGAGCTCGGCGTTGAGGGTGCAGACCTGGAGCGCGTTCGCCTTCGTCTGACGGCAGAAGCGCCACGGATCGTCGTCCGCCACTGCCGGGAACGTCACGTCGGCATCGGGCGCCAGCACCGTCAGGTCACCCCACCGACCCCATCGGATGTAGCCGTCCTTGTGTTCCTCGATCACGCGGCCGTCCGGCATCGACGGGACGCCGTTCACGGTGCGGCCCTGGTGGTTCACGCGGTGCGCGGCGGGATACCACTGCGTCACTGTGCCGCGCGGGAAGCGCACGTCCACGCTGACCTTGCGCTTCGACGGCGCGTAGAAGTAGATGACCGGCGTCTCCATCTTCGGGGAGATCCCCGTGATGCCCCGCCGGTCGCGCAGGTCGTAGACGAAGTCCGGTAGATCCGTCTCCTCGTGCATCAGGCCGTCGAGCACGACGCCGTCACTGCCCGAGACCGACGTGAACGTGCCCCACTCGTGGGCCACCAGGCGTTTGCCGTCCCAGCGGCTCGCATCGGCGGCGCTGTCACCTGCTTCCACGGTTTGCGTGGCGGGAAGGAGGGCGAAGCCCGCGCAGGCGAGCGCGATCACGAGCAGGGGGATGCGGTTCATCGTCGTCTCCAGGGGAAGGCCCCTTCGCCTCCCACGTCCCTGGACGACGCTCGCCCGCGTCGCGTTAACGAATCGCGGCCGATGCCGCTGCCGCGGGCTCTACCAATAGAGGCCGAGGGCGTCGCGCAGGCTGAGCAGCGTCTCCGCGTCGCGGTCGAGCACGGCGTCCCGCGTCAGCTCGTCGGGCAGCTCTTTGAACGCCTCGATGCGGTCGAGCACCCGCCCCCGCGCCGCTTGGTCCAGCGCCGGATGCTGGAGGAGGTTCCACAAGGTGAGGGTGTCGCGCACGGTGCACGCCTCGATCACGTCGCTGAGCGCGTTGCCCTGCGCGTCGCCGAAGTCCAGCCGCCGCAGCGCCGCACGCAGGGCCCCCGACGCCGTCTCGAAGTACGGCGTGCCCATGCCCTTGTCCTTCCGCGCTTCGCAGCGGGCCTTGGCCGGGACGAACGCCTCGTAGCCACCGCGCTCGTACATGACCATGCCCACTTCGACCACCAGCAGGCCGTTGCCCGCCTCGTCGACCTCGAGCGTGTAGAGGCAGCCGAGGTCCACCGCGTCCCCGGCCGGCGTCTCGGTCACGAAGAGGCGGGGGGGCGCGTCGACCAGGGCCTGCATGCGACCCCGCTCGAGGCGCAGCCGGTGCTCGTCGTCGCCCGTGCGGACCAGCTGGAGTCGGGAGTCCGGATCCAGGTCCACCCGGCCGATGTCGGCGACGGTGAGGTCCGCGCGCGTCGTGGCGTCGGTCTCGATCCAGTCGCCTGCGACGAGCGTGCGGGCTTCCGCGGTCCGGTCGCCGTTCTCGACCGGGACGAGCATGTACGCCCAGCCGGGCTGCGGCGTCTCGGGGCGCGCCCCGCGGTCGATGGCGAGTCCGAACGTCAGCGCGCCGATGCCGATCAGCACGGCCGCGGCCACGGCGAACCGGAGGCCGGGACGTCCGCTCGTCACGGGCATCTCGGGGGGCGGCCCGTCGAAGCGGGCCTCGCCCAGGACGCGCTCGAGGTGCTCCACCTCGGGGTCCGGCGCACCGGTCTTGTCCCAGAGGTACTCGTCGCTCATCGGGTCTCCTTCTGCCCCAGCGCGTCGCGCAACAGGCGCATGCCGCGATGGAGGTTCACGCGGACGGAGCCGGGGGTCATGCTCATCCGCGCCGCGATCTCGGGTCCGGTCATGCCTTCGACGAGGCGCATCATCAGCGTCTCGCGGTAGGCGGCCGGGAGCGCGCGGATCGCGGCCAGGGCTTCGCGTGCCTCCAGGGCGTCCGCGCCGCCGCGGCCGGCGAGCTCCGCGGGCAGCGTGTCGAACCGGCGCGAGCGCCGGTGGTGGTCGTACGCGCGGTTGCGCGCGATCTGCGCGACCCACGGGCCGAAGGCCGCGCGGTTCTTGAGCTGGTCCAGCTTGCGCAGGGCGGTCAGGAAGACGTCCTGGGTCAAGTCGTCCGCCTCGCGCGCGGGCACGCGCGCGAGCAGGATCGCATGGACCATCCGCGCGAAGAGCCCATGCAGGAGGCCGAACGCCTCCCGGTCACCCGAGAGCACCGCCGCCACGGCGGCGGCGACATCGGGCTCGCCTCGCGCGAGCGGCGCGGGGTCCGGCACCGTCGTCACGCGAGGACAGTGCCGGGCCGTGGAACGCGCGTCAACGGACATCTCCCCGCTCGTGTGCTGGCAAGGCGTACGGCGTGCCGTCGCCCCGCATGTCGGGCGCACCGTGCGCCCGCACAGATGGACGCCCAGGGGGCCTTCCGCGTTAGCCCGTTCCCCGCGGCATCGACGGCCGAATCCAGCCTGACAGCCGCCTGACGCCCGGGGAAGGCCTGTGGGCGCCTGGGGGCCAGGGGTACCCTGCGAACTTCCCTCGGCGAACGCCTCGGTCCGCCGGAGGAATGACGCAGTGGAATCGGCCGGGCTCCGGTGACCCCGGCCGCAGTGGAGACCCCATGTCCGAGCAGACACTGGCCGCCGGCTTCGAAGCCGAGCTGCACGCCCTCCTGGGCCTGTCCACCGTTCAGTACAAGTACAACCTCTCGAAGGACGAGCTGTTCGACGAGGCGATCGCCAACGATCGCGGTCGCGTCGAGCACGACGGTCCCACCGACGCCCAGAAGGCGTTCGCCACGAAGCTCGGCAAGGACGGCCCGCTCGTCTATTACACCGACCCGACCTGCACCGGTCGCCCGGTCCAGGACACCTTCGGTGTCGGCTGGCCGGAGCTCGACGAGAAGGTCTGGTGGAAGAAGGACTTCAAGAAGTTCGATCCCGACAACTACCAGGCGCTCCTCAAGCGCGTCGTGGCCTACCTCAACGAGAAGAACGCCACGCTCTACGTGAAGGACGTCTACGCCGGCAGCGACGCCTCCTACGCGCGTCCGTACCGCTTCGTCGGTGAGTACGCCACGCACGCCTTCTTCGCCGACAACATGTTCCCGAAGAACGTGCAGGGGGTCGAGGACGAGGCGAGCAAGCGCTGGACGATGCTCAACGCCCCGTCGTTCATCTGCGATCCCGAGCGCGACGGCACGCTTTCGAACCGTGCCGTGATCATGGACTTCAAGAACCGCATCGGGCTCGTCTGCGGCCCGGCCGACTACTGCGGCATCGTCAAGAAGACCATGTTCACGGTGATGAACTACCTGCTGCCCGACATGGGCCACATGTCGATGCACTGTTCGGCCAACGTCGGTCAGCGCGGTGACGGCGCGATCCTGTTCGGCCTCTCCGGCACGGGCAAGACGACGCTCTCCGCCGACCCGCACCGCAAGCTCATCGGGGACGACGAGCACGCGTGGACGGACGCCGGCATCTCCAACCTCGAGGACGGCTGCTACGCGAAGCTGATCAACCTCGACAAGGAGGACGAGCCCGTCATCGCCGCGGCCATCTCGATGCCCGGGACGCTCGTCGAGAACGTCCCGCCGCTGCCCGGCAAGACGCTCGCGGAGACGGATCCGGCGGACTTCGACCTCTTCGACGGCTCGCGCACCGAGAACACGCGCTTCAGCTACCCGCTCACGTGCAACCCGCACGTGGCCGAGGGCGCGAAGGGCCCGCACCCCGAGACGATCGTGCTGCTCACGGCCGACGCCTTCGGCGTGCTGCCGCCCGTGTCGATCCTCGACGCAAAGCAGGTCATGTACCACTTCGTCATGGGCTTCACGGCCAAGCTGGCCGGCACCGAGGTCGGTGTCACCGAGCCCAAGGCGGCGTTCAGCGCCTGCTTCGGCGCGCCCTTCATGGCCCAGAAGCCGTCGGTCTACGCCAAGCTGCTCGCGCAGCTCATGAGCGATCACCAGGCGCGTTGCGTCCTGCTCAACACGGGCTGGGGTGGCGGCGCCTACGGCGTCGGCAACCGCATCTCGATCAAGAACACCCGCGCCATGCTCGACGCGGCCCTGAACGGCGACCTGCACGCCGAGGGCATGACGTACGAGGAGCACCCGGTGTTCAAGCTGAAGATGCCCACCTCCTGCCCCGGCATCGAGGACGCCTCGATCCTCAACCCGCGCAACACGTGGGAGGACAAGGAGGGCTACGACGCCGCCGCGCAGAAGCTGCTCGGCATGTTCCGCGACCACTACGAGACCCAGGGCTTCGCCGATCTCGGCATCGAAGCCGTGATGTAGCTCGCGCAGCGAAGCAGCCAATCGATCGCCTACGGGGCCCGCCACGGCGGGCCCCGTGGCAATTCGGCCGCGAAGACCGCGGCGAGTGCGCTACAGCTCGAGGTCCAGGGGCGGGCGGCCGTCGCGCCAGCGCGCGGCGCAGTCATCGATGTAGGCGTGCCACCACGCACCCTGCTCCTCTCGCGGGACGCTGCGGATCACGACGGCGCGCAAGACGTGCTCGCGCAGCGAGAGGAAGAGCGGCAGGGCCTCGTACGACCACGACGGCAGCGCGTGCTCCGGCGCGTAGCCGCGCAGCAGATCTGCGTACGCCTGCTGGAAGCGCGGCGTGCGCACCTCGGGCGCCAGGTTCAGGACGGCGTAGAACAGCACCATCGCCAGATCCGAGATGAACCAGAACGGGCACATGTCCTCGAAGTCGAAGAGCCGCGGCTCGCCGTCGTGCCAGAACATGTTGTGGCTGTGCGGGTCGCAGTGCATGGACCCGAAGGCGCCGGTGTCGCGCGGCAGACTCGCGATCGCGTCGACCACCTCGCGGTAGCGGGCGTGCAGATCCGGCTCGGCCGCGATGATCGGCTCGAGCTCGCCGTACTCGGCTTCCCAGCGCTTGCGCCAGAGCGGCGCGGGCGGGCCGGGATACGCCGTGGCGATCCGGTGCAGCGCGCCCAGCATGCGTCCGCAGCGCTCGAAGTGCTCGGGCTCCCACGCGGTGGCCGGGACCATCGCGCCCAGGGCCTTCCGCTGCGCATACACGTGGAAGGCGTCGTCCCCGGCGGGCACGGTCGCCACCATCGCGCCGCTCGCCAAGGGCGTGGCGCCGCACACCTGGGCCCCTCGCTCCGCGGCGTAGCGCAGGAAGTCCGCCTCGGCCCCGATCTCCTCCGGCGTCCGGCGCCCGGACCAGGTGGCCTTCACGATGCGCGCCTCGTCGTCCACGACGGTCTCGAAGACGAAGCTCTCGAACCCGCCGAGCTTCGTGAGGTCATCGGGCGCCACGCCGACCACCGCGGCGATCTCGCGGTGGACGGCGTCGGTCATCAGGGCGCGGACGGCGGGGGTCATGCGCGCCAAGGGTACGGAGGCGCGACCCGTTTCGCGCGCTCCGGGCGCGGCTCGGCGGTACGGTGGCTGCGCGTCGAGCCAGGCCGATGAGGCGTGGGCGCACTCGACGATGGAGAGGACCCTGGGCGACATGAAGCACGCCGTGCTGATCCTGTTGCTTGTGACGTTCGGTTGCGGGGAGAGCCGCGCTCCGTCGTCCCGTCCGTCCCTCACGCCCGAGGCGGAGGCACTGGTGCAGGTCATGCTGACGTCGGAGGACCTCGACGCGCGTACGGCCGCGCACAAAGAGCTGGCGGCGCTGGGGCCGGTCGTCGTACCGCGCATGATCGAGATCCTCGAGGCGGACCAGGGCAACGACGGGACGGGTGCGTGGGCCGCGGAGGTCCTGATCTCGCTCGGTCCCGAGGCCTTGCCCGCAGCGGAGGCCCTCACGCAGCAGCTGATGGAGACCACGGAGTGCAACGCGACGACGTCCACGGCACTCGTGGGCCTCGGTGCGCGGGGTGTTCCGTACCTCGTCCGCGCGCTGTCGGCCGAGATCCCGGGAGCGCGCATGTGGGCTGTGGAAGGCCTCGCGGACCTGGCCGAGCATGCCGAAGAGGCGATCCCCGCGATCCTCGAGCGGCTCGATGACGAGGACGCGGGCGTGCGGTCGTCGGCGCTTACAGCCCTCTCCTCGTTCGGCGCCGCGGCGCATCCTCGGGCGACGGCGCGGCTGCTCGCCCTGCTCTCGAGCGACGACGACACGACCCGCTGGGACGCGGTGCTCGGCCTCGCCGCTGCGGTGCCGACGGACGCGGCCGTGCGGGATCGGCTCGCGAAGCTCGCCAAGGACGATCCCGACGAGCTCGTGCGTGAGGCTGCGGTCGAGGCCCTCGCCGAGGCGGACGGCGAGTAGCCGCTCAGAGCCCCGACGAAAAATTCTCAGGGACCGGTGCGATGCCGGAGGAGGGGTCCGTACTCGTCAGGTGAACCACGACAAAGGAGTTCCCCATGACGCGCCTCGGCCCCCTCCCGACCCTGATCTTCGCAGCCCTCGCCCTGACCCTCACCGCCTGCGGTGGCGGCGGCGGCGGCATCGACGAGTTCGCCACCGGCGACGACCCCGGCAACGTGCCCCCGACGATCACGATCCAGAACGGCTCGCCCGGCACGACGATCACGCGGGTCTACTTCTACGAGGCCTACACGGGCGACACGCTCTACGCAGACGACCGCATTGGCTCGACGCCTCAGGGCTACGGTGGCTTCAACGTGAGCCAGTACGACATCTACGTCGAGTACAGCGACGGCCACCGCAGCTACAGCGGCAACACGAGCACGTCCGATCCCTACAACGGTGCACCCATCGGGCGCGGCATCCCGCGCGTCAACCCGGGCGAGAACGCCGTCGTCACGATGTTCTACTAAGCCGACCACCATCCTCACACGAGCGGCCGGCGGGCACGACCCCGCCGGCCGCTCTGCAATTCACGGTCGGTCAGCGGACGCCGACCACGATCGTGGGGTTGTCCGATGCGGACGTGCCGCCCGCCAGGACGAAGAACCGGCCGTCGCCGCTCACGCCGCCCGAGAGCACGGCGTCGCCGTCGACCGTCAGGCCACCGGCCGGCCCCACGGCGTAGGTCAGCGCGCCGGAGCTCATGGTCGTGATCACGCCGTCGGCGTTGTTCGTCAGCTCGGCCGTGAGGCCGCCGGCTCCGTCGGCGACGAGGGTGCCCGTGCGGGACTCGAAGGTGTTCGTGCTCGTCGCCTCGATGCCGACGAAGCGATACGTGCCGGACAGGGTCGCGTCCGAGGCACCGAACGTGTACGGCACCAGCACGAAGATGCTGGGGTTGCCGCCCGTGTTCGACATGCCGCCGAGGATCACGAGCTCACCGGCGCCGAGCATGCCGCCTTCGAGGACGTCCGGCGAGCCACCGAGGCTCCAGGTGACGTCGCCGTCCGGGCCGACGGTGTAGCTGCCGGTGTTGGCCGGAATGGCCGCGAGCGTGCCGTTGGCGTTCAGGTCGGCCTCGAAGTCGACGGTGCCGGACCCGTCGAAGTCCGCGGTGCCCCAGAACGCGATCTGCTGGGGACCGCTCGAGTCCGCGATCATGGCGGCAACGTGGTAGCGGCCGGTGAGGTCCGCGGCTGCGTACGTACCGGCCTTCTGGGCACCGATCATCAAGTAGGGGTTGGCGCCGGACCGGACCGTTCCGAGCGTATAGGCGCGGCCGTCCGTGCTGATGCCGCCGACCAGCGTGTCCACGCTCGGATCCGTGGCCACCTGGACGCGCAGCGTGTGGTCGGCGTCGACCGCGTACAGCAGGGGCGCGGACGGCGCGCCGGTCGTGACGCCGCCGTTCAGGTTCAGCGAAGCCGTGCCGGAGAGACCGCCGGCGCCGTCGGCCGTGAACTGGCCCCACTGGGACGTACCGAGCACGGCGCCGGCGTCGGTGATGCCGAACGACACGAAGTGGTAGTCGCCGTCGAAGAGCGATGCAGAAGGAGCAGGGCTGACCCCTGCGCTGGCGCTGCCGCCGCCCCCGCCGCCACAGGCGGCGAGGCTCAGCAGGAACAGGAGGAGGAAGGGGGAGACAAGGGCAATGTCGTAGCGAACGCGCATGGGAACTCCAGTCGAACCTTCCGACCGGAGCCATCGCATGGACCGGGCCACGGACGTTCCTGAGCGCGCTTCTCACACAACCGCCCGTCGTGTCGAGACGCTGCAACATCCCGAGACACCGCGCCGCGAACAACGCCGTGATCGATGAGACCGCCGCTCAGACAACGGCGGCGGCGAGGACACGCGTGTGTCCCCGCATGGAGTCAGGCTGGATCGCGCTCGCTTGCCAGGCTGTCCAGGCTCGCGGCGCGCGGGGCGCGCATGCGAGGTACGGTGCGGCGCATGAATCGCGCCGTGTTCATGACGATCGCCGTGACGGCCCTCCTGGTGGTGGGGGGCGTGGTCATCTGCTGGAGCCAAGGCGCGTCCGACGCGAGTCCGCCCGCCAAGCCGGCGCCCGAGCGCGCGCCGGAGCTCGAGCCGAGCGAGCCGGACGCGATGAACGAGGCCATCGCCAGCGTTCGCCCTTCGTAGCGCCGCGGCGTCAGGTGGCGAGCGCGTAGCTCTCGTCCAGCCAGCGCTTCCAGATGCGCTTGGGCAGCGGCTTCTTGGCGTCGAAGCGCGCCGTCACCCAGCTGGTGTTGCCGACCTGGAAGCGATCCGGGTCCGCTTCCGCGAGCTCCTCTGCCTCCGGCATGGAGTCCTTCAGCTTGAACATCGCCTTGAAGCGTCCGCCCTGCGGGCCGACGTAGAGGAAGGCCTTCTTCCCGGCCTTGAACGAGGTCTGGGAGCACGAGGTGCCCTCGGTGACGTCGTCGTAGGTCGCCGCGTACGCCCGGAGGGCTGCCGTCGGATCCTTGCTCTTCGCCGCCATGCTTGCTTCCTCCGCTCCGCGTCAGCCTACCGCATACGCGGCTCGCGCACCTCCAGAGGCGCGTCATCCAGCTGCCGATACCACAGCAGCTGCAGCTCGTGTGGATGCGCCGCGTACGCGCCTTCGCGCACGGCGCGAAGCACGCAGCCCATGGTCTCGTAGAGCCGGCATGCCGGGACATTCACGTCCTGGGTCTCGATCTGCAGCTCGGCCAAGCCTTCGTTCCGAGCCCACATGATCACGGTCTGCATGAGCAGGCGTCCGAGTCCTCGGCGCTGCCAATCCGGATGAACCCGGATGTCGCGCAGCGTCGCCAGGTCGGTGCGCCCTTCCAGCAGGTCGTAGCTCGGCGATCCGTGGAGCACCGTCGCGCCGGCAACGAGGTGACGCCCGTCGCGTACCGCGAAGTGCACCAGCGTGCCGTCGGCGAACCTGCGCAGCTCGGCAACCTGCTCCATGGCCGATCCCTCGGCGTAGTCCTTCACGTAGGGTTCCGCCACGGGCTCGGTTCGAAGCGGGAGCCTGTGGGGAGGGTCCCCGGGCACGACGCGCGCGCGGACGCGGACGCGCATCGGAACGGCGACGTAGGCCTCGAGCACCCCGGGCGCGACCGTGCACAGTTCGAAGGACGAGCGACCCATCGCCTAGCGGAGGCGCGGCTCGCGCACGGCGACGAGCCGGCTCTCGGCGTCCCGGCCGACGGCCTGGCTGACACCGATCTTCGGGCGTTCCTTCAGGCGATGGCCGCGGCGCTCGAGGCCCGCGCGGACGGCATCGGGAATGCCTGCTTCGACGTAGAGAAGGTCGGGGCGCCACTGGTGGTGGATGCGGGGTGCGGCCATTGCGTCCTCGAGGGACATGCCGCTGTCGAGCATGTGGATCAGCGTCTGGACGACCTGCGAGATGATCGTCGGACCACCGGCACCGCCAAGGGCGAGCACCGGCTCGCCGTCCTTCAGGACGATCGTGGGGCTCATGCTCGAGAGGGGACGCTTGCCGGGAGCGACGGCATTGGCCTCGGCGCCGATGAGGCCGTAGGCGTTGGGTACCCCGGGCTGCGCAGCGAAGTCGTCCATCTGGTTGTTCATGACGACGCCGGTGCCCGGGATCATCACCTTCGAACCGAAGGCGGTGTTGATCGTCGTCGTGATCGCGATCCAGTTGCCCTCCTCGTCGGCGGCCGAGAGGTGCGTGGTGTGCTTGCCGAACACGTCTTCCGTTGCGTTCGGTGGCGCCCCTGGGCCGGCGACGGGGGTGGCGCGGTTGGGATCGATCTCGCGCGCAAGGCCGGCGCAATAGCCGAGCTCGGAGAGACCCTTCGGTACGAGCGCGAAGTCCGCATCGCCCAGCCAGTGCGCGCGGTCGGCGAACGCGCGCTTCATCACCTCGGCCAAAAGGTGATGGGGGAGGGCCGGGTCGTCGTCCGCGGGATCCGCCTGGAGCTCGAAGCAGGTCAGCATCGAGAGGATCTGCGCGACGTGCACGCCGCCGCTGGAGGGCGGCGGGAATCCCACGATCTCGTGGCCGCGGTACATGGAGTAGATGGGCGCGCGCGCTTTCACGCGGTAGGCGGCGAAGTCGGCCGCCGTGACGAGCCCGCCGTTCGCCTGCATCCACGCATCGAGGCGCGACGCGAACGCGCCCTTGTAGAACCACCCCGTTCCTTCGTTGGCAAGGCGACGGTAGGTCGCCGCGAGATCCGGCTGGCGCAGCACCGCACCCTCGGCGAGCGCTGTGCCATCGGCCGCGAGGAACACGGACGCGCTTGCCGGGAAGCGGGCCAGCGCGTCGCGCTTCGACGCGATGCGCGCTGCAAGCACGCGGCCGAGAGGGAATCCGCGCTCCGCCAGCTCGGCTGCCGGGCGCAAGGCGTCGGCAAGCGTGCCGCGTCCCGCTTCGGCGAGCACGCGTTCGTAGGCCGCGAGGGATCCCGGGACGCCGATGGCGAGCGCGCCTTCGAGGCTCAGGTCCGGCACCGCCTTCCCGTTCCGGAGGAACATGTCGCGGTGTGCGGCGGCGGGCGCCGTCTCGCGCCCGTCCAGGGCGAGGATCGTCCCGTCCGCGCGCCGAAGCAGGATGAAGCAGCCACCGCCGATCCCCGAGTTGTGGCTGTCGACGACGCCAAGCGTGAGCGCCGCGGCCACGGCCGCGTCGACGGCGTTGCCCCCGCGGGCGAATGCGTCGAGACCGGCTTGGGTTGCGAGGTCGTGGACGGTGGCCACGACGCCCGTCGTGGGGGCGTGGGGTGCCGGCGCCTGGTCCGTGCGGTCTGCGCACGGCGTGCACGGGCGCCCCACGCAGCCGATGAGGAAGACGAAGACCCAGAGCGTGCGCCGCATCGGCGCATGCTAAAGGAACTACGCTTTCGGCGTCGCGTCCCCCGGCGTGCGCTCGTCCACGAGCCCGACGCGCGACGCAGCCTCGAGGACCGCGGCGCGCTCTCCGGCGGTGAGCGCCTGGCTCTTGGCGACCAGCAGGCCGTCCTTGTCGAGCAGGCGGATCTCGTAGGGCCATTCGGATCCGGTCAGGACGACCGGCGCGAGCTCGGCCCAGGGGATCTGACGCGTGCGCAGCCACGCGCGGTGCCGGAGACCGGCCATCTCCGCGGTGAGCGGCGGGGCGATCCGCTGCAACGCGTCCGCGACGAGGCCGCCGAGGAGCCCGAAGAACAGGAGGCCGAAGAATCCCGCCTCGAGCGCGTTCTCGAACGTCCCCGCGGCGTCGAGGGCGATCGCCAGCATGAACGCGAAGCACAGGCCCATGGCCACCGTGAGCGCGATGACGGTCCGGAGCGCGCTGCGCATGCCGTGGCGATCGTCGTCGGAGGGGGTCAAGAGCCGCTCGAGGGCGTCACGCGAGAGGGAGGTACCGGAAGGGGTCATGCCCTCCCAAGCGTGGGGGCCCCGAAGGTGTTACGTGCCGCGTTCGGGAACCCCGGCTGCACCCCGGGCCCCACGGCGTTAGAAGGGGGGCGCCCCGGGGACTCGCGGGCGCGAAGGAGGTGGTCGATGGATCGTCGCGTTGCTTGGGCCTACGGGCTCCCGCTGATCGTTCTCTGGTGTGCGCTGGGGGGTGGACCCGGCGCGTTGGCCGAGGAGGACGCGAAGGAGACCCTCGTCACGCGCATCTACAACGTGCGGGCGCTGACCTCCGGGCGGCCCGATTTCGTCCGGGTGGGGGAACCCCGGCCGATCCACGACGCGGGCGACGAGATGAACCCCCTCTTCGGTGCCGAGTCCGAAGAGCTCGTCTTCGCGCTGGGCCAGATCGAGCACCTCATCGAGCAGATCCGCCTCGACGTGGAGCCGGCCAGCTGGGACACCGTCTACGGCGCGGACCTCCGCGGCGTCGGCGAGGACACGCTCGTCGTTCGGACGTTCGCGGACATCGCGGACAAGGTCGCCGTGTACCTGGGCACGCTGGAACGGCAGGCGCTGCGCACCGTTGCCGTGGAGCTCACAGCCGTGCGGCTGACCACGGCCCAGGCCGCCGCCATGCGCTCGAAGGAGAACCCGCTGCTGGTCGAGAGCGCCGCATACCTCGCGAACGTGACGGCCGCCAATCGCGGGCCGCAGCTGCACGTCCTCGGCTACGAGCGCAACCGGTTCGCCGCCCACAGCGGCGTCCAGGAGGCGTATGTGGCCGACTACGACGTCGAGGTCGCGGAGAAGGCGAAGATCGCGGACCCGATCGTCCACGTTCACAACCTCGGCCTCGCGATGGACGTCCGCCCGATCCTCGCGCCGGACGCCTCTTCCTGTCTGCTGACGCTGAGCGCGTTTCTCGCCACGCGCCGCGAGCTCCGTCCGGTGACCACGGGCGACGAGCTGCTGATCGAGGCGCCCGATCTCGAGGTAGCGCGCCTGCTCACGAAGATCGACATCCCCGTGAACCGGTGGGCGTTGATCGACGGGCAGCGGGGGGGTGCTGACGATCCCCAGTGGATGTTCCTCGTGCGCGTGCGCCCGATGCCACAGGACGGCCTCGCTCCCAAGGCGCGCGGCATCGCGCTCGAGTCGCCGCCCTCGCGGCCGGCGCGCGCCCTGGTGCTGCGGTCGTTCGACATCGCCGCCCTGGCGCACAGCGTGGGCAGCACGCTCGGGCAGGAGATCAACCTCACGCCGTCGAACTTCACGCCCCCCGCGCCGCCGGAGCTGGAGGACCCCACACCGATCTTCCCGGTCGACGTGATCGCCGAGCTGATGCAGGAGACGGTGGCACCCGCGACCTGGGAGCTGAAGGATGCACGCATCGACGTCCGCGACGGCCGGCTGTATGTGCGCAACGCGCCCTACGTGGTGGAGGCCGTCGATCGGAACCTGCGCACCCTGAACAAGGAGTTCCTCACGTCCGTCATCACCACGACCGAGCTCGTCAAGCTTCCGCGGTCCGTCGCGGCGCGGCTCGAGATGCAGATCGGGCCGGTGGACGGCGAACGCCTCGCCGCGCTGCGGGCGGCGATCGCCGCAGAGGAGGCGACGATCGAGCGCGGGTGCACCGTGACCAACATGGCGGGCGCACGAAACGCCGTGTCCTCGGCGCGCCGGATGGCGTATCTCTCCGACTACGAAGTCGAGATCGCCAGCAACTCGGTCATCGCCAACCCGATCGTGCAGGAGATCCTCGACGGGAGCGTGCTGGACGTCCGCGCCACCGAGACGGCGGGCGGCGGTTCCGTGCACTCGGTCGTGCGCTTCACGTACGTCGACGTGGCCACGCCGATGCGCACGGTGACCACGCCCCATGGGCGCCTCGAAGCACCGGCCCTGGAGGTCCTGCGTACGCGCGCGGCATTGCGCACGCCGATCGGGAAGACCGTCGTCGTCGCGATCTCGGGCGGGAAGGACGAGGTCCTCGCGCTCCTGCTGACATCCCGCATCGCGCGATCCGCTCGCTGAGCGGTCCTACCGATCCCGTTTGAAGAGGCCTTCCCCGCTCAGCAATCGCTGCAGCCGTTCGGCCATGAGCCGCGCGAGGAGCAGCGCGTAGTAGGGGCGCTGGCGGATCGCCTCGACGAAGCGCGCCTTCGAGATGGCCACGAGGGCTCCGGCTCTGCTTGCGGTCACCGTCGCGTTGCGCGTGCTGCGGAGCAGGAACGACATCTCGCCGATCAGGAGATCGTCGGGGCCCAGGTCCGCGATGTGCTTGCCATCGGCGATCACCTCGTAGCGGCCGCGCGTGATGAAGTAGAGCGCGTCGCCGGGCTCACCCTGGCGGAAGATCACGTCGCCCGGCTCCACGCGTCGCGCGGGCAGGCCCGCCAGCAGTGCGGGGGTGGCGCTCGCCGTGTCTTCCTGATGCGCGACCTCGAAGCAGACCTCGTTGCCCTGCTCGTTGAACGTCAGCGTCTCCGTCACGCTGGCCGTCATCAACAGCCCCCGGCCGTGGCTCTCGAAGATCGCCTCCGGGCTCGTCATGTCGCGCGCCTGACGCCAATCGAAGCCCTCACCCTCGTCGGTGATGCAGAAGCGGGATCGCTCCGGTGTGATGTCGTAGACGAGCGTCACGCGCCGGGCCGCGATCTTCGGATCCTGCGTGCGCTCTTCGATCAGCTCGAGCATGGGCCGTCCGCCTTCGAGCCAGCGTGACTTCTCGTCGAAGCCGATGCCGCAGTTGCCGTGCTCGATGGCGTTCATCAGCAGCTCGTGCATCGAGAAGCTGAGCGCATCGCGTGTGTCCTCGTCGATGCGGTTCGCGTTGTAGAGGAAGTTGCAGATCATGCTCTCGTAGCAGTGCGCGACGAGCGGGTCGTTGCCCATGACGAAGCGTCCATGCAGCTCCTGGACGAGCTCCGGTCCCATGACCCGCTGGAAGAGCAGGCGTCGGTTCTCTTCGATGATGCGGAGGATGCGCGGCAGGTCGTGCTCGATCCGCGCCTTGGGCACCAGCGCCAGGTAGTTGGGCCCGCGGGTGCGCTCGACGCAGGCCAGCTGGGCGTCGTCGTCGCAGATGCCGAGCACGCCGCCGCCGAACAGCCACGGATCGTCGTGGATGGCTTGGACGATCGGCTCGGCCCCGCACTCCGTGTCCGAGAGGTCGATGATGAAGAGATCGGGCAGCTCGGTGCGGAGGAACTCGATCGCCTCCCCAGCGTCGGCGAGGTGCTCCACGCCGCGTGCCAGCCCATGTGTCGCCATGAGCTGATCGACACGTGCGAACAGCTCGCTGTCCGGGGTGATCACGGGAATCGCGCCCATGGACCGAGGGTACCGAAAGCTGCGGGTGCTTGCTGGCCGATCCCGGCCTTGCGATGCTCGGGTCATGCGCGTTGTCTCACGTTGGATCCTCGTGCCGGTCGTGTTGGCCGCCCTGGTGGGCTCGGCGACTGCCCAGGACCCCGCCAAGCCGAAGCTGCACGTCCAGCGCGGCCATGCGGCTGACATCACCGCCGTGGCAATTTCGCGCAACGGTACGCACCTCCTCACCGGCGGAATGGACCGGACGCTGCGGATCTGGGAGACGGATACGGGGCGCGAAGTGCGCGTCATGCGCATCGGACCGAACCCGGGCAGGGTGCTGGCGGCGCGGTTCGGGCCGGACGACAAGCATGTGCTGGCCGGGTGCTTCGACGGCATCGTGCGCGTGTTCGAGACGGCGACGGGCACGGAGGACCGAGCGCGCGCGCTCCAGGGGCACGAGGGCGCCGTCGCAAGCCTCGTGCTGACGTCCGACGGCCGCCGGGTCGTCACCGCCTCGTATGACGGGACTGCGCGCATCTTCGAAACGGTCTCGGGCAAGCTCCTCGCGACGCTCGCGCCCGCAAGCGGCGCGGCGCGGCCGCGCCTCCTGGCCGTCGACGTGCGTGCGGATGGAGCCGTTGTCGCGACGGGCGCCTGGGACGGGGCCGTCACGTTGTGGAACGTCGCCACGGGACAAGCCGCGTTCTCCCTGCGTCGCCCGAGCGGCAAGGCGGCGGTCTCGGCCCTGGTCTACGAGCGCGACCAGCGCCACGTACTCGCGGCGTACAACGATGGCGCGATCCTGCGCTGGAACACGGAGACGCGCCAGGTCGTGCAGCGGTACGCCGGGCACACGGGTAACGTCGGGGCGCTCGCGCTGCGGATCGACGGACGGTACGTCCTCTCCGGATCCGCCGACGGAACGGCCCGGCTGTTCGAGGTCGCTACGGGCACGCAGATCGGCAAGCCGAAGGCGCACGACGGCGGCGTGAGCGCCGTTGCCTTCGCGCGCAACGGCATCGTGGCCGCGACCGCCGCCGGGCGGGTGGGGCAGCTCTGGAACATGCAGACCGCACGCGTGGCCCAGCGCTTCGCCGCCACGGCCGAGCAAGTCCTCGACATCGAGCTGTCGCGTGACGGTCGCTTCCTCGCGGTGGGGACCACGGGCGGCGAGGTCCACCTCTGGAGCCTCGTGCAGGGGCGCGTGGTGCGGCGCTTCAAAGGGCACACGAGCGACGTCGGCTCGCTCGCCTTCTCGAGCGACGGGAAGCAGCTGCTGACTGCATCCGAGGACACGACGGTCAGGTTGTGGGAGACGGGAGCCCGCAAGGCACCACTCGAGGTGACGCGGCACACGGGCGGGACGCACGCCGTGGCCGTCTCGGGCGACGGCGCATCCTTCGCGTCCGGAGGGTGCGACAACGAGGTGCGCGTCTGGTCGAGCGCCAGTCCGGACCGTCCCATCGCACGACTCGTGGGACATACGCAGAACGTCGAAGCCGTGGCGCTCTCCCCGGATGGCAAGCAGGTCCTCACCGGTTCCATCGACACGACGGTCCGGCTCTGGTCCGTGGAGACGCAGAAGGAGCTCTGGCGGTACGACGGCTTCGGCAACCACGTCACGTCCGTTGCGTTCTCACCGACGGATCCCTCCCGCGTCGCCGCCGCGACCCAGGGGGGCGAGGCACGCATCCTCGATCGCCTCTCGGGCAAGCCGGTTCAGGACGTCGAGGGCCGGGAGAGCCCCGTCTGGTCGCTTGCGTTCTCGCCCGACGGCAAGCACCTGCTGACGGGAACCCAGGATGGCGAAGCGCGTCTGTGGGCCGTCGGGAGCACCGGCCTGGATCCCGTCCGCGTGTATCGCGGGCACAGCCGACGGGTGAAGTCCGTCGCGTTCTCGCCCGACGGCCGGTTCGCATTCACCGGGTCCTACGACCAGACGATCCGCGTGTACGACGTATCCAATCCCGACGCGGTGGCGATGTTCATGGCCTACGCGCACAGCGGCTTCGTCGTCGTGGATCCTCAGGAACGCTTCGACGCCAGTGACGCCGGCGCGGCGTCCGGCATGCACTGGGTGGTGCCGAGTGACGCCGTCCCGGGGCTGGAGTCCGTGGCCCTCGACCAGATCAAGGTGCGCTACTACGAGCCGGGCCTGCTGCCCAAGGTGCTCGGCTTCAATCCGCAGCCGCGTCGCGCCGTCGACGCGCTCGCGCCGGGAGAGCTGGCGCCGCGCGTGAGCCTCAAGGACGAGGACGGACGGCTCGAGGTGCGCTTGGCCAACCGCGGGGCAGGCATCGGCAAGGTCGTCGTGCAGATCAACGGCAAGGAGGTGATCGCCGACGCCCGGCCTCGCGGCAGCAATCCCGATGCAAAGGAGCTGACGATCCCCATCGACCTCCGGAAGGATGCGCGCTTCGCGCCGGGGGAAGACAACGACATCCGCGTCTTCGCGTACGACAAGAGCGACGACATCCGCAGCCGGGGCGGGCGGGCGCGTCGTCGCGCCGCGGGCACGAAGGCTGATCCCTCCCTCTGGGCCGTCGTCGCCGGGGTCTCCGACTACACGGGTGAGGATGCGGACCTGCTCTTCGCCGCGAAGGATGCGCGCGACATCCACAAGGCGTTGAGCGTGGCGGGGGCGGCGCGGTTCACCGAGGCGCGTACACACGTGACGCTCGTCGAGAACCCCTCGCGCGCCGCGCTGCTCGAGGCGCTGCGCGCGGCGCGTCAGGCCAAGCCCGCCGACACGTTCGTGCTCTACCTCGCCGGACATGGCGCGACCTACAAGGACGACTTCCACTTCCTCACGTCGGAGGCCGATGCGTCCGAGGTCGCGGACGACGCCATGCGCGATCGCGCCACGGTGTCGAGCGCGGATCTCACCGACGAGATCAACGCGATCCCCGCCCGTCGTCTCGTGCTCATCCTCGACACGTGTGCTTCCGGTCGTTTCATCGAGGACCTGATCGGGCAGCGTGGCGTGCCGTCGGACCAACGGCGACCGCTCGATCGGCTCAAGGACCGCACCGGCATGCACGTGATCGCCGGGTGCGCCGCGGACCGGCTGAGCTTCGAGAACCCGCGCTACGGGCAGGGCCTCTTGACCTACAGCCTGCTGCTCGGCATGAAGGGCGAGCGCCTGGGGGAGGACGGCTTCGTGGACGTCGCCCGACTCTTCGGATTCGCTGAAGGCCGCGTCCCGGCGTTGGCGGAGGAGATCGGGCGCGAGCAGGTGCCCGTGGTCGCGCGTCCCCTCGGCGGCATCAGCTTCGAGGTCGGCCAGGTGAAGGGCGACGTCAAGGCGCAGATCCCCCTGCGCATGCCCAAGCCGTATATCACCCGCTCCGTCTTCATCGATCCGGAGCAGACGGGCGACGTCCAGGGCCTCGCGGAGAAGGTGGACCAGGCGTTGCGCGAAGCGTCGACGCCGGACAAGAACGCGGCCTTCGTGTTCTGGAACGTGGATCCGATGGATGACGCATGCCGCATCCAAGGGACGTATCGCCTCGTCGACGGCGGCATCGAGGCCACGTTCAAGCTCTGGCGTGGACGCGACAAGCCGATATCGGAGAAGTTCGTCGTCACGGCATCGCTCGAGCGACTGCCCGGCGAGATCCTGAAGCGCGCGCTCGAGCATCTGCCTGCCGCCGAGCGTTGACGCCGCGACGGCTCGGGATCGTGCGCCGCGAGGCCGCGAAAAACCGGGCTGCGTGGCGGGTCCGTGGGATGCTCCGCGCATGCACGAGTACGCCCTCGCCGAAGCCGTCCTGCGCGCCGCCGCACGCGTGGCGAGGGAGCAGGACCTGGCGCGCGTCACCCGCCTCGAGGTGGCGGTGGGGGAGCTGCAGCAGATCAGCCAGGAGCTCTTCGAGCGCGCGCTGACCGAGGTCGAGACGGCATCCGATCCGCGCCTCGAGGGCCTCGAGCCCACCGTGACGATCGTGTCGGCAGCGCTCCAGTGCCGCGCATGCGGGGCGACGTTCGCGATGGGCGAGGCGGCGGGCGAGCAGGGCGCCGACGAGATGGAGGCAATCCACTTCGTGCCCGAGCTCGCGCACTCGTTCCTCGCCTGCCCGCAGTGCGGGAGTCCCGACTTCGAGATCGAGGGCGGACGCGGCGTGACCATCGCCGCGATGGAAGGGGTCACCGATGACGCTTGACCCGCGCGCAGACGGCGCCGCCGCGCGGCTCGCCGACGTCAAGCGCGTCATCGCCGTGACGGGGGGCAAGGGCGGCATCGGGAAGAGCAGCGTGGCTTCGGTGCTCGCGCTCGAGGCCGCGGGCATCGGACACCGCGTCGGGCTGCTCGACCTCGATCTCACGAGCCCGTCCACGCACGTCCTGCTCGGATATCCCACGGCGTTCCCTGAAGAGCCGTTCGGGGTCGAGCCGTGCGATCACGCGGGCGTGCGCTGCATGTCGATCGCCCACTTCGCCGGCGCGCACGCCGCCCCCCTGCGTGGTGCATCGGTCAGCAGCGCGTTGCTCGAGATCCTGGCGATCACGAATTGGGGTCCGCTCGATGTGCTGGTCGTCGACATGCCGCCCGGTCTCGGCGATGCGGCACTCGACGTCCTGAAGCTGATCGAGCGGGCCGAGCACCTCGTCGTGACGACGTCTTCGCGTGTCGTGCTCGACAGCGTGAACCGCATGCTGCAGCTCCTCATGCGCGTGCGCGCGCGCGTGCTCGGCGTGATCGAGAACATGCAGCGTGCCCCGTCGTCGGCGGCTTCGGAGCTGGCCGGCCGTCACGGCGTGCGCTGTCTCGGCGCCCTGCCCTATGACGCATCCTTCGAGGACGCCGCCGGCGATCCAGAACGGATTTCAGGGACGTCATTCGCATCGTCTTTACGTGCGTTGCTCCCTGCGCTGAATCTCTGAATTCGGCCTCGGATCCGTGTGTGGGAGCCCGGATCTGAAATGCTGCGAATGCCCCGCGTGGTATAATGCGCGCCTTAGCGGGTAAGGATCTCATGCGTTCCAGTCGGCAGTCTTCTGCTCGGCCAGTTCGTCCCTCCCCACGCTCGCGCGCGGGCAACGGAAACCGACGTGCATACCGCGCACGCCACACGCGCAGCGTCACCGGCCTCGTGAAGGTGGGGCACGCCTGCCTCACCGCAAGCCACGTCTTCGCGCATTCGCACGAGCCGCCATGATCGCGCGCTCCCGCGCCGCCTGACGCCCTACGGCGGCGGGCGTTCTCTCAGCGTCGATCTCGCCTTCATCCGGAGAGCCGGCTGTGAAGTACATGCGCACTGCGTCGTTCGCGAAGCTCGTCGAGGCCCTGGGGCGTGACTACGACATCTACGCCCCGGTCCAGGAGGAGGAGCGCTTGCTGCTCCAACGACTCGTGCCCGGGGAGAACGGGGGGGGCGCGTCCGTTGCGTGGAACCCCGCGCGGCTCGGGGAGTCGCTCAAGCCCATCTGGTTCCAGACGAGCAGGGTGGTCTCGCGCTGGACCGCCGAAGGCCCGGAGGCCGGGCCGACGCCGCGGCCGCGCGCGATCATCGGCGCGAAGGGCTGTGACCTCGCGGCGCTCGGCATCATCGACAAGGTCTTCCGCGACCACACGTTCCAGGAGCCCGGCTGGTGCGCGGCCCGCGAGCAGAACCTGGTGATCTCAGGCGACTGCACGACCTGCCTCGACAGCTGCTTCTGCACGATGGTGGGGCACGCGCCGCATCCCGAGGCGCACTTCGACCTCAACCTCAGCCCGCTCGAGGGCGGTTTCGGCGTCGAGGTCGGCTCGCCCAAGGGCGAGGCGCTCGTCGCGGACCACGCCGACCTGTTCGAGGAGGCCGGCGGTGAGCAGGTGGCCGCGCGGGACGCGGCCCGGGCCGAGATGACCGAGCGGGTCGAGGCCCAGAACGAGCCTCACGCGGTGCGTGATCCCTTCGCGCAGTCGATCGAGAAGCACAAGAGCAACCGCCTGTGGGAGGCGCTGGCGGCGACCTGTGTGCAGTGCAACGCCTGCAACATGGTCTGCCCGACGTGCCACTGCTTCTTCCTCGTCGACGTGGCCGGCGAGGAGGGGTCCTCGCGCCTCAGCTGCTGGGACTCCTGCTTCGAGGGCGGCTATGCGCGGATGGCGGGCGGCGGGACCCCGCGCCTGCAGCTCGTCGAGCGCTTCAAGAACCACTACCACCACAAGTTCGTGTCGTTCCCCAAGAACTGGGGCGTCACGGCCTGCTCGGGCTGCGGGCGCTGCATCGACGCGTGCATGGGGCGCATCGACAAGCGCGCCTGCCTGCACCGTCTCGAGACCGAGTGGCTGCCGAGCGACACGCTCCAGGGAGTGCAGTGACGTGAAGAACCCCTTCGTTCCCGTGCCCGCCGTCCTGGAAGCGGTGATCGACGAGACGCCGACGATCAAGACGTTCTGCTTGAAGCCGGCGGAGCCGATCCCCTTCCGCGCGGGTCAGTTCGTGCAGCTCGAGGTGCCGGGCCTCGGCGAGGCGCCCTTCACCCCCTCCTCGAGCCCGTTCGAGCCCGACCGGATGGAGATCACGATCCTCAAGACGGGGCTCGTTACCAACCGGCTGCACGAGCTCGAGGCCGGCGTCACGCTCGGCATCCGCGGCCCCTTCGGCAAGGGGTATCCGATCCACCGCTTCGAGGACCAGACGGTGCTGGTGATCGGCGGTGGCGTCGGGCTCGCGCCGCTGCGCTCCCTGCTCTTCCACCTGTTCCACGAGCCCGAGGCGTGCGGCAACGTGTCGATCAAGTACGGCTCGCGTGAGCCCGCCGAGATGTGCTTCAAGCGCCAGCACGCGTCGTGGGGCGAGCGCCCCGGGGTGGACTTCACGCCCACCATCGACCGGCCCGCCGAGGGCTGGGACGGACACGTGGGCCTGGTCACCACACTGCTCGACGACCTCGACCTCGACCGGGAGAAGACCTACGCCGTCTCCTGTGGACCCGAGGTGATGCTGCGCTTCGTGACCTGGAAGCTGCTCGACGTCGGCTTCCCGCCCGAGCGCATCTACCTCTCGATGAACCGCAACATGTCCTGCGGCATGGGCATCTGCGGTCGTTGCAACGTGGGTTCGTACTACCTGTGCAAGGACGGACCCGACATGTGCTACGCGGACATCAAGGACGTTCCCTACGCGCTGGGGTGATTCCATGAACGAAAGCCAGCGATCGATCTGCCCGTTCTGCTCCATGGGCTGCAGCATGCTGCTGCGGGCCGGCGCAGGCGCGCCCTACATCGGATCCGGCGAGGTGCCCGACCTCGACTACGACGACGAGGGCCGCGTGAACCGCGGCTCGCTCTGCGGCAAGGGCAACATGGCCCTGGAGCTCCTGACGCATCCGAGTCGTCTGGAGAAGCCGCGTGTGCGCAGCCCCGAGGGCGAGCTCGTCCGCGCCTCGTGGGAGGTCGCGATGGAGGACCTCGTCCGGCGTCTGCGCGCCGTGACGGAGGCGCACGGGCCCGGGTCCGTGGGCTTCCTCCTGGGGCCCACCCTCACCAACGAAGAGGCAGCGAAGGCGGCCCAGCTGGCGCGCGCGATCGGCACGCCGCACGTGGACCAGAGCCAGCCCGAGGACCACGTCGTCCTCAAGGGGCTCTCCTTCTGCGGCGCAGAGCCGACGCCCCTCACGGAGGTGGACCAGCTCGAGCGCGCCAAGGCGATCCTCGTCGTGGGGGACCTCTTCACGCTGTCGCCGTGCATGGCGAAGCCGGTCCTCCAGATGCGCTACGACAACCGCCAGAACCTCGTCGGCACGCTGGGGTTCTGGAAGAGCCGCACCTTCCTGTTCGGCAAGCCGGTGCTGCGCTGCCTCGCCGGTCGCGAGGCCGCCGCGCTCACGGTGATGCTCCATCACTGCCTCGAGAGCGGGCACGCGAAGGACGTGCCCTGGGCGAACGAGGTGCGCGCGTTCCTGAAGGGACTCGACATCGAGAAGATCGAGCGCCTCGCGGGGCTCTCGCCTTCGGACATGGACTGGTTCGCCGGCGCGCTCGAGAAGGGCGAGGAGACGGCCGTGCTCTTCGCCGCCGGCTTCGCGGCGACGGAACGGCTCGATCTGGCCGCGGGGCTCTCCGCGCTCCTGGCCGAGGTGACGGGCAGCCGCTACCTCGCGATGGTCGGCGGCGCGAACGCCTACGGCCTGCGCACCACGCTCGCCGAGGCGGGCTTCCCCGGCACCGAGGGACTGCGCAGCGCCGAGATGCTCGCTGCGGCCGGCACCGGCGAGATCAAGGCCCTGTTCGCGCTGGGCTGTGATCCCGTCGGGGCCTATCCGGGCGGCGTCTTCGAGGAGGCCGCGCCGAAGCTCGAGCTGCTCGCGGCCACGGCGCCGCTCGGCAGCGCCACCATGGACGCGGCGCACGTCGTCTTCCCCACGGGGACGTGGGGCGAGAAGACGGGCACCGTCGTCAACTCGTTTGGGCACGAGAACGAACTCGTGCAAGTCATGCCGCCGCCTGGGACCGCGCGTACGGATGCGGACGTGCTCGACCTGCTGCTGGACGCTGTCGGGGGACAACCAGCAGGAACGGCTCCGCCGGAGCCCATGTCCGTACCCGCGCCGGCCGAGGCGGCGGCAGCTTTCTTCGCGGAGCTCGAGCTCTACCTGCGCTTCGAGGACCGCGAGGACGGCGCGCGCGAGATGGGCACGCACTGGCTCTTCCCCGAGGCCAGCCCGGGCCAGTCGGCCGACGGCTGGCTCACGAACCCGCTGTCGTGGCCGCAGCACGAGTCCCCCGGCCCGGGGATCGCGCTCTCGCCGGCCCACGCCCGCGAGCTCGGCGTGAAGACGGGGGACCGGGTGCGCGTGCGCAGCCGTGACGCCGCCGCCGAGCTGGTCGTGCGCATCGAGCAACGGCTCGTCGAAGACGTCGTGCTCGTCGCGCCGTACTACCCCGAGACCCGTCGCTTGACGGGCTGGCGGCTCGACGGGGTCCTGCGGGACCTCGACCTCCGGCCCGAACGCGTCTCGGTCGAGGCGGTAGGGGAGGTGGCACGATGAGCCAAGCGCCTGTCGTCACCAAGCGGATCGTGCTCGATCTCGACCGCTGCATCGGCTGCCGCGCGTGCGGCGCGGCCTGCCACATCGGACACAACAACCAGTCCAACCTCGTACCGGGGCGGATCGCGGACGTCGCGATCCTCCCGGTCCACTGCCGCCACTGCGAGCACCCGGCGTGTGCCGAGGCGTGCCCGTGCGGGGCTCTCTACAAGCACGAAACCGGCTTCGTCCGGCGCTCCGAGATCCTCTGCATCGGTTGCCGCAGCTGCGAGCAGGCCTGCCCCTTCGGGGCCATCCCGAGCGAGTTCGTGCGTGGCGTCGCGCCCAAGTGCGACCTGTGCATCGACCGTGTGCTGGACGGCGGCATCCCGCGCTGCGTCGCCACGTGCACGGCCGGGGCGCTCAGCTTCGTGGATCCCGAGGAATCGATCGGCAGCCCCTCGTACGTCGGGGGCCGCATCCAGTCGCGCGGCATGACGCGGAGACCCTAGATGACCACAGAGAACAACAACGGCGGCGCCGCCGCGGTCCGCGATCTCCTCGAGAAGGCGGGCGAGCTCGAGCGCCACGGCAAGACGAAGGAGGCGATCGAGGTCTTCGAAGAGGCGCTGAAGCTCGAGGCGCGTCCGGAGATCCTCCAGCACGTCGGCAACCTCTACAACCGGACGGGTCGCGTCGACGACGCGATTCGCACGTTCGAGAAGTCGACGCAGCAGCAGCCGGAGTTCGCCGCAGGCCACTACGGCCTGGGCCTCTCGTACTTCCGTACGGCCCGGATGCAGGAGGCGGTCAAGTCCTTCGAGCGGGCGATCGAGCTCGATCCCGGGCTGATGACCGGTCGCTTCTGGCTGGCGAGCGCGGAGTACCAGCGCGGCCACGAGGAGCGCGCGATCTCGCTGTGGCAGGAGCTGCTCGAGGTCTGCCCGGAGTTCACCGTCGCCTGGTACGCCGTCGGCGTCGGCGCGGCGCACCGCAACGACCACGATCTCACGCTCAAGGCGTTCTCCAAGGTGCTCGAGCGCAACCCGCGCTCCATCGTGGCGAACTACCGACGCGGCGTCGCGAGCTTCTACAAGGGCGATCTCGACGAAGCCATCGAGAGCTTCAAGCACGTGCTCGAGATCAACCCCGAACACCGGGGCGCGAAGGAGAACCTGCGCGCCCTCGAAGACATGCGGATGCGTTTCTCCTAAGGCCCGAACCCACAGGATCCGGTCATGGCACCGATTGCCGAGTGGCTCTTCCTCTTCCTGATCTTCCCCGGCCTCTTGTTCACGGTCGTCGTGGGGCTCACGCTCTGCTGGGTCGATCGCAAAGTCACGGCCCTCGTCCAGTGGCGCGCCGGTCCGCCGCCGGGGCAGCCCTTCTGGGACGTGCTCAAGCTGATGGGCAAAGAAGTGATCGTGCCCGCCCAAGCCTGGGCGGGCGGCTTCCTCAGCCTGCCCTTCGTCGGGCTCGCCGCCGCCGTGCTCGCCGGCACGTTCGTGTGGATCGCCACGACGGGCATGGCGCCCACGCCGGGGGGCGACCTGATCGTCGTGATCTACCTGCTGGCGATCCCGACGCTGGCCGTGATCCTCGGCGGCGCCGCCTCCGGCAACCCGCTCGGCGCCGTGGGCTCGAGCCGCGACATGAAGTTGATGCTCTCGTACGAGCTGCCCTTCGTCATCGCGCTGCTGGTGGCCGTCTTCCAGAAGCACGAGATCGACGGCGAGATGGTCGCCGCCGGCACGCTCTCCCTGTCCGGGCTGATGGAGTTCCAGGGGGACGTCGGCAGCATCCTCTTCCGGCCCTCGGGCGCGATCGCCTTCCTCGTCGCGCTGCTCTGTGCGCACGCGAAGCTCGGCTTCGTGCCCTTCGATCTCGCCGAAGCCGAGTGCGAGATCGGTGAGGGCGCGTTGCTCGAGTACTCCGGTCCGCTGCTCGGCCTCTTCAAGCTTACGCAGGCGGTCCTGCTGGCGACCCTGCCGGTGCTGCTCGTCACCGTCTTCTGGGGCGGTCTCGATCCCACGCCGCTCGGCGTGCTGGCCTTCATCGGCAAGATCGTCCTGATCCTCGTTCTGTTCGTCCTGATCAAGAACACCAACCCGCGCGTACGCATCGACCAGGCCATGCGCTTCTTCTGGGGGCCGCTCACGGCCCTCGCGCTCCTGGCCCTCGTGCTCGCCCAGCTGGGGCTCTAGCCATGGCCGCCTCCACCCCGTTCCTGGTCCGTGCGCTCAAGAAGAGCCCGTGGGTGTTCCACGTCGGCACCTCGGGCTGCAACAACTGCGACATCGAGATCGCCGACTGCCTGACGCCGCGCTTCGACGTGGAGCGCTTCGGCATCAAGCTCGTCGGCAGCCCGCGGCACGCCGACGTGATGCTGATCTCGGGACCCGTGTCGCGCGCCTGCAAGGAGCCGCTGCAACAAGCGTGGCTGGAGATGCCCGAGCCGCGCGCGGCCGTCATGGTCGGGTCCTGCGCCTGCAGCATGGGCGCGTATCGCGACGCCTACAGCGTGGCGGGCCCGCCGGACAAGGTGCTCAAGGAAGTCGATCCGGACGCGAAGTACATCTACGTCCCGGGCTGCCCGCCCAAGCCCGAGACGATCGTCATGGGCGTCGTCAAGCTGCTGGGAGCCCTGTGATGGATGCCGAAGTCCTCAGCCGTCAACTGACGGAGACGTTCGGCGACGACGCGTCGTGCGTCGCCCGCTCGGTCAAGCGTCTCTACGTCGCGCTCAAGCCCGACGGGCTCTACCCCGTGTTCGACTGGCTCCAGGAGAACGTGCCGGGCTTGCGCTTCGGCACGTCGACCGCCATGGACCTGCGCGAAGGCGTGGGGGTCTGGCACCACCTTCCGGTGAACAAGACGCCCCTGGTCATCACGCTCAAGGTCGTGGCGCCCAAGCCCGATCCGCGCATCCCCTCGCTCGCCGTGAAGGTGCCGGCCGCCGCGTGGATCGAACGCGAGATGACGGACCTCGTCGGTGTCGTCTTCGACGGGCACCCCGAGCCCCACCGCCTCGTGAAGGCCGAGGCCTTCCCCGACACGTTCCCGCTTCGTCGCGACTTCGACGTGGCCAAGTTCAAGGAGGAGATCGGTGAAAGCCCCGAGTTCTAGGCGCGTCGTCCAGATCGGACCGTTCCACCCGCTCCTCGAGGAACCGGTCGGCTTCGCGCTGGCCGTCGAGGGCGAGACCGTCGTCGACGTGGATGCCCGCATGGACTACATCCACAAGGGCATCGAGATCCTCGCGCAGCAGCGTACGTACGACATGCTGCCGATCCTGCTCGAGCGCATCTGCGGCATCTGCTCGGTGACGCACAGCGTCTGCTTCTGCAACGCCGCCGAGGACCTGCTCGGCATCGACATCCCGCCGCGCGCGAACTACATCCGCACGATCATCGGCGAGCTCGAGCGCGTGCACAGCCACCTCCTGTGGGTCGGGCTGGCCGGGCACTTCATCGGCTACAACACCGTGTTCATGTGGGCGTGGAAGTACCGCGAACCCGTCTGCGACGTGTTCGAGATGCTGACCGGCCACCGCCAGAACTCCGCCCTGCCGATGGTGGGGGGGGTCCGGCGCGACATCCCGGAGAAGTACTTCCCCGAGGCGCAGAAGACGCTCGACATGGTCGAGGGCAAGGTGAAGATGCTCACCGACGCCGTGCTCGACGATCCCGTCTTGAAGGCGCGCCTCAAGGGCGTCGGCGTGCTCACGCCCCAGGAGGTCATGGACTGGGGCGTCGTGGGACCGACCGCACGCGCCTCCGGCGTCGACACCGACGTCCGCCGCGACGAGCCCTACGCCGCCTACGGCGAGCTCGACTGGGACGTCTGCCTGACCGAGAACGGCGACGTCTTCGACAAGGCGGTCGTCCGGCTCCTGGAGCTCCAAGAGTCGATCAAGATCCTGCGGCAGTGCTTCGACAACATGCCGAAGGGCGACCTCAACCTCGGCATGCTGCACATGCCGCGCGGCGAGGGGATCGGACGCTACGAGGCCCCGCGCGGGGAGGACATCCACTACCTGCGCAGCAACGGCACGAACATGCCGGAGCGGCTGAAGGTTCGCGCGCCGTCGTACACCAACGTCGCCTCGTTCAAGGCCTCGTGCCTGGGCGAGAAGATCAGCGACGTCACCATCACGCTCGCTGCGTGTGACCCCTGCTACTCGTGCACCGAGCGCACCGCAGTCGTGCGCGGCACGGACGACCAACCCGAGCGCACCTTTGGCGACCTGGTGCGGCTCAGCCAAGCGGAGACGCGCCGCGTGGCCGACGAGATGGGTCGCCCCCACGACCTCCAGCTGACCTAGAGCCATGGACAACCTCCTTCTGCCCATCGTGATTCCCGGAGCCGTCGGGCTCCTGGTGCTCTTCCTGCCGGCCCGGATGCGCGCCTTGCATCTGCTGCTGGGGATCGGCGGTGCGCTCGCCACCTTTGGTGCGGGCGCCTTGCTGATCGACACGCGCGGCGCCGTGTCCTGGCCCTGGATGGACCTGGGCGGCCTGCAGCTCGACTTCGCCCTCAAGATGGATGCGTTCTCCAGCTGGGCCGTGGCCTTCACGGGCCTCATGGCGGTCTTGACCGCCGCCTACGGCGCGGGCTGGTTCCGCGGCAAGGGCGGCGCGCCGGGGCGGTACTACGCCTGGCTGCTGCTGGCGACCGCGGGCGCCTGCGGCGTGCTGCTGGCCGACAACCTGCTCCTGCTCGTGCTCTTCTGGGAGCTCGTGACGCTGATGCTCTTCCTGCTCGCGGCCACCGGTCGTGAGGAGGGCGCCCCCGGCGCCGCGAAGGCCTTCGGCGTGCTCGGCCTGGGTGACATGGCGCTGTTGGTCGGCGTCGTGCTCATCGGCCTCGACCGCACGTGGTCGATCTCGGAGCTCGCGGCCTCGCCGCTCATCGCAGACCAGGCGAGCTACGTGCTCATGTACGTGCTGCTGCTCGTCGCGGCGATGGCCAAGGCGGGCGCGATGCCGCTGCACTCGTGGATCCCCACGATGGCCACCGGCACGCATGCGTCCGTGATGGCGTTCCTGCCCGGTGCCGTGGACAAGATCCTCGGCATCTACCTGCTCGCGCGCATCAGCCTCGACTGGTTCGTGCCGGGCGACGGGTTGCGTCTCGCCGTCATGACGATCGGTGCCCTCACGATCCTGGGCGCGGTCTTCATGGCGATGATCCAGCACGACCTGCGTCGGCTGCTCTCGTTCCACGCGGTCAGCCAGGTCGGCTACATGCTGCTCGGCATCGGCACCGGCACGATCATCGGTGTCGTCGGCGGGTTGTTCCACATGCTGAACAACGCCATCTACAAGGCGTGCCTGTTCCTGGGCGCCGGCTCGATCGAACGCGAGACGGGCACGATGGACCTCGGCCGTCTCGGGGGTCTCGTGCGGGTGATGCCGCTGACCTTCGGCGCCATGTTCGTGGCGGCGCTTGCCATCTCCGGCATTCCGCCGCTGAACGGCTTCGCGTCCAAGTGGCTGATCTACGAGGCCTGTGTCGCGGCCGAGATGCCGCTCTTCCTGATCGCGGCGCTCTTTGGCTCGGCGCTCACGCTCGCGTCGTTCGTCAAGGTGCTCCATTCCGTCTTCTGGGGCCCCAAGCCCACAGAGATGGATGGCGTTCGTGAGGGCGGCGGCGGCATCGGCATGCCGCTGGCGATGGTCACGCTCGCGGGCCTCTGCATCCTGCTCGGTGTCTTCGCGGCCTGGCCACTCGACAACTACATCGGGCCTGCGGTCGGTCTGGAAGCGGGCGGTGCCGTGACCGGCGCCGCAACGCTCGAGGGCAACCCCGCGGCCTGGAGCGACGTGGACGGGACCGAGCCGGTCGATCGTCCGTATCCGCTCGGCACGCTCGAGCCGCTGCTGCTCACCGGACTCCTCGCAGTGGGGGTGCTCGTGCTGCTGCTCCTGGCCCACGCGGGCCAGATGCGCATGCGGCGCGTGCGGCCCGTCTTCGTCGGCGGCCAGCCGTTCGACCGGGACGAGAACCGGTTCCCGGGGACGGAGTTCTACCGGACGGTCCAGGACCTGCCGGCGGTCGGCCCGGCGCTGCGCCTCGGCGCGAGCGGGCAGCTCGATCCCTATGAAGCGGCACAACGTGCCGGCACCCCCGCGGTGCGGGTGCTCCGGCGCCTGCACTCCGGGCTCGTCCGTGACTACCTGTTCTGGTGCCTGCTCGGCATCGCCGTCGTCATCGCAGTCTTGATCGGGAGCTGACCATGGATCCTGTGCTCATCGGGCTGACGGTCTTCGTGATCCTCGGATCGCTGGCCGCCCTCGAGATGAAGTCGCTCTTGAGCGCCGTCATCGCCATCGGGGTCGTCGGTCTCGGTCTCTCGATCGTCTTCCTGCTTCTCGGCGCGCCGGACATCGCCATCACACAAGTGGTGGTGGAGGTGATCGTCGTCACGGTTCTCATTCGCGCAGCGGCTCGCGTACCGGAGGAAACCCCGACGCTACGTGCGAGCCGCGCCCGTACCTTCGCCGGCGCGGGCGTTGCATTGATCGCCGTCGGCCTTCTGGCCGCGGCGTTCCAGACCTTACCCGCCTTTGGTTCGCAACGTTTCGCGCCGGCACTCTGGTACCTGGAGAACGCGCCGGATCTCACGGGCGCCACGAACGTCGTGACGGCCATCCTGCTCGACTTCCGGGCGTACGACACGCTCGGCGAGGCGACCGTCATCCTCACGGCCGTGGTCGGCGCGCTCGCGGTGCTGCGCCGTCCGGAGCGCCCCAAGGAGGGCTCCCATGTCTGATCCGCAGGGCATGAGCATCGTCGTGCGCGTGGTGACGCGCTGGCTCTTCGGTCTGATCCTCATCTTCGGCCTGGCCGTGGCGCTCTTCGGCCACGTGACCCCCGGCGGCGGCTTCGCCGGGGGCACGATCGTGGCTTGCGCCTTCGTCCTCGCGATCCTGGCCTTCGGTGGATCGCGGGGTCCGGGCGCTGCGTTCGCGCGCTGGGCCTCCTCCCTCGATGCCACCGGCGCACTCTCCTTCCTGGTGCTGGCGATCCTCGGCTACACGGCCGGCTCGTTCCTGCACCAGTGGGCGGCGCGCGGTGAGCTCTTCACGCTCGGCAGCACGCCGAGCATCGTCCTCCTCAACCTGGCCATCCTGCTGAAGGTCGGCGCGGGCCTCTTCGCCGGCTTCATCGCCGTCGCGGTCTTCGAAGGCGCGGCGGGCTCCGAGAAGGGAGCAGACGCATGATGATGTACGCGCTGGCCGCCGTGCTCCTGGGCGTCGGCCTCTACGGCCTCCTGGTCAAGCGCCACCTGCTCAAGAAGGTGCTGGGGCTGCTCATCGTCGAGCACGCCGTCAACCTCTTCCTGATCCAGCTTGGCTACATCGATGGGGGGATCGCACCCATCCGCACCGCGGGCGAGGAGGCGGCCGCCTTCGTCGGCAACGCCGTCGACCCGCTCCCGCAGGTCCTGGTGCTCACCTCGATCGTCATCGGTCTGGGCCTCGCCATGCTCATGGTGGCGCTCACGCTTCGCATCTACCAACGCTACGGCTCGCTCGACGCTGATCGCATGAGCGAGCTCAAGGGATAGGGCCGCACCATGGTCGACATCATCCCGCTCTTCGTGCTCATTCCGTTGGGCGCCGCCTTCGTGTGCCTGCTCGCGAAGAAGAAGCTCCCCGCTGCGGCGCCCACCGTCTCGCTTGCGAGCGCGCTCGCCCTGCTCGCCATGGCGGTGGCCTGCCACGTCGAAGGCGCCAGCGGCGCGTCGATCGCGGGCGCGTGGAGCCTCGAGCTCCATGGAGGGGTGGCCTTCATCCCGGGCATCGCGCTGGTCCTCGACGGGCTCTCCGCGATCTTCCTGCTGCTGGTGGCGCTCGTGTCGTCGGTGGTGATCGTCTTCGGCCTCCGCTACATGGACAGCTACGACGGTCGGCCGCTGTACTACGCGCTCCTGAACCTGCTGATCGCCGGGATGAACGGCGCCGTGCTCGCCGGCGACCTGTTCAACCTGTACGTGTTCATCGAGATCGCCAGCATCGCGTCGTACGCGCTCGTCGCGTTCGGAACGGGCGGCCACGAGATCGAGGCCGCGTTCAAGTACCTGATGCTCGGTGCGGTGGCCTCGGCCTCGATCCTGATCGGCGTCGGGATCCTGTACGCGTCCACCGGCCTGCTCAACATGGCCGACATCGGCGCGATGGTCGCGGCCGGCAACGTCTCGGAAGGCGCGCTGCTCGCTGCGGCAGCCCTCTTCCTCGGCGGGCTCGGCCTCAAGGCCGCCATGATGCCGTTCCACGCGTGGCTCCCGGATGCGCACCCCAGCGCGCCGGCGCCGATCTCCGCAATGCTGTCCGGCCTCCTGATCAAGACGCTCGGCATCTACGCGCTCGTGCGCATCCTCTATGTGGTGATCGGCATGGACGGGCCGCTGGGCGGCTCGCTCCAGACGATCCTGCTCGTGCTCGGCTGCGTGTCGATGCTCGGGGGCGTGCTGCTCGGCCTGGGCCAGACGGACTTCAAGCGGCTGCTCGCATACCACTCGATCAGCCAGATGGGGTTCGTGCTCGTCGCCCTGGGCGCCAACACCTGGCTCGGCGTGGCCGCCGGCCTGTTCCACGCGGTCAACCACGCGCTCTTCAAGGGCGCGCTCTTCCTGAGCGCCGGCTCGATCGAACGGATCACGGGCACGCGCGACCTCTCGAAGATGGGGGGGCTCGCCAAGGTCGCGCCCATGACCGCTGTGGGCACCGCGGGTGCGGCGCTCTCCATCGCGGGCGTCCCGCCCTTCAACGGGTTCTGGTCGAAGCTCCTGATCCTCATCGCGCTGTTCCAGGCGGGCCTGCCCGTCGTGGCCGCAGCCGCGGCCATCACCGCCGTGCTGACGCTGGTCTGCTTCACGAAGGTGCAGCGCAAGGCGCTGTTCGGGAAGCTCCCCGACCGGCTGGCGACGGCGAAGGACGTGCCGCTGTCGATGTCCATGCCGGTGCTTCTCTTGGCGCTCCTGTGCCTGCTCGGCGGCCTCATGTGGCCGCTCGGGCTCGATGACGTGATCGGCGATGCGGCGGCTGCCGTGCGCACCGATGCCGAGACCAACGACGCCCCAGCCTCCTACCGGAAGCTGGTGCACGACCTCGGGAGGAAGCCGTGAACAAGGTCCTCTCCGCCTTCGTCTTCAACCTGCTCGTCTGGCTGGCGGTGACGTGGACGTTCGATCCCGTGAGCCTGGCCATCGGCGCCGTGCTCGCCGCGGCAATCGCGTTCGCGCTGCGCAACGTCGAGCTCGAGGAGGTGCCGCTCCTGCTGATGCCGCATCGGCTGCTCTGGGCGCTCCTCTACATCCCTGTCCTCTTCCTGTACGTGGTCCGCGCGAACCTCGACGTTGCCTGGCGCGTCTTGCACCCCGCCCTCCCGATCAGACCCGGCATCGTCAAGGCGCGGACCACGCTCAAGAGCCCGGGCGCGCGCGTGCTGCTCGCCAACTCGATCACGCTCACGCCCGGGACCCTCTCCGTCGACGTGGTCGACGACACGTTCTACGTGCACCGGATCCACGTTCCCGAGGACGACCCCGACGGCGACATGGAGCGCTCCATGGGGCGCTTCGAGAGCTACCTGCGGAGGATCTTCGAATGAGTCCGCTCGACTACCTGCTGCTCGGTCTCTTCGTCGCCGCCGTGCTCTGCCTCTGGCGTGTCGTCAGCGGGCCGACGCCGGCCGACCGCACCGTGGGCGTGGACATCCTCGGCGTCCTGATGGTCGGCTTCTGCGCCGTGCTCACGGTCAAGACGGGCAAGGACCTCTACATGATCGTCGGGCTGGCCTGGTCGCTGCTCGCGTTCGTAGGCGCGCTCGCGCTCGCCAAGCACCTCGAAGGGAAGCGCTACCATGATTGACTTCGGCAATCCGGTTCACCTGATCGCCTTCGTCGTGATGGCGATCGGCCTCTTCTTCGACATCGTCGGCTGCCTCGGTCTCGTCCGTCTCCCGGACGTCTACAACCGCCTGCAGGCCGGCACGAAGTGCGTCACGCTCGGCACGTTCCTGATCCTGCTCGGCGTGCTCATCCGCTTCGGCTTCGACGCGATGGGCGTCAAGGCCCTGCTCTGCCTCTGGTTCATCGCCATGACCTCGCCCACGGCGGCCCACGCCATCGCGCGTGCGGCCCACAAGGCGGGCTTCCCGTTGTGGAAGGGCTCCGTGGTGGACCGCTACGCCGGGTCCAAGGAGGACCCGAAGGGGGTGGCGTCATGAAGTGGTTCAAGATGCGCGAGCTGGTCGAGGCGGTGACCAGCGTCATCAAGGGACCCTACACCCACAAGTTCCCGGCCGAGCCCACCCCGATCCCCGACTGGATCCGCGGCAAGCCGGTCTACCACGAGGACGGCTGCATCGGCTGCGGCGCCTGCGCCACGGTCTGCCCCGTCCGCGCCATCGACGTGAAGGAGATCGAGAAGAACGGCACACCCTACCGGCGTCTCGAGCTGCACTACGACAGCTGCGTGTTCTGCGGCGACTGCGTGCGCCGCTGCGCGACGCAGAAGGGCATCACGCTCTCCGACCAGTACGAGCTCTCGGGCTTCGACCGCAGCGAGATGATCGAAGCCGTGGAGAAGGAGTGCATGGAGTGCGAGGTCTGCGGTGAAGCGATCGCGCCGCGCGACCAGCTGCTCTGGATGTACAAGCGGCTGGGTTCCATGGCCTATGCCAACGTGACCGTGTATCTCGCCGCCCAGGAAGAGCTCGGTCTGCGCGACCGCGTGCCGCGCGACGACCGACCGCTCGACCGCACCGACACCCAGCGCGTGCTCTGCCCGTCCTGCCGACGCGGCGTCACGCTGCTCGACGAGTGGGGGCCGATTCAGCCATGAGCCACGTCCCGTCGCACTTGTGCCACGTCCTCCGACGCCCCTGGCTGCTTGTGGGCATAGGCAACGACATGCGCGGCGACGACGCCTTCGGCCCACTCCTCGCGCGCCGGCTCCTGGCCGGCGGCCTACCGGCCATCGACGCGGGCATGGCGCCCGAGAACGTGACCGGCCCCGTACGTCGCTCCGACGCCGAGGTGCTGATCCTGGCCGACGCAACGGATCTGGGCGAGCCGACCGGCACGGTTCGCCTGCTCCGCTCCGAGGACCTGCTCGAGGGGGGGACCTCGACCCACGACCCGAGCCTGCGCCTCCTGCTCGACTTCCTCACCGCCGAGCGGTCCTTCGACGTCCACGTGCTCGTGGCCCAGGCCGGCTCGCGCGAGCTCGGCGATCCCCCGAGCCAGGAGGTGCTCGCCGCGGTCTACCGCCTCGGCGCGGCGTTCGAGGCCGAGACCCTACGCCGCGTCTCGGATGACGATCCGCGGGAGCTGCTCGCCTGACGGCACGCTGCCGCTAGGGAACCCAGACGAACGGCCGACCGCGGGTGCTGAAGGGCAGGCGGTCGATCACCGCACCCGTGAGACCGTCCACGATGGCGTTGGTGATGCCGCCGTCGGTCACGATCAGCACGTCGCCGTTGGCCGCGATGCCTTCGCGGATGCCGTCCCCCGGGGGCGCGTAGATCTCGGTCGAGACGCCCGTCACCTTGTCGACGGCGACGATGCTGCCCTCGTTGCGCGTGTTGAACTCCGTCTCCGCGACGTACACGCGCTGGTCGCCCACGACGAGCGCGTCGAAGTCGCCGTCCGGCGGCAGGTGCGCCGACAGGTCTGCCGTGTTCACGATGGCGAGCGTCGTCTTGTCGATCTTGTGCAGCTTGCTGTGCGTGCTGTCGAGCACCCAGACGTGGCCCGGGCCGACGGCGAGACGTCCCGTGCCGAAGAAGTCGCCGCGCGGGCCGGTCGGATCCGCGGGATCCTGGCCGAGCGGCACCGTCAACTGCACGGTACGCGTCGCCTCGTCGATGCGGGTCAGCTCGAAGCTGCTGTCCGTGAGCGCGTACACGTTCGGACCGTCGACGACGATGTCGGCGAAGTATCGGCCCCAGCCGTTCACCAGACGCAGATAGCTTGCGCGCCGCGTTATCGGATCGATCGTGACGAGCGCCTTCTCCGTCGTCGCGTCGCCCGTGATGCCGGCCCAGATGTAGTTCGTGCCGATGGCGATGGCCTCGATGCCCACACCGCCAAGGCGTACGAAGATCTGGGAGTTCGAGCCGTCGCCGTCCGCGCGGTAGACGCCGCTGGTCGCAGATCCGGCCCACACGGCGTCGCGGTTCACGGCCCAGCTCGACGGACCTTCGGCGAACGCCGTGAGCAGGACGGGACCGCCCTCGAGCGGATACCCCTCGGCGCCGGTCACCCACAGCGTGCCGGTCAGGCCCGTTGGGGCTGAGGGGAGCGTTGTCGTGGTGGGGCCGCCGCCGCCGCCACAGGCGGTGAGGAGGATGAGAGCGGCGAGCAGGGCCAGGGTGGGGGCGATGCGGGACATGGAAGGCTCCAAGTGGTGTGGGGCAGCGCGGGTGCGCCGCCGCTCCCTGGGTTCCCAGCCCGGCGCGCTGTAGACAGCCCGGTTCCAGAATCGGTTCCAGCACGCGGTCATGCGCCGGCGGTGTCCACAGCGGCCCGCGGCTCGGAACCAGGGAGGGAGAGGAACGCCTTCCTGTCCACCCGGAGCTCCGGATGCCCGCCCGCGCCGACCGCCTGCGAGACGCCCGCCGCCTAGCGCTGCGCTTTGCGCGCCTCGGCGGTCAGCGCGCGCACGCCGCGCGCCTCGAGCAGCGCCGGGTGTTCGCGCAGGAGCGCTTCCAGCTCGGCGAGCCGTTGCTTCGACTCGGCGGCGTCGTCGAGCCTCTTGTGCGCCAGGCTGCGGACGGCCAGCTCCACGGCATGGAGTGCCGTCGGCTCGCCCTCGGCGTCTCCGATCCCGCGCGCATTGACCACGCGGCGGGCGTCGCCTCGGCGGAAGGCCCCGAGCATGCGCACGGTCGTGAGCTCCGGATCACGCGCGCGTGGGTTCTCGGCGTCGGTGCGCATCGTGTCGAGGATCGCCAGCATGCCGTCGTAGTCGGCGCGGGCTCGATCACGCGACAGGAACAGCGCCCATGCCCGTGTGATCAAGCCGTCGGGCGTCGATCGCGCGCGGTAGGCCGCATCGATCAGCGCCCGATGCGCGTCAGGTCCCATGCCGGTCTGCGCCCGTGCCGCCTCGATCACGGCGTCCGGATCGGCATCTGTCGTCTGAAGCGCGACCAGCGCATCCTCTGCCTTCCGGATGAGGTCGGCTCTGGCGTCGATCGCGTCGAGTCGGTCGCGGAAGGGGCGCGTCTCCCAGCGGCGGATGATGCCGCGTCCCTCGACCGTGACGAGTCGTTCCCCATCCGGGCTGAAGCGCGCGCCGCGCATCCAGCCCTGGCCGCCACGCAGCGTCGCGACCAGTCGGCCGCTGCCGACGTCCCACAGCTTTGCGGACCCATCGGCGCTACCGGCCGCGATGCGTGTCGCGTCGGGCAGGAACGTGACGGCCAGGTACGCGTCCGCCATGCCCGCGGAGTCGGCCGTGAGGGCCCGGAAGGTGCGGACGGTCTCGCCCGTCTCGGTGTCCCAGATGCGGACCGTGCGATCCCACGACGCGCTCACGAGGCGCCGGGTCCCCGGAAGGAACGCCAGGTCGGTGGCGATGCCCTTGTGGCCGGCCAGCTCGCGCTGCACGCGGAGGCTTGCTGGATCGAACAGCCGGATCAGGCCGTCGTGGTCACCCACGACGAGCAAGCCCCCGTCCTCGTGCGCGACGAGGGAGGACAGCCAGCCCTCGTACACGACCTGTTCCGCCACCAGCTCCCCGGTGGCGACGCTCCACTTGCGCAGGACGCCGTCGGTGCCGCCCGTGAACAGCACGGTGCCGTCCGCGGCGAATGCGACGCGTGCCGCGCGGTACCCCTCGTTCCGGACGGCTTGGATGCGGTGGAGCAGACGGTCCTCGGCGACGTCCCAGATCAGCACCTCCCCGGCATAGTCGCCGGAGGCTGCGTACGCCCCGTCCGCGCTGAACCGGATCGTGTGCACACTGCTTCGGTGGCCGAACCAGTTGCGGACCTCCTGGTGGGTCGTGCCATCGAAGACGCGCAGGAGGACGCCGCCCGCGACGTAGATCCGTCCATCGGGGGCGTACTCGAACGCATCGAACTGCTCGGAGGTTCCGCGCCAGAGATCCGGGTCGTGCCTTGCGGGCACGCGCCACTCGAGCACCGTTCCCCGTCGCGAGCCCGTCACGATGCGTTCACCCTCTGCATCGAACGCTGCGCAGGTGGTCACGCTGTCATTCCCGTACGTGAGCAACCGTCGGCCCTCGATCGGATCCCAGACGTGGACGTACGGCCCGTCCGTCGTGAGGAGGCGCCCTCCGTTTCGCGTCACGGCGACCTGGGCGCGGCGCGATGGATGATCGTGTCCGAGGACGTGCACGAGCGCGCCATCGACCGCGCTGCGCAGCTCGACGTGCCCGTCGGAGGACGGCACCGCCAGAACCTGGCCGGTGAAGCGGAGCGAGGTGATCGCCTCGCGCCCGACGCGCGCGTCCCACGCGCGCGTACCGGTGGTCAGATCGAAGACGACGACGTTCGCGTCGTAGGTACCCACCGCGAGCTTGCGACCCGTCGCCTCGAACGCGAGGGCGTCGATCGGCGTCTCGAGGTCCTGCGTGAAGAGCTCGGCGCGGGTGACCGCATCGACGACGTGTACGACGCCGTTCCGCCCCCCGTA
>JASJAY010000205.1 GCA_030066775.1 Planctomycetota bacterium
TCAGCTACGACGACGCCAAGCACTACGACCACCTGAACCACGTCGCGATCGGGCAGTTCTATCACGTCGGCGTCGACCACCGGGACGGGGCCTACTTCGTCTACGGCGGCCTGCAGGACAACGGCAGCTGGGGCGGCCCCAGCCGCGTGCGCACCGGTTCGGGCCCCACGAACGACGACTGGTTCCGGATCGGCGGCGGCGACGGCTTCCGCTGCCTCGTGGACCCGAACGACCCCGATCAGCTGTACTTCCAGAGCCAGAACGGCGGCATCGGGCGTCGCCACCTGGCCAGCGGCGAGCGCGCCGGCTTCCGCCCGCGGCCCGCCCGCGGCTCGAAGGAGAAGTACCGCTTCAACTGGTACGCGCCGTACCAGCTCTCGCACCACAACAGCCGCATCTACTACGTGGCCGGCAACTACGTGTGGCGGTCCCTCGACCGGGGCAACAAGCTGAAGAAGGTCTCGCCCGAGATCACGCACACGGAGCGGGGATCGGCGACGGCCTTTGCCGAGTCGCCGGCGAACGCGGACCTGCTCTACGTCGGCACCGACGACGGCGCGCTCTGGGTCTCGCGCGACGGCGGCTTCACGTGGACCGACCTCTACGCGCCGCCCAAGCCGGAATCCGACGAGCCGAAGATGAAGAAGCCGGCGCACGTGGACGCGAGCGAGGAAAGCGGCAATGGCGGCGAGGGCGACGACGGCGCCGACAAGCCGAAGGCGGACCCCGAGAAGGCGAAGGAAGCGAAGCCCACGCCGGCGAAGCCCAAGGCCGAGGCGGGCGACGCGGCCAAGGCCGACGACGAGCCGGAGGCGTTGCCGCAGCGCGCCCAGCGGATGCTCGAGCGGCTGCTCACGATGGACGTCAACGGCGACGGCAAGCTGCAGAAGAGCGAGCTGCCCACGCGGCTGGCGACCCTCTTCGATCGGGCCGATGCGAACAAGGACGGCGCGGTCACGCGCGACGAGCTCGTCGTCGCCCTGCGCGGCGGCGCCATGGGCCGGCGCCCGGATCGCGCGCCCGAGGCCGCGACGCCCGCGGCCGAGAAGGCCCCGAAGCCGACGCCGGGCGGTGCGCCGATCTACGACGCCCAGCCCGACCGGCGCTACGTCAGCTGGATCGAGCCCTCGCGCTTCAAGGCCGACCGCGCCTACCTCGTCTTCGACGGCCACCGCTCGGACGACGACCGCGCACTGCTCTTCGTGACCGAGGACGCGGGGCGTACCTGGCGCTCGATCACCGCCGACCTGCCCGCGACGGCCGGGACCACCCGCCACCTGCGCGAGGACCCGAAGAACGAGAACGTCCTGTGGCTCGGCACGGAGATGGGGGCCTACATCTCCCTCGACCGGGGCGGCCACTGGCACTCGCTCAAGACGAACCTGCCCACGGTCGCGGTGCACGCCTTCGCGTTCCACCCGCACTCCGGGGAGGTCGTGGCAGGGACCCACGGGCGCAGCCTCTGGGTGCTGGACGCCACGCCCCTGCGCCAGATGACGGCAAAGGCGATGGAGGCGGACGTGCACCTGTTCAGCCCCAACCGCGCGGTCACCTGGCGGCCGCTGCCGAGCAAGGGCGTCGCCAAGACCTTCCGTGGCCAGAACCCTTCGATGGGGGCGGCGATCCACTACCGGCTGGCCAAGAACGCCAAGGCGGTGTCGCTGAAGCTCACGAAGCAGGACGGCACCCTGGTGCGCGAGCTCGAGGCGAAGGGCGATGCGGGCCTGCATCGCGTCGCGTGGGATCTGCGCGCAGCCCCGCCGCCGGCCCGCGAGGGCCAGCAGCGACGCTGGCGCCGCGGCCGCCGCGTGCAGCCGGGCACGTACCACGTCGTGCTCGAGGTCGACGGGAAGTCGTTCAAACAGTCGATCGCGGTCGAGATCGACCCGGAGCACACCAACCCGAGCTGGATTGCGTACGCCGACCAGGAAGAGGCCGAGGACGCCGAGCGCGCCTTCCGCAAGTGGCAGAAGAAGTACGCGCCGTGGGATGGTGACGACTAGGCGACGGCCGGGAACGTCAAGCGTCCCCTGCGTGCGCCACTTTCGCGGTCTCCCGCGCAGCAGCCGAGATTGTGTACCGTGAACGCGGACCCGTAGGCGTATCTTGCCCTCCGCGGGACGCTCGAAGGAGGTCGACCGTCCCGACGGGGAGGGTCAGATGATTCGCACGCTTGGACTCCTGGGCCTGGCGATCGCCATGGTCGGTCTCGCAGGTTGCTGTGGCTCGCCGTGCTCGCCTTGCGCACCGCGCACGGCAGCGGTTGCCGGCGGCGGCACCGCGCTCGATCTCGATGCCGCGCGCAGCGCCACGAAGCTCGAGCTCTCGCTGGACGGCGCCGGCCGGCCGGACGAGATCGAGTACCACATCCCGCCGTCCGAGGTGCCGGAGGCCGTGCGCCAGGCGATGGACGCCGTCGCGCCCGGGCCGGATGTCGGCGCCGAGAAGGAGTACAACGGCGGCCGGCTCTACTACGAGCTGTCGCGCATGGTCGACGGCTTCAAGATCGAGGCGATGTTCCACCCCGACGGCCGCCTGCACGAGATCGAGGCGGAGGTCGACCCGTCGACCGTGCCCCAGGCCGCCAAGGACGCCGTCACCGCGACCTGGCCGAACGCCACGAACCACAAGTGGGAGGTCATCAAGGACGGTGACCAGAGCATCGTCGAGTACCACGTGAAGCTTCTCGACGGCGGCATGAACCTCAAGATCATCGTCTTCACGGACGGCAAGCTTGGCCGTGTGTACCGCGAGGTCGTGTCGGAGATCGAGGTGCCGATGCGGCGGCCGTGACCGTCCGCACCGAAACCCTCGAGCTTTCGACGCGCGGCAACTCGGCGATCCACGACCTGACTGCGACCGTCGCTGCGACGGTGCGCGGCAGCGGGCTCTCCGACGGGATCGTGACCGTGTTCTGCCCCGGCAGCACCGGCGGCGTCACCACGATCGAGTTCGAGCCCGGCCTCGTGGACGACATGCAGGTCGCGCTCGAGCGTCTGGTGCCGCGTGACCTGCGCTACCGCCACAACGAGCTCAATCACGACGACAACGGCCACAGCCACGTGCGCGCCGGGCTGGTTGGTCCGTCCCTGACGGTGCCCTTCCAGCACGGCCGCCTGACGCTCGGCACGTGGCAGCAGATCGTCTTCCTCGACTTCGACAGCGGCCCCCGCCAGCGCCGGCTCGTGGTGCAGGTGATGGGGGAGTAGACAGCGCGCACGCGCCCCGTTCCGCTCGCTACCATCGGGCGGGAGTCGAGACGGTGACCTACGCGGCACGGGAAGCGGATCGAGGCAAGCCGAAGCGCGCTTTCGCGCGGCTTGGCTGGCTCGCGCTCGCCCTGCTGCTCGCGACCGCCGACGTCCGGGCCGAGGACGACGACGCGGAGGACGTGGACCCGCGCACCGTCGTGATCGAGGTGCGCGATGCCTCGGACCGGCCGCTCGCCGACCGGACCGTGCGCGTCCACCACGTGCGCCATGAGCCGGGCTCGCTGTTCCGCTTCACGCGGGGGCCGGGCGTCGTCGTGCCCTCGGACTTCGAGGCGCCCCTGCCCGACGCCGCCGGGTCGCTCGCCGAGACGACGATGCACACGACGGACGCCGCGGGGGCGGTGCACGTCCTGCTCCCGCTCGATCGCGGCGCCCTGATCGAGGTCGACGCTACCGACACGCACACCGGGGCCACGGCGGTCGTGGCACGCGGCTTCGCCCGGCGATCCCGTGTCCGGCTGTTCGTCGATTACGGCCGGCGCGTGAAGGGCCAATTGCGCCTTCCGGACGGCACGCCCACGCCCGGCTACGTGATCGTGCGTTCGCTTCCGACGCGCGGATTCGGCTATCTGCTCCACCGGCCGCTGCGACCGCTCTCGGTCACACCGCAGCCCACCGATGCACAGGGCCGCTTCGAGGCCACGCTGCCGCGAAGCGACGTGGCCTGGGTCGATGCCTTTGTCCCGGGCCGGTACACGCGGCGCGGTGTGGTGGCGCCTCACGATCCCGGGGGTCGCTTCACGATCCGGATGGGCGCACCCGACGGCGCCGTGGTCGAGGGCACGGTGCGCGATACCGAGGGCAAGCCCATGCCGGGCGTGCGCGTCGTGGGTCTGGGCTACGACCCGACGTGGGACACGATCGCGACCCATCAGCGCGTCATGGCGGTGACGGACGAAGCCGGACGATACCGGCTCGAGGGGCTCGACACGGGCCGGCTCAAGTCGGTGGCCTTTCGCCTCACGGGGTACGCCGACCTCGACCTGGCTCCGCTCGACCTGCACCTTGCCCCGGGATGGAAGCACCGCGTCGACGCCGTGCTCCAGCGCGCGGGCACCGTTCGCGGCCGCGTGACCGACACGGATGGGCAGCCCGTGCCGGGCGCGGTCGTGCATCTCTCGCTCGGGCTCCACGGCCAGCGGTCGGCCGACGAGCGCAACTACGAGGCCCGCGCCGATGCCGAGGGGCGCTACGCACTGACCGGGCTTCCGCAGGGACGAGGCCGCATCGAGGCATCCTCCCCGTCGGCGCCGCGCACGGCGCTACGTGCGCTCTTCTTCGACAGCAGCAGCAGCGGGAGGCGACCCCCGGAGCGGGGGACGCCGATCCAGCTGTTCAAGGAGGGTGCCTCTGTCACGCAGGACTTCACCCTCCCGCGGGGCGTTCCGGTTGAGGGCTGGACGGTCACGCCGAGCGGCGAGCCGCTGCCCTTCGTTCAGGTGACCGCGTCGTTCGTGCGCAAGCTGGATCGGCGCGACCGACGCGACCTGCCCCGATCCTGGAGCGTCACCTCCGACGTGGCTGGCCGGTTCCGGTTCCAAGCGATTCCGCCGGGCATCCGCATCCGCCTCGGGACCGCGCGCACGATGCGGGGCAGCGCGACGCCCTTCCTCGAGCTCCACGGTGACGAACCACCACCGCCCGTACGTGTGGTGATCCCCGATGGAACCACCGTGCGGGGCACGGTTCGGGACAAGGAGGGGGCGCCGCTCGCCGGCATCCCGGTCAGCCTCGAGGGGAC
>JASJAY010000075.1 GCA_030066775.1 Planctomycetota bacterium
ATGCGCGTCTCCCCGCGCGCGGGGATCAGGACGGGCATCATGCCGCCGGGGTAGAGCGTGCCGCCCGGCGTGTAGGCCCCGACCATGATCGTGGCGTCGCTGCTGGTCAGGTTCTTGAAGCCGTAGACCGGAGACTCCGTGCTCGAGAGGCCGGGCAGGAACGGCAGCGCGTACTCGACCGCGCCGAACGAGAATCCGGCGGCGGCGTCGTCGCCTCCGTCGCCGCAGCCTGCGAACGACAGGCTCAGGGCGAGACCCAGAACGATCCATACGGTGCGGCGCATCGGCAGCCTCCTCCCGTGGGGCGCGTAACCCCGAGTGATCCTCCCCCGCTGATCGGTTTGCGGCAACCTCCCGCCCACTCCCGGCTTGTGTCGAATCCGGTGGACGGGTTGACGTTCGTGTTTTGTTCGCATACCGTCATGACCCGCAGGAGGGGTCCCGCAAGGCGCCCCCGATGCAGGTTTCCTCCGCCTCCCCCGCCCGCGACCTGATGCTCGTCGACCTCGATGCGTTCTACGTCTCGGTCGAGCGCGCGCGCGATCCGGCGCTCGTCGGCCGCCCCGTGATCGTCGGCGGCAAGCCCAGCGAGCGCGGCGTCGTGGCCTGCGCCTCCTACGAGGCCCGGCAGCACGGCGCCCGGGCGGGCATGCCGCTCTTCCAGGCCGCCCGCTGCTGTCCGCGCGACACCGTCTTCCTGCACGGCGACCACCGCGCGTACGTCGAGGCCTCGCGCCAGGTGATGCAGATCCTCGGGCGCTTCACCCCACGCGTGGAGCCGCTCTCGCTCGACGAGGCGTACCTCGACCTCACCGGCTGCGAGCGCCAGGCGTACGCCAAGGGCGCAGTGCCCGGCTGGCACAGCTGGATGAAGACCGCCGAGACGATCCAGCGGACCGTCTTCGAGGAGACCGCGCTGCCGATCTCGATCGGCGTGGGTCCGACGCGCACGGTGGCCAACGTGGCGAGCGCGCTCGCCAAGCCGCGCGGCATCCTCGAGGTGCGCGCGAACGAAGCCCCGGCCTTCCTCGCGGCGCTGCCGCTCGGCTACCTGCCCGGCGCAGGCCCGCGCATGCGCGACAAGCTCGCGCGGTTCAACCTCGAGACGATCGGCGATCTCGCCGCCGTACCCGAGGACGTGCTGGCGTCGACCTTCGGCGCTGTCGGCGTCACCCTGTCGCGGCGCGCGCGCGGGCTCGACGCCGACCTCGACCGGGCCCCCATCGGCGAGCGCGCGCCCAAGATGCGCACGATCTCGCGCGCGACCTCCTTCGCGCGCGACACGATCGATCCCGACGTGGTCGGCGGCATGCTCTCGTACCTCACCCAGCGCGCAACCGCGGCGCTGCGGGAGGAACGTCTCCTGGCCAAGGCCGTCGGCGTGACGCTCCGCTACTCGGACTTCCAGACCGTGGAGACGCGCCGGCGCTTTCGCGAGCCGACCGCCTGCGTGCGCCAGATCCTGGAGCGGGTCGATGCGATCTGGCCCAAGCGCTGGGATCGGCGCGTGAAGCTGCGCCTGGTCGGCGTGACGCTCTACGACGTCTTCGCGGAGAAGGAGCACCAGCTCGACCTCTTCGAGAGCCCGGGCTTCAAGGCGGCCCGCCTCGACGAACGCCTGGACGACGCCGTGGACCACATCCGCAAGCGCCACGGCTTCGGCGCGCTCGTCCGCGGCCGCGCGACGGCGTTGATCGAGCGCGTCCCGCGCACGCCGCACGGCTTCCGGCTCCAGACCCCGGCCTGCTCGAGGTGATCATGGGCACCCCCGCGTTCGTCCACCTGAACGTGCACTCCGCGTACTCCCTCGGCGCCGGCGCCACCCGGCTCGAGGAGCTCGCCGCGCGTGCCGGCGCCTACGGCTATCCGGCGATCGCGCTCACCGACACGAACGCCGCGTACGGCCTGCCGCCCTTCCAGGTCTGTTGTGACGCGGCCGAGGTGCGCGCGCTGCACGGCGCCGAGATCGAGGACCGCCCCGACGCACCCACCGGCAGCGCGCGGCATCCCTCGCGCGCCGTGCTGCTCGTCGAGAACGCGACCGGGTACCGGCATCTGTGCGGGCTGATCACCGCACGGCAGCTCGATCCGCGCTTCACCCTCGTGGACGACCTGCCGCCGTCCGCCGACGGCCTGATCGTGCTCACGCCGTGCCCCGCGCTCCTGCGCGAGCTGGCCGACGTGCTGCCCGCGGACCGGCTCTTCGCCGAGTGCATCGCGGATCGACCCGTGCGGGCGAAGCGTGCGTTGCTCGACGCCGCGAAGGCGACGGCGCGCCCGCTCGCGGGCACGCATCGCGTCTTCTTCGATCACCCGGACCGCCACGCGCTGCACCGGCTGATGCTCGCGATGCGCCACCTCAAGTTCCTGCGCGAAATCCGCCCCGGCGCCACCGGGCGCGACGGCCGGCCGCTCGACGTGCGGCCCAAGGCGTCGGCCCTGATGTCGCCCGCGGAAGCCGTCGAAGCGTTCGCCGACATCCCCGAAGCCGCGGTGAACACGCTCGCGATCGCGGAGCGCCTGACCTTCCGCCTCGAGCGTCCGGCGCGCCCGCGCCTGCCCGTGCTCGAGCTGGAGGGCGCGGGCGCGCCGCTCGACCCGGAGCAGGGCTTCAGCCGCCTGGCGACGCTGTGCATCGAGGGCGTGCGCCGGCGGTACGGCCGCATCCGCTCCGACGTGCTCTCGCGTCTCGAACGCGAGCTGCGCGTCATCCAGATGCGCGGCTTCGCCGACTACTTCCTGATCGTGCACGGCCTCACGACGTTCGCGCGCGAGCACGACATCCCCGCCGTGGGCCGCGGCTCGGCGGCGAACTCGATCGTCGCGTACGCGCTGGGCATCACGTCGGTGGATCCATTGCGCTACGACCTGCCCTTCGAGCGCTTCCTCTCGCCCGTGCGCAAGGACTGCCCCGACATCGATCTCGACATCGACTGGCGCGGACGCGACGCCGTGATCCAGCACGCCTACGACACGTACGGCGAAGACCGCGTCGCCATGATCTCGACCCACATCACCTGGCAGGCGCGCTCCGCCGTACGCGAGATCGCCAAGACCTTCGGGCTCTCCAAGACCGAGGTCGACCGTGTGGCCGAACACCTCCCCTGGCGGATCCGGAGCGTCTTGGACGGCCGTCAGCTGCCGCCCGAGCTGGATGCCGGACCGCTGCAGCAGCAGCCGTGGCGCGGGATCCTGCGCGCCGCCGTCCAGCTCGACGGCATGCCGCGCCATCTGTCGATCCACGTCGGCGGCATCGTCATCGGCGACGGGCCCCTGGCCGCGTCGATCCCCCTCGAACGCTCGGCCAAGGGGCTGGTCGTGACGCAGTACGACATGCACGGCGTCGAGGCCACGGGGCTGGTGAAGATCGACCTGCTCGGCAACCGCGCGCTCGCCGTCATCGCCGACGTGCTGCGCGACACGGGCACGGCGGACACCTCGAGCGGCACCGCCATGGGCGGCGCCAACGACGCGGCCGTCGGCCTCGATCCCGTACCGGAAGACGATCCCCACGCCGCCGACCTGTTGCGCACGGGACGCACGTTCGGGTGCTTCCAGGTCGAGTCGCCGGGCATGCGCAACCTCGTCGTGCGCATGGACGCCCACACGCAGGACGACGCGATGATCGCGCTCTCGCTGATCCGTCCGGGCCCGGCCGGCTCGGGCATGAAGGACGCCTACATCCGTCGGCGGCGCGGCGAAGAGACGACGCCGTCGATCCACCCGCTCGTGGACCCGCTGTTCCAGAACACGTTCGGCGTGATGCTCTACCAGGAAGACACGCTGCGCGTCGCCGCCGCGGTGGCCGGCTTCGACCTCGCCCAGGCCGACACCCTGCGTCGCGCGCTCTCGAAGAAGCGCGAGCCCGAAGACCTGCCCGCCATGGAGCAGGCGTTTCGCGACGGCGCCAAGGAACGCGGCGTCACGTCCGACGTGGTCGAGCACGTGTGGCAGTCGATCGCGCGCTTCTCGGCGTATGCGTACAACAAGGCCCACGCCGCGACGTACAGCCGCATCTCGTGGCAGGGGCTCTACCTCAAGGCACGTCACCCCGCCGAGTTCCTCGCGTCCGTGCTGCGCAACGGCGCCGGCTTCTACGCACCGCGCGCGTACGTCGAGGAAGCGCGCCGGCTCGGCTGCCGCATCGAGCTGCCGTGCGTGAACCGCTCCGAGGTCGGTCCCGAAGGCCGCCTGGGTGTCTTGCGCTTGGGGCTGGACCAGGTCAAGGGACTGCGCCGCGGCACGCCCGATGCGCTCGTGCGCAACCGGCTGGCCCAGGGCCCCTACCTCTCGCCGACGGACTTGATCCTGCGCACCGACCTCGAGAAGCACGAGGTCGAGCGGCTCGTGCTGGCGGGTGCGCTCGACGTCTTCGACCGGCCGCGCGGCGAGCTGCTCTGGCTGCTCACGCTCGACTTCGACCGCTTCCTGCGCGCACGGCAGGAGACGCGCGAGCGCACGACGCTCTTCGGCCCGACGGCCGCGCTGCCGCCCGCGCGCCACATCCCGGTGCCGCCCACCTACACCGCACGCCAGCTGCTGGAGATGGAGGTCGAGGCCCTCGGGCTCACGGCCACCTGCCACCCGGCCGAGCTCTGGAAGGACGCGGCCGAGAACGCGGGCGCGATCCCGACCGTGGCGCTGAAGGAGCACGTGGACGAGCTGGTCAAGATCGCGGGCTGGATCGTCACCGACCGGCGCGTACGGATCTCGCAAAACGAAAGGCCAAAGGCGAGCGCCGGCCGCTACATGAAGTTCCTCATGCTCGAGGACCTCCACGGCACGACCGAGGTCACGCTCTTCCCCCGCGCCTACGCGCGCGTCGGCCACCGCCTGACCGACGCGGGCCCGTACCTCGTCACGGGCCTCGTGCGCAACGACTACGGCTCGCTCACCCTCGACGGCCGCGACGTGCGCCGGCTCGAGGTGCCGGAGTAGCCGCGTGCCTCACGCCTTCTTCGCGCGGTCCTTCCACAGCCAAAGGCCGAGCACGAGACCACCAAATGCCGAGATGAAGGCGAGCTGGATGATCTTGGGCGTGGGCGGCATGCCGCCGGCTTCGACGTAGTCCCAGATGAGCATCAGCACGAAGAAGGGCACGCCCCATCCGAGGATGCCGTTGAAGAAGAGAAAGCGGAGCTTGGCCCCCGGCTGCGGCTCGTCGGCGCTCATGCAGCGTCAAGCATAGCGCCACAGCGGCGCGCGCCAGTCGGAGCGCCACCCGGGCGGCGTCGGCGGCAGGGTGCGCTTCACGAGTGCCTCGATCTCGGCGTGGATCGCCTTGATCGCGCGGCGCCCGCGGTTGCGGCCGGCGCGTGCGCGCCACGCGGTGCGCGAGAGGAACCACGGCACGCCGCCGGTGCGGCTGGCTTCGAGCACGGCGCGGTGCTCGACCTTCTCCGTCTCGACGCGCTCGGCGCGCTGGAGCAGGCCCAGGAGTATGCGCAGCGCGTCGGCCTCGCCGTCGTCGTCGGGATCGGTCCCGTCGAACGCGGCCTCGAGTGCCCGTGCCGCGATCGTTCGCAGGCGCCGCATGAGCTCCGGGGGCGGTCTGCGCGTCATGGCGGAGCCGGGCTGGTGCAGGTAGCTCGCGCACTCTCGGGGTGTGAGCGCGAAGGCGGCCCGCAGGCCGTGGGCCAGGGTCCAGGCGGTGTCGCCCGCCGCACCGCAGTCGTCAGGATAGGGCGCGGTCTTGAGGAACGACGTGCGGAAGAGGTTGCTCGCCGCGCTGCCCAGCACGGCCTGCGGCATGTAGAAGATCGCGAGCCAGTAGGCGGTGTGGCTCGGCAGGGCCCGCGGCTGATCGACCTCGAGCCACTGCAGGATCTCCAGGATCGGCCAGGGCTCCGTCGACGGCTCCGCGCCCGGCGCCAGCTCGAAGCGTGGCGGGCTGACGACGACGTCCGCGTCGTGCTGCTCGATCACCTCGACGAGGTGCGTGAGGCCTTCGGGGGTGATCACGTCGCCGACGGTCGAGATGTAGGTGAGCGGCGCCTCGACACTCGCGATCCCGTGGTTCCACGACGGATAGAGTCCGGGCGGATGCGAGAGCACGCGCAGCGCCGGATGCTCGACGTGCTGCTCGATGTACGCCGTCGTGCCGTCGTCCGACTCGCTGTCGACGACGAGGATCTCCTGCACATGGGGCGCGAGCGCGCGCAGAGCCTCGACGTGCGGCGGCAGCCAGGGCATCGCATTGCGCGTCGGAACCACGACGCCGACGGGCAGGGGACGAACAGCCTCGCTCAAGCGACCTCCACGAAGGTCGCGGATCGTAGCGGGGACGGACCCGCGCGCCTCAGGCGGACTGCGAGGCGACCGCGCGTGACGACGGCTCGGAGGGCGTCACCTGGTCCTCGGGCACCTCGATGTCGAGCGTCGTGAGCAGGCGGCGCGCGTTCTCGCGCGTCTCGGTGAGCTCCATGCCCTGGAACGGCCAGAGCTGCTTCCAGGTCGCCTTGAACGCGGCCCGCCACGTGAGGCCGTACGTCTCGCCGTCGTCGAGCAGGCGGACGTTGCCGCGCTGCTCCTGCGCCTCGATGAAGCTGCGCGACGCGTCGGCGATCACGTCGAGCTCCATGCCCGGCACGGGCATCAGCGAAACCGTCTCGGCATCCTGCGCGACCACGCGGGCCCGGTGGATGCGGTAGAGGAGCTCCAGGTCGTCCATGTCCATGAACGACACGACGGCCTGACCGCGCACGGGGCCGAAGGGCTGCGCCTGCTGGCAGTTGTTGGTCAGGAGCTCCCGCTCCTTCCACTGCGTCATGAACTCGGTGTGGCGCTGCTCGATCACCGTCGCATCGCCGCCGACGACGGGACCCGCGGCGGCGATGTTCGCCAGGTCGCGGTTCGTGCGGTGAAGCAGGAGCGATCCCCACGCAACGGCGTTGGGGACGGTGTTGAGTCGCACGCGCCCGACGGGCTCGAAGCCCAGCGCGATGAGTGCCTCCTCGGCCTCGGCGATGTAGGCCTGCGCCTCGCGCGGCATGTCGTCGAGCCCGACCTTCACGACCTCGGGCTCCTTGCGGTGGCGGAACTGCCGGCGCACGAGCACGGGGCCCAGCACGTAGGGCAGGAGCATCAGCAGGACGAGCAGGGCGAGGACGAGGTACACGGGCTCCCCGTATCGACCAGCGCCACGCCGGGACTGGAGCCGGGCTGTTCTCCCCGTGTTAGCGAACGGGGCGGAAGGGACGCTCCCCGGGCACGCCGTCGGCGAAGTGGAAGACGGCGGTGCCCGCCCCTTCCGGCGGCAGCGCGATCAGGGCGCTGCAGACAGTGCCGCGATTCGTGCCGCGCTTGAGGATCCGGTGGTCGCCGGGGAGCGGGGTCGTCTCGTCCGCGGCCAGGGCCGCGAGCTTCTCGAAGGTGGACGGGAGCGGCTCGTGCGAAGCGGGCGGCACGCCGAGCGGGGGCACGGGCACCTCGTTCACGTCGTGCAGGTTCGAGAGCGTGTGGGCCCCCGGTTCGAGGGCGATGACGTCGTCGGACGCGGGCCGGAGCGGCGCGTCGCTTCCGTCGTGGCGCACGACCCACGCCTGCCGCGCATCGGCGAGCAGCAGGTTGAAGCCGGCGTAGGCCGTCGCGCCCAGGTGCTGCTGGATCCAGTCGATCGCGGCATCGGCCGAACCGCTACGCAGGACGTCGTCGACGAGGCGGCCGCGGCTGCGTACGTCCGAGAACACGCGGTGCCCGCGGTTCGTGAGCGCCGCCACCATGCCGTGGCCGTTGATGCCCAGCCACGTACCGCCCGCGCGCAGATCGCGCGGCGCCACGATGCCGAGCGTCTCGTCGCGCACCGCCGGGCCCTCGAACGGACGATCGAAGTACTCGTCCCGGTTCGCCAGCACGACGACGGGGTAGTCCTCGCGCGTCTGGTGGTGGAGCAGGACGAAGCACATGGTGGGGAGGATAGCGGCTTCGTCACGCCCCCTGATTTCCCGCGTGACCGGCGTCCGTGTTCGCGCGAGGTAGGATCATGGAACCGATGGTTTCGATCTACACGCGCCGCGACTACGACAGGCTGCCCGAGGGCTTTCCTGCCCAGCTCATCGACGGCTGGCTGGTAAAGGAGCCCGCGCCGACCTACGACCATCAGCGCCTCACCGGGCGGATCCTGCGCAAGCTGCAGGACCTGGCAGGGGCGGACCTCGCGCTCCCCTCTCCCGTAGATGTGCTGATCGACGACGTGAACGTGTATCAGCCGGACGTGGTCGTGCTGCGGGAGGCGCCTCCCGGATCGGACCACTATGTCGGCGTGCCGCTGATCGCCGTGGAGGTGCTGTCTCCCAGCAGCCGATCGCGCGATCGGGACGTCAAGGCGCGCAGACTGATCGGCATCGGCGTCGCCGAGGTGTGGCTGGTGGACCCGCTCGAGCGAACGATCGAGCTCGTAAGCCCCAAGGCGTACCAGCACAGCGACGGCGACCGCGCGGTCGTCTCGAATGCGCTGCCTGGCTTCGAGCTCGTCCCAAATCAGCTGTTCACGCCGCCAGGACGACGTCCCTGAGCCACCGGCTCAGACGTGCAGCTCGTCGGCGACCTTGTAGAGGCGGTTGGCGTCGCGGGCGTCGAGGAGGGCGCCTTCGGCGACGCTGAAGAGGTCTTCGAGGATCTCGACACCCTGGGAGCGGTTGGTGGCACCGCCGATGCGGATGTCGATCTTGACCTTGCGCTGCTCGACCGTGACGGGCTCATGGGTCATGGCCTCGAGGATGCGGCCCGAGAAGGAGCGCGCGCCCTCGGCGTCGGCCTGGACGGCGACGACCACGAAGCGGTCGCCGGCGAAGCGGCCGACGATGTCGTGATCGCGGCAGACCGTCTTGAGCCGGCGAGCGAGCGTCTTGAGAACCTCGTCGGCGAAGAGCGTGCCGTCCTCGGCGCGGACGGGCTCGAGGCCCTCCACGTCGATGAGCAGGCAGCAAAGCGGCGTGCCGTAGCGCTCGCAGCGGCTCCACTCGGCGGTGAGGCGCTCGAAGACCTGCATGCGGTTCCAGACGCCGGTGACGGGGTCGATGAACGGCACCTGGGTCAGCTCGAGCTGGATCTCGTCGAGGATGCGCGCCTTCTCGCGCAGCTCCGCCTTGGCGCGGCCGAGGGCCTCCTCGGTGGAGACCGGACGGACACGGCGGCGGCCGATGCCGGCCACCATCCCGTCGTCGACCGGGAAGAAGCGGTACTCGACCACGACGGGCATGCCGTCCTTCTTGCCGTGACGCACCTCGATGCCCACGTCGTCGCCGCCGGCGGCCCGCACGAGACGACCCAGCACCTCGTCCTGGACGTCGGGCGAGACCAGGCTCATGAAGTCGACGCCCGTCCGCGCGCCGGGGATCGCCTCGAGGAACGAGGGGTTCGCCTGCTTGATGGCGCGGTTCGGCTTCAGGATGACGACGAGATCGCTCGCGTCACGGAAGATCGACTTCAGCAGCTGGCTCTCGAGCATTCGGAAGCACGTCCTTTCCCCGTCTTTTCATCGTAAGGACGCCCCGGCCCGCTTTAGAGCGAACACAGAATCCCCTCGGGCCCGGCCCCAGAAAATCGGGCCTACTCGCCTGCTGTTGGGGTGTACGTGGGCTCAACGCGCGATGGCGTAGCGCTCTCCCTTCGAGACCACGACGCTCACGTCGGCCCCCACGCCGGGCGCCTCGAAGACGCCTCGGCCGTCGGTCACGCCGCGCGCGCGGATCTCCCGACCGTTCGACACGGTGACCCGCGCGCCGCGGATCGGCCTGCCGGTCGCGTCGGTCACGTAGGCGCGCACCTTCTGGCCGATGCGCTGCAACACGACCTTCAGATCCGTGCGGATCACGAGCGTGCTGGCCTCGATCCCGCCGGCCTTGGCGATCACGAGCCAGACGCCGGGCTCGCTGCCCTCGACGGGCAGCTCGAGCGTGCGCTCGTGGGCTTGGTGGTCGCCGCTGTCCGGCAGCTTCGCCTGCCAGCGATACGGCGGCACGATGCCGCTGAGGTCGACGCGGTGCAGATCCACCAGCGTCTTGCGCACGGCGAAGAGCACCTGCAGGTCCACCGGATAGGCCGAGAGCTCGACCGCATCCACGTTGCGGTACGTCACGCGGAACTCCGGCTTGCCGTCCTTCGCCACGACGTGGGTTCCGTCGAGGCGGAACTCCTTCGCGGTGAGGTAGGCCAGCGCTTCGCGCGCGTCCTCGATGCCGCCCGCCTTCTTGTACATGCGGATGGCGGCGTCGAGCTCGCCCCGCACGTGGTGGACGCGCGCGAGGATGTGATACGCACGCGCACGGAACTCGCTGTAGCCCGTGCCGCCGCGAGACTGCTTGAACTTCTGTTTGACGAGCGGCTCCGCCGCCTCGCGCACGGCCGTTGCCGCCGCGTCGCTCGGGTCTTCCTCGAAGATGCGGAAGCGGCTGTCGGCCAGGAAGAACATGCAGTCGTCGACGAAGTGGCTGTCGGGGAAGCGACGCAGGAACGCCTCGGCCGTCACGATCGCCTGGTCGAGGGCGGCCGCCCGGCGCAGCGCGCCCACGAGCGCGTACGTCGCGGGTGCCGCGATCGGCGTTCCCGCGTAGTGGGCGGTGAGGCTCCACAGCGCGTCGAGCGTGTCCTCGTCCATCGGCGCCCCGGCCGGCCCGCCGGAGCGGTCGGTCGGACGCCGCAGCTCGCGGTAGCGCTGGGCGCGCTGGAACGCTGCTTGGGCGGTCGCGTTGGCGATCGGGAACGCGTTGAGCGTCGTGCCGAGGCCGTCGAGGCCCTCGATCTCGCGCCCACGACTGGCGAGCGTCCGGCTCCACTCCGCGTGCAGCGCGAAGCCGCGCGTGACGAGATCGCGGAAGAGGTTGTTGGCCACTTCGAACTCATCGATCTCGTGATACGCGCCGGCGATCGCACGCTGCGTGTCGAGGTCGCCGGGGATGCGCTTCGGGTTGCGGCGGATCAGCGCCTCGCGGGCGCGCACGATCTCGCGCGCGTCCTTCGTCTCGATGGCGATCTTCAGCAGGTGCGCCTCGATCTCCTCGACGATGACGTCGCGCAAAGGCTGCGTGGTCCGGAGCGTCTCGAAGATCGGTCGCGCCTGGTCGTACTTCTCCTCGGCGAAGAAGCGCTTGCCGCGCTGGTAGATCTCGTCCGGCGTCGGCTCCCGCTCGGTGTCGCCGCCGTGCGCCTGGGCCGGCGTCAGGATGCGGATCGTCCGCCCTTCCGCGCGGCCGTGGAACTCCGGCGCGTACATCGCGTGCGCGGTCGTCCCGAGCGCGGTGAACGAGCCGAGGTGCGTCGCCTGCATCACGTACTCGAAGGTCGTCCCGCCCGCGGGCACGCGCGTCGCGAAGAAGACCTGTCGCTGGTCGCGGCGCTCCTGCCAGTCGAACGGGCCGCGCGTCGTGTCGGCGAGCACCTCGAAGCCGGCGGGCAGCGGATCCTCGATCAGCACGTAGTCGAGCGCGCGCTCCGTCTCGACCTTGAGGCGCACGAGCACGCGATCGCCGCTGCCGACCACCTCGAGGTCCTTGGCCTCGACCTTGGGGCGGGCCGACGGACGCAGGATCGTGTAGCCCGGCTTCTCGGCGGGCGGCTGTCCTTCGACCGGCGCTTCCTCGGGCGTGAGGTAGCTGCGCGCGATGCGCAAGCCGTGCTCGTCGGCCGGGAGGTCCTTGGAGGCGACCACGGATTCGAGGCGCGCCGCCCAACCGAGACGGCCCTCGCCGGCGAGGCGGAACGTCAGCTTGTGGCGGCCGGCGCGCAGGGCGTCGGCCTCCGGGATCTCGAAGCGCCGGTCGGCCACAGCGAGGGGCGCCGCGCCCGTCTTCACCGTGCGCACGACCCGGCCGTCGAGCAGGATCTCGACGGTGCCGCCGAAGCCCTGCATGCGCCCCTTTCGCATGTACGCCGAGGCCGCGCCGACGAAGGCGGCGGCGTCCTTGGTCGTGCCGATGCGCTTGAGGCCGCCGCCTTGCAGCAGCCACTGGAAGCCGCGGTCCACGTGCGGCGTCTCGATCTCGGCCTCGATCAACGCCTGCAGCGCGAGCCCGGTGGCTTCACGCCCGCTGCCGACGAAGCAGTCGCGGCGACGGCCGGGCCAGGAGGTCAGGCCGTCCTTCTCGACACGGCGCTCGAGCAGGAGCCGCGTGAGCTCGGACACGTCGAACGAGCGCTCCAGCCGTGTGGCTGCGAGGCTCATCCACGCGAGGCCCGCGACGCTCAGGTCGTCGCTGCGGCGGCGGAAGGTCGTGGCATACGACTCGGTGTGGATGCGGCCGATCGAGGCCAGGGCGTAGTGCGCCAGCGCGCGCTGGTCCTCCGTGCCCTGCCCCATCATCTGCGGCAGTCGCTTGGCGGCGCGCTCGATGGCGTTGTTGAGGTCGCTCACGCCGCCCTCGCGCGCGCCCGCGAGCCCGAGCAACGCATACGCGGTCATGGCGAGGTCGCCCTTGCCGCGGCCGAACCAACCGAAGCTGCCGTCGTCGTTCTGCAGGTTGCGCAGGCGGTCGGCGGCGCGACGGATCGCGACATCGAGCCGTGCGAGCTGCGCGTGCATCGGGCGTCCCGCCGCGCGGATCGCCGCACGCGCCTGGAGCGCCGGCAGGAAGCGGTGCACGGTCTGCTCGACGCAGCCGTAGGGGAAGAACTCCAGGTAGACGACGCGATCGAGCAGCGCGTCCTCGAGTCCGGGGTACAGCACGATCACGAGGCGGTTCGTGCCGGGCACCACGTTCTCGGGCACCTCGAGGAAGGTCTCCTGCGTTGCACCCAGACGCGTGTCGACGACGCCGGTGCGGCCGTCGGTCGTCTTGATGCCGCGCGGGAGCGCACCGAAGGACAGCTCCACGGCGTCGGCGCCGCCATCCGAGATCGCGCGCGCCTCGAGCTTCACCGTGCCGGGCATGTGCGCGCGGAAGCGACGGTCCGAGAGCCCCCGACCGCCGAGCGCGACCTTCAGCGTCTCGTTGTCGCCGTCGATACGAATGCCCTCGGCGTCGATCTCGACCGTGACCTCGACCGGGCCGTCGGTGTTGTTGTGCACGACCGACGGAATCGTCACCTCATCGCTCTGGACCAGGAAGCGCGGCGGGTCGACGCGCAGCAAGAGACGCTTGCGGGCCACGATGCTCCCGCGGCCCTCCCCGACGAGCGCGCTCTTCGAGACGCCGCGCGCCGTAGCGCGCCACGTGGTGAGGTTGTCGGGCAGGGTGACCTTGACCTTGGCCTCGCCCTTCTCGTTCGTCACGACGTGCGGGAACCACGCGGCCGTGTCCGCGAACGTCTTGCGCACTTGGAACAGGCCGCCGAAATCGAGGCCGAATGCCGCCTGGCCTTTGGACAGGTCTGCGTAGCCCAGCTCCTCGGCGCGCTTGCCGAGCTGGAACAGGGGGCTGGCGCTGCGCGCCTCACCCTGGACGACGAAGGCGCCGCGTATCGGCGCGGGCGGCGTCGGATCCGACGGCTCGCGCAGGGAGGGCGGTACCGCACCGCCCGGCCCGCGGTACTGGCCACCGCGGCCGCCGCCCGAGGGACGGAAGCCGATGGCGTCCTTGTCGGCCATGGGCTTCCCGTCGGCTTTGGCGAAGTCGGCCGGACTGTCCGGCGTCGTCGGCATGCCCTTGGACTTCTTGGCCGACTCCTTGAAACGACGCACGCTCTTCTCGGCTTCCTCGATGTCATAGACCTCGCCGGCGGCCAGCTGGTCCTCGAGCTTCCTGCCGGCGGTCCGGGCGTAGAGTTCGAGCTGCTTGCGCGCGCGGTCGTCGCGCGTGAGCTCGGCCATGAGGTTGCGCGCATCCCAGGAGCGGGAGTCGAGCTCCAGCGCGCGGACCGCTTGGCCCACGGCGTCCTGGTAGCGGCCGTCGCGCAGCGCCTCGCGCGCGAGGCGGATCGCGTCCTGTAGGGCCACGGCTTTCGCGCCGCCCTTGCGCGCGGCCTGGTCGGCGAGGAGGTCCTTGCTCGTCTCGCGCGTGGTGCCGTAGTAGCGCGCCCCGATCGACGAGGCCGTCACCACGGCGTTCACGCGACGCTTGTCGTAGAAGTGCGGGCGGATCGGGGGCGTCACGTCGCGCGCGACGGCGTAGACCGTCTCGTCTACGAGCCCGACCCCGACCTCGGCGGACACGGGCTTGCCTTGGGCGTCGAGCGTCTGGACCTGGACCTCGATCTCTTCGCCGGGCGCGGCGCTCGCCTTGGGCATGCGCACCCGCACGTCGAGGTGACGCAGGACGACGATCTCCGTGTCCGCTTCCAGCAGCTTCTCGCCGCCGGGGATCGCAACCTTGAAGAAAACGTTCGGCGCGTGCTTGGCGCGGACGGGCAGCGCGACGAGCGTGCTCTTCCCGCGCAGGTCGAGGATGCGGTGCTCGAGCACCTGCTCGCCCTCGTAGGTCAACAGCGCCTTGACGCCGGTGCGCGGGCTGTGCACGAGCAGCTCGACGTCGTCGCCCTCGCGGTAGAGCGTGCGCGACGCCACGAGGCGCGCGTCCTTGCTGAGGTCCTCGGCCTCGCCGGCGGCGTCGCAGTCGGCGTGGGCCGTGACGAGCGTGCCGCGCGTGTCCTTCGCCTTCCAGCGCACGCGGAGGCGGCCGGGCTCCGGCACCTCGAGCTCGACCTCGGCGCGGCCGCGCTCGTTCGTGGTGACCGTGACGCGGGCCTCTTCGACCTCCTCGTCACGAACGACGGCCGGCGGCGGGCGGGGCCCGCGGCGCTTGACGTCCACGGGGACGCGGTGCGTGCGCACGCGATACAGGACGACCTCACCGCTGCGCGCGACGGGCACGCCGCGGGCGTCCATCGTGCGCACCTCGATCTTCATGCGCTGCTTCGGGCGGTAGACCTTGCGGTCCGTCTTCACGACGGCCATGTGGTCCGCGCGCGTGACCGGAATCCGGCCCTGATCCGCGATCCAACGTCGCGTGACATCCTGGGCGGCGGCCTGCACGACGTACTCCGCGTCGCCGTCCTGCACGCGGGTGTCGAACTCGATACGGACCTCGCCCTGGGCGTCGGTCACGAGCCGCTCGCGCTTCACGAGCACGCCGCCGCGCGTGCTGCGGCGCGCCTCGGGCTTCGGGCGGTCGTCCTTGAAGTACCAGCTGTAGTCGTCCGTGCCCTCGGGCGCGAAGGTGCGGTCGAAGCGGTACACCCGCACGTCCACCGGCGCCTCCGGAACGGCGCCGCCGAACGCGTAGCGCAGCCGGACGGTGGCCTGCACCGTGCGGCCCGTCAGGTAGACGGGCTCGTCCGGCACGATCGCGACCGTGAACTCGGGCTTCTTGAACTCCTCGACCTGGAACGTGCCGTTCCACGTGCCACGACGACGCACCTCCAGCTGGACGCGCCACTGCCCGAGCGGCGCGGCACCGTCGAGCTCGAAGCTGCCGGCGTACACGCCGTGCGCGCTCGCCTTCACCTCCGCGCGGCGTACCTGCTGGCCGCGCGCGTCGTAGAGCTTGACCCAGGCGCGGTGCTGCTGGCCGCCCCGGTAGGCGCCGCCGCTCGCGTCGAGGAAGACCGCGCGCCAGTGCACCTTGTGGCCCGGTCGATAGACCGGGCGGTCCGTGTACACGTACGCCTTGGCCCGGAACCCCGCATGGGAGACGGACTTCCCGCTGGGAATCGCCGTCGTGGCGGGGCCCTTGTCGGACACGACAAGCACACCGCCGGTCGAGGATCCGCTCTTGCCCTTCCAGACGCCGTCGGCGCCGGTCTTGCCGAGCGTCTCGCGCTTGCCGGCCGCGAGGACGCGGGCCCCCGAGACGGGCTGCTGGGTCGCGCGGTCGAAGGCCCAGACGAAGAGCTGGCGGTCACGTGCGCGCTTCACCACGATCTCGAGGTCGCTCACGAGCAGGAGGCACGTGGCGGTGAGGTCGTCGTCTCCCGCCACGACCACGTAGGCGCCGGGCTCGGTGACGGGCAGCGCGCGGTCGGCCTCGATCAGCGCGAACGGCTTGTAGGGATCGAGCTCCCACTCGAGCGTCCAGTCGGGCTTGACGATCTCGAGCTGCAGGTTCTCGACGCCCGCGACCGTCCCCTTGCGGCGGAAGTACTCCTCGATGCCGAGCTTGTAGACGCGCACGCGCAGCGACGAGATGTTGCGCGTGAGCACGCGCAAGCGCTTGGGGTCGCCGAGGCCCACGACCTGCTCGGAACGCACCTCGAGGTGCTTCGCGCGCAGGCGCTCGAGGCGCCGCTGTGCGTCGCGTGCCTGAGGCGTGCGCGGGTGCTTCTTGATGAGCTCCTCGTACGCGGCGATCGCGTCCTCGAGCTTCCCCTGGTCGTCCTCGAGCGTGACTGCGATCAGGCCGTAGGCCATCGGCGCCATGCGGCTCTTGGCGTAGCGGCCCGTCACGCCGCGCCACACGGCCAGCGCGGCCTCGACGTCCTTCGCCTGGCGCAGGAGCGAGCCCGCCGCCACGAGCGCCATGGGCGCGCGGCCCTCGGTGGGATAGGTCTCGGCGAAGGCGCGATAGGCCTCGATCGCTTCCTGGATCCGGTCCTTCGCCTTGTGGTCGACGGCCTTCAGGTAGTGCGCGTTCACGATCGCCGCGCGCACGCCCTCCCACAGCTCGTGATTCGGATGCGCGGCCAGGAAGCGCTCCCACTCCTGGATCGCGCGGTCGAACTTGCCGGCCGCCTGCAGCGCATCCGCGGCCTGGTTGCGCGCGTAGGGCACGAACGCGTCTTTCGGGAACCGCTGCACGAGCGCGAGCCACTCCGCGGCGGCCTGCTCGAGCTTGCCCCGCTGCGCGTAGAAGCCCGCCAGCTCGCGCTGCGCCTTCACCGCCTCGGGGTCGTCGCGATGCTGTTCAATCGCCTTGCGAAGCCAGTCGACGCCCTCCTCGAAGGCGACGTCGTCGCTCGTCTGCTCCCAGGCGAGCACGCGCTCCTTGCCGAGCAGCAGCAGGATCTCCATGTGGCGCTTGCCCTTGGGCCACACCGCGAGGGCCTGGGTGAGGTCTGCGCGCGCTTCGGCGCGGCGGCCGGCGCCGAGCTGCGCACGAGCGCGGCCGACGGCGTAGCGCTCGAACGCCGCCTCGTCCATGTTGTCGTCGCGGTCGCCCCAGACCTTGCGGTCGCGCATGCCCAGTGCGTCGAGCAGGGCGTCCCAGGACGCGGCCGCTTGCGGAAACTGCTTCCGCTCCTCCTGGATCTGGGCCATGCGCTCGCGGATGCGCGGCACCTCGTTCGGTGCGACGCCGATGGCGAGCGCGCGGCTGTAGCTCGTGTGTGCGCGCTGGATGTTGCGCTGCTTCACCTTGCGGCCGAGGTTGTCGGTGACCTCGACGCCGTCGAAGTCCTCGTCGCCCAGCTTGGCGTGGAGCGCCCCGATGCGCGCGCGCGCCGCCGGCGCGGTGGCGTCGTCCGCCAGCGCCTTGAGGAGGTCCGACGCCTTTTCCGTCTGGCCGAGGGCCTCGTAGGCCTTGGCCGCCGTGTGGCGCATGCGACCCGCCCAGGCGTCCTCCCCATGGACCGCCAGGAAATCCGTCGTGGCGGCGAGGGCGCGGCGGGGGTCCTCCCCCTTCAGGTAGGCGCGGGCCTCGAGCACCCAGGCCTCGACGGCCTCGGGCGTGCCGGCGTACTTCGTCCGGAAGGCCGCGAGGGCCCGGGCCGCCTCCTCGTAGCGCCCGTCGCGCAGGGGCTCTTCGGCCGCGCGCAGGGCCGCCCGGCGGGCGGCGCCTTCATCCGCCGAGGCGATGAGCGTCCCGAGGACCAGCGAAAGGGCAACAAGCGAGACGAACAGGGGGCGTGACATGGCTCTCTCTCCAACAGCCCAAGGGGGACGCAGCCGACGGCGGCATCCGTACGCAAGCACCGGACCGTACTGAAGATTCGACACGCCGTCGCCTGGGTGGTTCCATCCGGGTCGCATGCCCTTCCGCGCTCCGCCCCGCACCCTGCTCAACATCCTGGCCGCCGGGGCCGTGCTGCGTCTGGCCACGCTCTCGGAGCACAGCCTCTGGCTGGACGAAGGCGCGACCTGGTCGTGGGCCACCCGCCCCACCTGGGGCGGAACCCTCCTCGCCGAGGCCAACCACCCGCCGGCCTGGTGGGCCATCACGCGGGTGTGGATCTCCATCTTCGGCGACTCCGAGTGGGCCCTGCGCGCGCCGGCCGCGATCCTCGGGATCGTCACCATCTGGCTCTGCTGGCTCCTGGGCCTCCGGCTCTTCGACGGCTCGGCGCAGCCGCGGCGCGGCGGGTTCGTCCGCCTCTCGGATCCGGCGACCGGCCGCAAGATGGCGCTCTGGTTCGCGGGGTTCGTGGCCGCCTCGACGTACTTCATCGAGTACGCGCAGGAGGCGCGCATGTACGCGCTCCTGCTGGCCCAGGCTGTGGGGCTCTCGCTCCTCTACCTGCGCTGGCTGGACAGGAACGACCGTGCATCGCTCGTTGGCTACGCGCTTCTGGCGGCCTTCGCGCTGTACACGCAGTACTTCGCCATCTGGCCGATCCTCGGTCACGCGGCCCATGTGCTGTGGGTCGCGCGGCAGAGCCGCGGCACGGCGAGCGCCGTGCGCCCCTGGCCCTTCCTCGTCGCCGTCGGATGCGCCGGCCTGCTCTTCGTGCCCTGGTTCCTCTACCTGCTCTCGAACTACGAGGGCATCTCGACCGGTGAGCCCTTCGATCCCTTCGCCCGGCTCGGGTACGTGCTGTGGCGCATCGGCGCGGGCCCGGCGTTGGTCGTGGTGGACCGTCCGCGCCTCGATGAGGGCATCGGCGAGGTGATGGCCGAGGAGGCGCTCACCATCGGCGTCACGGCGGCGCTCTGGTTCGTTCCGATCGTGCTGGGCGCGTGGCGACTGCGGCGCGAGCACGGCCTCGCTTCGTTCGTGGTTTTCAACGTGGTCGTGCCCGTGCTCTTCGTGCTCGCGGTGTTCCCGGCGTTCCCCCTGGTCCACGAGCGTTACCTGCTCTTCCTGGCCCCGTGGCTGTTCTTCCTTGCGACGTACGGCGTCTTCCACGCCCGCTCGCTCGTCAAGATCGTCTGGCTGCCGGCGCTCTGCGTGCTGCTCGGCGTCGGGCTCGCGGCCTACTTCACGGTGCCGGCGCAGCTCGATCCGCTCGGCCGCGGCGCGCGACTCGACGAGTACCGCCTGCCCCTTCGCTACGGCGTGAACCCGAAGCACCCGCTGCGCGCGCTCGATCACGGGCACGCCTTCGGCAAGGAGCCGTGGCGCGACGCGCACCGCTTCGTCGAAACGCTCTCGCAGCCGGGCGACCTGGTGCTGATGCACCCCTGGTACCTGCACCTCGTCTGGGACTACTACGACCGTCAGCGGTTGGAGCGCATCCTCCTGCCCCAGGAGCTCCTGTCCTCCGAGGCGCTGCAAGCGCGCTACGGCGAGCAGCTGAAGCAGGCCGAGCGCATCTTCCTCATCCTCGCGCACGAGGAGACGGAGGACATCGACGCGTACTACAAGCGCCTGGGACCGATCATCGGTGCCGGGTGGATGCAGGCCGGCGCGACGTCCTTCATCCCCGTCCCGCCGATCCTCTTCGATCGGTCCTGGGGTGTGCGCGTCGCGATCTTCAGTCGCCGATGAGCGCGTCCCGACACGAGCCGCTGCCGGTCCCGCGGCCGATGGTCGTGGCCATCGACATGGGCTACGGCCACATGCGCGCCGCGGCGGCGTTGGCGGATGCGCTCGACGAGCCGCTGCTCGCCTGCGACCGTCCGCCGCTCGCCGATGGGGTCGATCGGAAGCGCTGGCATCGCTGGCGTCGCTTCTACGAGTGGCTCACGCGCACGTCGGCGAAGCGCATGGGCGCACCGCTGCGTCCGCTCCTGCGCTCGATGACGGACATCGAGCCGCTCGACACGACGCGCGACCTGACCAAGCCGGGCTGGGCGGTGAGGCGTCTCGCGCGCTTCGTGCGCACGAAGGACCTGGCGCGACAGCTGATCGAGCAGTTGAAGGCAGAGCAGCGCCCGCTGCTCACGACGTACTTTGCGCCGGCCATCGCCGCCGACATCGGGGGCGTCGAGTCGATCTACACCGTCGTCACGGACTCGGACATCCACCGCGTCTGGGCACCGGTCGACGGCGCAACGTCGCGCATCCACTACTTCGCGCCGAGCGAGCGCGCGGCGGCACGGCTGCGCGCGTACGGCGTGCGCGCAGACGCGATCGAGGTCACCGGCTTCCCGCTACCGGGCGAGCTGATGGGTGGCCCGGACGGACCCGTCGCGCAGGCGAACCTCGAGCAGCGCTTGGACCGCATCGATCCCGAGCGGCGTAACGGTGGCGGCGCCCCCGTGCAGGTGACGTTCGCGGTCGGCGGCGCAGGCACCCAGGCCGATCTCGCCGCGCGCTTCCTGCCGGGCTTCAAGGATGCGCTGACGGCGGGGCGCCTGCGGCTGACGCTGGTAGCGGGCGTACGCCCCGAGGTGGCGAAGCGCTTCCGCCGCGACATCGAACACGCGGGTCTGACCAACGCGGTGGAGATCCTCTTCGAGCCGTCGCTGCCGGCGTACTTCGACGCGTTCAACGCCCTGCTCGCGCGAACCGACGTCCTCTGGACCAAGCCGAGCGAGATGTCGTTCTTCGCAGGACTCGGTCTGCCGATCCTGCTCGCGCCGCCGGTCGGCGAGCACGAGCGGCAGAACCAGGCGTGGCTGCTCGAGAACGGGGCCGCCTTGGAGCCGCCCGATCTGCGGCACGCCGCCGCGTTCGTCGAGGCCGCCGTCGAAGGCGGGTCCCTCGCGGCCGCAGCCCGGGCCGGGTTCCGCAATCTGCCGTCCGACGGTCTTTATCGGATCCTGTCCGCACTTGCGCGGGACGGCGGCACCGCGGGTGCGCCGCGCGAGTAGCATTCCGACGACCCGCGGAGGAGGAAGGCGATGGCGCAGCGACGCAAGAAGGCCGCCAAGCGCAAGAAGGCGAGCCGCAAGAAGCGCACGACGCGCCGCAAGCAGCGCATCGCGATCCTGACCGGCGGGGGCGACTGCCCCGGGCTGAACGCCGTGATTCGCGCGGTCGTGAAGACCGCGCAGAACGTCTACGGCTGGGAGGTCTACGGCGTGCAGAACGGCGTCGAGGGGTTCCTCGAGCCGCGCGGCGAGGGCCTGCGCCTGCTCACCCGCGACGACGTCGCGGGCCTCCTGCCCCGTGGCGGGACCATCATCGGTGCCAGCAACCGACTCGACATCTTCAACGTGCCCAAGGCAAGCGGCGGAACGCGCGACATGTCCGGGCGCGTTGCCTCGGGTCTCAAGCGCAAGGGGATCCACGCGCTGATCACGGTCGGCGGCGACGGCACCTCGCGCATGGCGTACAAGCTCTTCGAGCGCGGGATCAACGTCGTCTCGGTGCCGAAGACGATCGACAACGACATCAAGGGCACGGACCGGACGTTCGGCTTCGACACGGCGGTACGCGTCGTCTCCCAGGCCATCGACCGGCTCTACACCACGGCCGAGAGCCATCACCGCGTGATGCTGGTCGAGGTCATGGGCCGGGACAGCGGCTTCATCGCGCTGCACGGCGGCATGGCGGGCGGGGCCGAGGCGATCCTGATTCCCGAGATCCCCTACGACCCGATGCGACTGGCCGAGAAGGTCGGCCGCCGTGCCGGCATGGGCCGCAACTTCTCGATCGTGGTCGTGGCCGAAGGTGCGATGCGCGCGGAAGGCCCGCCGTCGAACGGGGGCAAACCGAAGGGCGGGCCCGACGTCTCGGCGCGCAACAAGAAGGGCGGCAACTCCTACGTGCTCGCCGAGCAGATGCGCGTGCTCACCAACCTCGAGGTGCGCAACGTCGTGCTCGGGCACACCCAGCGCGGCGGGACGCCGACCGCCTTCGATCGCATCCTCGCGACGACCATGGGCCACCACGCCGTCACGTTGGTCGCCGAGAAGTCGTACGGACGCCTCGTGTCGCTGCGCGGCAACCGGATCACGTCCGTGCCCCTGGCGCGGGCCGCGGGCGCGGTCCGCACGGTGAACCCCAAGGGACCGTTGGTCCGCGTGGCGCGCGAGATGGGCATGACGTTCGCCGCGGCCGACGGCTCGGACGACCCGTACAGCAAGGCCCGAGCGCGTCATGGGGCTCCCTGATCGGGTACCCTCCCGGGCTCGATGAGCGACGCCCGCCGAATCGATCTGCACGCCCACACGAACCACTCGGACGGGACCTGCACGCCCACCGAGCTCGTGGAGACGGCTGCGGAGGCGGGCCTCACGGCCCTCGCCGTGACCGACCACGACGTCACGTCGGCCTTGGACGAGGCGCACGCCGCCGGTGCACGGCTCGGCGTGGAGATCATCGACGGCTGCGAGATCTCCGCGACGCTGCCGACCGGCACGGTGCACATCCTGGCGTACGCGTTCGACGTGGCGCACGAGGGGCTGCAGGCCCTGCTCGCCGAGGTGCGCGAAGGCCGCGACGCGCGCAACGCCCTGATCCTCGAGAAGCTCGAAGGCCTAGGCATGCCGCTCGAGGAGGCCGAGGTCCGAGCGTTCGCCCACGGGTGCATCGTGGCGCGTCCGCACTTCGCGATGGCGATGGTGAAGCGCGGCTACGCGGACGACATCCGCGAGGTGTTCCGCCACTGGCTGCACGACCGCGGACCCGCGTACGTGCAGGCGGAGATGCCGACGCCCGAGACCGCGATCGAGGCCGTCGTCGCCGCGGGCGGCGTGGCGGTGCTCGCCCACGGCAAGTCCTTGCGGCTGGGCGCCAAGGCGCACTACCGGCCCATCCTCGAGCGCTTCAAGGAAGCCGGCCTGGGCGGCGTGGAGGTCGACCACCCGACGCACGACCGCGGGTGGCGCAAGACCTTCCGCGAGATCGCCGACGCGCTCGACCTGGTGCCGACCGGCGGCAGCGACTTCCACGGCGCCGCCAAGCCCCACATCCAGATCGGCGAAGGCGACGGCACCATCGACGTCCGCTACGACACGTGGGAACGTCTCGCCGCCCGCGCGCGGAGCTAGAGCACCGTGACGCAGCCGCTCAAACGTCCGCCCGCCTTCGTGCGCGCCCTGCCGCGGCGCCTCGTCTCGCGGTTCATGGGACAGGTGGGCCGCCTCCAGGCGCCGTCGTTCCTGCTGCAGCCGATCCTCCGGGTCTACTGCAAGGCCTTCGGCGTGGACGAAGCCGAGATGGTGCGGCCGCTCGCGTCCTACACGAGCTTCCTCGACTTCTTCACCCGACCCTTGAAGGCGGGCGTGCGTCCGCTGCCGGAGGATCCGCACGCGATCGTCTCGCCCGCCGACGGCACGGTGCAGAACGCGGGCAACGTCGAGGCCGGGACGATCCTGCAGGTGAAGGGCCTCCCCTACCGCGTGAGCGACCTGCTCGGCTCCGAGCGTGACGCCGCGCCGTTCGAGGGCGGCACGTTCCTCACGGCCTACCTCTCCCCGGGCGACTACCACCGCTACCACTGGTGCTTCGACGGCACGGTGCACACGGTGCGGCACCTCCCGGGCGACCTGTGGCCCGTCAACGAAGGCGCGGTCTACGGCGTGCCGGGCCTGTTCGCGCGCAACGAGCGCGTCGCCGTGCTCGGCCGCACGACGAGCGGGCACGCGTTCGCCTACGTTCCCGTGGGTGCGCTCAACGTCGGCTCGATCCGCCTGACCTTCCACGACGTGCGCACCAACCGCGGGCGGGCGGCGCAGCCGCGGACCTGGGACGTGCCGGACCACGTCGCCACGCGGGGCGCGGAGTGCGGCTGTTTCGAGTTCGGCTCCTCGATCGTGCTGCTGCTCGAGCGCGGGGCCGGCGCGTTCGATGCGCTCGAGCCCGGGGCCCGGCTCCGGGTGGGGCAGGCGGTCGGGAAGCTCGCCCCCTGAGTCGCCTGTCTACAGCCGGCAGGGCTTGGGAACCCTAGGGAGGCACCCCGAACCCCTCCCGAGGACCTTGCCATGCTCCGCCTCCGCATCCTGCTCATCGTCACCCTCGTCTCGCTCGCGGCCTGCGGCGAGGCCCCGCCGGATCCCTGGGCCGAGCACGGCGGCGACAAGGGCGCGGCGGCCGGTGCGGCGGTCAGCGACGTGCTGACCACGGCGCTGGACACGAAGCTCGACGACGACGTCCTCGGCGAGCTCCTGGAGATCCACCGCGAGGTGCTGGGCCTCGGCGACGACGTCGCCGCGGTGATGGCGCGCGGTGCGGGCACCCGCTGGGACGCGCGCGCCTACGGGGAGGCCATGACGACGTGGAAGGCGATGGTCGAAGCCACCGAGCGGGGCGCCGAGGGCGTGCAGAAGCAGATCGACGCCTTTGCCGAAGGGGCCCCGAGCCTGGTGGCGCCCCTCGAGCGGATGAAGGCCTTGGCGACGCCCGAGAACGCCGCGCTCGTGAAGAAGTGGAAGCCGCGCTTCGACGCGCTGGAGGCGGAGTTCGACTAGCCGCGACCTACGGCAGCGTCAGCTGCGCCGACTGCGTCTTCTCGTCCTCGACGTCGACCTCGACATCGACGATCGACTGCGCGCCGTCCCAGGCGCTGATCACGTAGCGGCCGCTCGGGAAGCCGCGCATCAGGAAGCGACCCTGCTCGTCGGTGGACTGGGTCGTGAGGTGGCGCGGCATGTGGCCCGCCGCGTCGAGGCGACGCCAGGCGACCGTAGCCATGCGGGGTTCACCGGCCGCGCCCATGACTTGCCCTTCGATCGTGCCGCCCACCGCGGCGAAGAGCACCTCGACTTCGGGCGCGGGCATGGACTCCACCACCTCAACGCCCGGCACGACGACCGGCAGGTAGGGACCGCCCCAGGCGGTGAGTGTGTACTTGCCGGGACGGATGCTCCACAGGAGCAGGCGTCGTTTGAGCGTGCGGCCGAAGTGCTCGCGGATGGTGCGGTTCGGCGTGCTCCGCTCGAGCACGAAGTGCACGAGATCGGGCGGCTCGGCACCGGGCTCGGTGCGCGTGACGAGCAGGAGCCCTTGCGGCCGCGCCAGGCGGACGCGCAGCTGATCGGTGCCGACGGGCACCGCGAGCGTGCGCGCCTTGACGCGCCCGAGCAGGAAGCGCAGGTCGTAGCGCCCCTCGGCCAGGCCCTCGACCTGGAAGCGCCCCTCGACGTCCGTGAGGACCGGCAGCAGATCGAGATCGGCACCCCCGGACGTGGCGGCCTCGACGCGCACACCGACGAGGGGCACGTTGTCGAAGTCCGTGACCACGCCCGAGATCGTGGCGCCCTCGACCTCCGGCAGATCGGCGAGGTCCTCGGCCGGCCCATGGTCTTCGGCGTGCGCCATGCGTTCCCCTGTCGTAGGGCCCAGCATACGGCAGGTGGCTTCCGGCGTCCGGCGCGAACCTCGGTTGCGCGGAAGCGCGAAAGACGCCATCCGAGCCGTAGCATGGCCGCCCCTCGTGGAGCGTCCCATGAACGCCAATGACAACACATCCAGCCCCGCCGTGGTGCGCGTCGCGCCGAGCCCCACCGGCGATCCGCACGTCGGCACCGCCTACATGGCCCTCTTCAACTACGCCCTCGCGCAGACGACGGGCGGCCGGTTCATCCTGCGCATCGAGGACACGGACCGCACGCGCTACCAGGAGGACTCCGAGCGTCAGATCACGGAGGCGCTGACCTGGCTGGGTCTCAGCTACCACGAGGGCCCGGACGTCGGAGGGCCGAACGGGCCGTACCGCCAGTCCGAGCGCACGGACATCTACCGTGAGAACACCCAGACGCTGATCGACAACGGCACGGCGTACCGCTGCTTCTGCACCCCGGAGCGACTGGCCGAGCTGCGCCGTGCGCAGCGCGCGCGCAAGGAGCCGCCGGGGTACGACGGACTGTGCCGCGGCCTGCTGCCCGAGGAGGTCGAGGCGAAGCTCGCCGAGAACACGCCGTTCGTCATCCGCCTCAAGGTCCCCAAGGATCGCGCGGTCGTGTTCCACGACGAGCTGCGCGGTGACGTGGAGATCGAGGGCAAGACGATCGACGACCAGGTCCTGCTCAAGAGCGACGGCTTCCCGACGTACCACCTCGCCAACGTGGTCGACGACCACCTGATGGAGGTCACCGACGTGATCCGCGCCGAGGAGTGGATCACCTCGACGCCGAAGCACGTGCTGCTCTACGAAGCGTTCGGATGGGAGAAGCCCCGCTTCCGGCACATGCCGCTCCTGCGCAACAAGGACAAGAGCAAGATCAGCAAGCGCAAGAACCCGACGTCGCTGATCTGGTACAAGGAGAACGGCTACCTGCCCGAGGCGCTGCTGAACTTCCTGGCGCTGATGGGCTACTCGAGCCCGGACGGCGAGGAGATGTTCGATCTCGCGTCGATGCTGCGCGACTTCGACGTGAAGCGCATCAGCACGTCGAGCCCCGTGTTCGACATGGACAAGCTGCTGTGGCTCAACGGCGAGTACATCCGCGCGGACAGCGAGGCGAACCTCACCCAGCGCGTCCTGGACCACTTGGCGTATCGGCGTGAGCGGGGCCTCGAGCCCGACGCCGCCGAGGCCGATGTGCTGGCGTGGATCGACGCGAACGGCGGCCTCGACGGGGACGCCGCGCGCGACTTCGTCGGCCGGACCATGCCGCTCGTGCAGGAGCGCATCAAGACGCTCCAGGAGTACGCGCCGCTCACGCGGTGCTTCTTCGCATCGGACGTCAGCGGCTACGCCCAGGAGGAGATGGTCCCGAAGAAGCGCAACGCCGGCGAGGTCGAGGACCTCTTGCGCGGCATCGTGGGCGCCCTCGAGAAGCTCGAGAGCTGGGACACGGCCTCCATCGAGGCGCTGCTGCGCAGCCTGTGCGAGGAGTACAGCTGGAAGCCGCGCGAGCTCTTCCAGCCCGTGCGCGTCGCGGTCACGGGATCGAAGATCAGCCCGCCGCTCTTCGAGACGATGGAGCTGCTCGGTCGCGAGACGACCCTCGCGCGGCTGGGCGCCGCGGTCGAGGTCTAGGCGCTACGACGGATCCCTACTCGGGCCAGTCGAGGCCCTCGGGCAGCGTCGGACGATCGCGGCGGAACCAGCCGTCTTCGGTCACGAGGTAGAGGCCGCCCTCTTCGGTCTTCTGCAGCGTGCCCTTCACGGCGACGAGGTCGAGCAAGCGCAGGCCGAGGTCGTCCTGCTTCACGACCTTGCCGGCCTTGTCGCGCAGCTCGACCGCCATGCGTGCGGCGCGCATGGCCGGTTCCTCGCAGCAGTAGTCCCAGGGCGTCACGCAGCCGCACTCCTCCTGGCCGCGACCGCAGTACGCGATGCTGTCGTCGACGAGGTGGAAGACGGCCATGCCGCCCGGGCTGATCTCCTGCACCCGGCCGACGATCGCGACCTCCGCACCGGGCTCCAGCTCGAGCGCGGCCTTCACGTCGACGGCGTCTGCGATGTCCGCCTTCAGCAGCGGCGTCGAGGGGGTCGCGGCGTTCGTTCCGGAAGCAGACTCGTCGCCGCCGCAGCCGGCGAGGGCGAACACGAGCGCGATGGAGAAGAACCAGGAGAGACGGGTCATAGCTTGCCTCCGAGGGCGTCGGTCAACGGCATGCGCAAGGCGCGCACGGCCGGAACGAGTCCGCCCAGGAATCCTACGGCGAGCGCGGCGGCCAGCCCGCCTACTCGCACAGAGGGTGAGAGATCCAGGTAGAAGGCCCCCATGGGGAACTTCAGCGGCACTTCGCCGAAGAGCCCGGCGGCCCAGAAGCCGATCAGACCACCGACGACGCCGAGCAGGAGCGACTCCGTGAGAAGCGACCAGCCGATGGCGAAGGGGCCGTAACCGAGCGCGCGCAGCGCGCCCATCTCGCGCGTGCGCGCGAGCACCGCGGCGAACATGGTGTTCGCGCACGCGAACACGCCGCCGATGAAGACGAGCAGCGCCATCAGCCACGCCAGGCCCGCGATCGGGTCCAGGGCGTTCTGAAGGGACTTGAAGAGCTCGGTCTGCGTGATCGCGGAGACCTCGAAGGCCGTCGCGTTGCGGAAGATCCACAGGCGCGCATCGTCCACGGCCGCCGCGCTCTCGAGCCGCGCCATCACGCACGAGAGATCCGTACGTGCCGTGGCCTCCACGATGTCGTCGAGGCGTCCCCAGATCTCCGCTTCGAGCACGGTGCCCGGCGCCGCGAAGCGACCGACCACGGTCCACATGACGCCCTCCAGCTCGATCGTCTTGCCGACGTCGAGCGCCCCCTCGGGGAGATCCATGCGCGTCTCGGCCAGACGGCCGGCGAGCAGCTCACGGAACCCGGTCGGCTCGCGCCCTTCCACCACGGCGACCTTCTCGTGCACGAGGAACGCCGCGGGCTGCACACCCCGCATCATGCCGATGCGGTTGCCCTTGCGCGTGGCGATGTGGATCTCGGGCGACGCGGCACGCAAGCCCCCGCGCTCCACGACACCGGGCAGCTTGGCCGCGACGATCTCGGCCGCGGTGCGTGCGATCACGGAACGCACCAGGTCGTGTTCGCTCGCCGAGCCCGTGATCACGATGACGTCGGGCGAAGCCGTTTCCCGGGCCTTGCTGCCCAGGGCGCTCGCGAAGCCGCCCATGAGCACGACGAGGGTCGTGATCACCGCCACGCCCAACAGCGTGACGACGGTCCGCCCGCGTCGGCGCCAGAGGTTTCGCAGCGCGTAAGCGAAGGGCAGCATCGGCTACTCCGGCTTGACCGCGAGGGCGAGGGGACGGCGGAGCGTCTGGACCACGGGCCCGAGGGCGGCGATCAGGCCGACCACGAGCGCGACGCACGCGCCGGCGATGGCGAGGCTCGCGTCCGGGGCGATGTCGATGCCCCAGCCCTCGATGCCCAGCGTCTGCGGCGAGGCCAGGAGCCAGGCGGCGACGGCACCGACGCCGAGCATGCCGCCGAGCAGACCGAGGACGAGGCTCTCCACGAGCACGAGGCCCCCGAGCATCCCGCGCCCGACGCCGACGGTCTCGAGCACGCCGAGCTCGGTCGCCCGTGTCTGCGCGCTGATCGACACCGTGTTCCCCAGGATGAGCACGACGACGGCGACGGCGAGGTAGCCGAGCACGCGCGCGAAGTCGACGACCTCGTCCACCTCCCCCACGGCGCCCTGGACGAAGGCCTGCATCGTCTTGGTGTCCGTCGCCTGGCGCTCGTCCTTGTAGCGCTCGTCGATCGTGGCCGCGACGGCGACCGGATCGGCATCCGGCTTGAGCTTGACCATGAGCTGCGTGACGAGGCCGCGCTTCTTGCGCGCGTTCTGTAGCTGGTCCAGCTGGACGAAGGCGAGGTTGTCGATGCCGGCGGCATCCGAGCGCACGATGCCGTCGATGCGCACGTCCACGTTCGAGAGCTGCACGCGCTCACCAACCGTCAGCCCACGCCGTTCCGCCAGACGCCGGCCCACGAGCGCGCCGCGCGGGTTGCGCTGCCAGCTCTGGATGTCGCCATCCAGCAGCTCCAGGTCGTGGATGTCCGTGAGCAGTGCGGGGGGCACACCGTGCAGCGTGACGAGATCGAGGTTGGCGCGACAGGAGTTGATGAACAGCAGCGTCGGTAGGACCGTCTCGACCTCCGGCATGCCGCGGATCTCCTCGGCGTAGCGCAACGGCAGGTCCGAGGTCAGCGGGCAGAAGCGGCTGCTCTGGAAGACGACCAGCACGGGCTGGTCGGCCGCCTCGGCGAGCCGGTCCACCCCGCGCTCCAGCGCCCACACGAAGGCGAAGAGCCCGAGCGCGAGCGACGTCCCGAGCACGGTCAGGGCCGTCCGCGTCCGCGCACGCAGCACCGTCCGGCGCACGTAGGTCAGGAGATGCAGGAAGGTCCTCACGAGGCCGCCTCCTCGACCACGTTGCGCGCGTCGCTCGTGATGTGGCCCTTGTCGAGATGGACGACGCGCTCGGCGTACGCAGCGGCGCGCGGGTCGTGGGTGACCATGACGAGCGTCAGGCCGAAGCGCTCGTGCAGGGCGCGCAAGAGCTCGAGCACGTTCTCGGCGGCGTGCTCGTCGAGGTTGCCGGTGGGCTCGTCGGCGAGGAGCAGCGACGGCCCCGCGACGATGGCGCGCGCGATGGCGACGCGCTGCTGCTGGCCGCCCGACATCTCGCGCGGCAGGTGGTCGCTGCGGTCCGTCAGGTCCACTGCCTCGAGCGCGACCTGCACCTTGCGATCGCGTTCGCTCTTCGAGAGCGACGTGAGCAGGAGCGGCAGCTCCACGTTCTCGAACGCGGTGAGCACAGGCACGAGGTTGTACTGCTGGAAGACGAAGCCCACCTCGCGGTTGCGCCAGCGCGCGAGCTGACGGCGCCGCAGGCCGGACACGAGCACGTCCCCCACCTTGACGTGGCCTTCGGTGGGCTGGTCGATGCCCGCGATCAGGTGCAGCAACGTCGACTTGCCGCTGCCGGACGGGCCCATCAAGGCCGTGAACTCGCCCTTCTCCACGACGAGATCGAGCTCGCGCAGCGGCGTCACGTCCTCGCCCTTGCCGGCGAAGGTCTTGGTGACGTCCTCGACGCGGACGAACGGGTCACCTCGATTCATCGTGGATCCTCACCTTCGCTCCGTCCTCGATCGGATCGAGGATGACCTTGCTGGACAAGCCGAGCTCGCCCTCGACGAGGGTGAAGCCGTCGGCCGACGACAGCGACTCGACCGGCACGCGGCGCGCCCGGCCCCCGCTCGTCGGGTCGTAGATGAAGACGGCGCCGTTTTGCACAGCCCCGTCGGGAACGCGGAACCGGCCCACCCGCATCGTGGGCGTGCCCGCCTCGGTGGCCGCGGCCTGCTGCTCGAACTGCACGCGACACAGCATCTCGGGGCGCATGCGCGCGTCGGGATCCGTCACGCGGATCTTCACCTGCAGTGCGTTCTGGTTGATGTCGGCCTCGTGCACGAGGCGGTCCAGCTCGCCTTCGAAGGTCTTGCCGGGGATGGCGTCGACCGTGAAGGAGATCGTGCTGCCCGCGCCGATGTTCGCCACCTGCGCATAGAGCACGTCCACGCGGACCTGCAGCTTCGCCGGGTCGTAGAGTGAGACGAGACTGCCCGTCATGCGATTGAGTCGGCTCGTCGAGCCGGGGCCGCTCTCGTCGCCCTCCTTGAAGTCGCCGGCCGGACCGACGACCGCGCCCGGTGCACTCTCGAGGCGCATCACGACGCCGTCCGCCGGCGCCTTCACCGTGAGGTGATCGTGGTTCGTCTGGGCGACCTGCAGGTCCACCTTCGCACGTGCGGCTTCGGCCTGGGCCAGTGCCAGGGCCTCCTTCGCAATCGCGACATCGCCCTGGAGCGTTCGCGGGTCGCGCAGGCCTTCCTGCGCGATCTCGATCAGCGCTTCGGTTCGCGCCACCTCGGCCTGCGCCTGCTTCACGGCCTGCGTGTACTCGGCGACCTTCGTGCGCGCCTCGTCGCGCTTCGCCAACGCGCGCTCGTATGCCACCGGCGTATCGCCGCCGCCCTGCTTGAGGCGCTCCTGGGCGCGCACCTCGACCTCGGCGGTCGCGACCAACGCCTCGCCCTCGTCGACTTTCGTCTGTCGGAGCGCCACTTCGGCGCGCGACGTCGCCAGCGCGCCCTGGAGATCGGTGAGCACGCGGCGCAGGTCGAGCTTCTGGTCCAGGAGCGAGAGCGCGACCTCGTGCGTCGCCCTTGCGCGCTCGACCTTCGCCTCCGCGACGGCAAAGGCGGCCTTGGCTTCCTCGAGCGCGTTCTCGATGTCGAGGTTGCGCAGTCGGCCGATCACCGTCTCACCGCGTACGACCTTCTGGCCCTCGAGCACGTAGAGCTCATCGAGCACGCCGCGCACGAGCGGGCGGACGGTCGTCGGAAACGGATGCGGCTCGAGCCAACCGACGTCCTGCAGCGTCTCGCCCGACGTGCGGACCACGGTCTCGTCGGCGGGCGCGGGCAGCACGGCGGTGATCCGCACGGCCGGCGGCGGAAACAACACGGGGCGCAGCACGGCGAACGCGGTCACGAGCACGCCGAGCACGAGCACGATCCCCATGATGCGTGCGCCGCGCCCGCGCCCCCGCGGGGGCGGCGTGGGCTCGCTGCGACGCAGTGCATCGAGATCGGCATGGGTGCGTCTCGTCATGAGCCCCCTCCCTTCGCGCCCTGCGCGCGCGAGACGACCTCGGCGCCGGGCCAGCCGGCAGCGCGTGCGGCCCGCACGCGGGCGCGCGCCTCGTAAACGGCCGCGCGGCGCTCGGCGCGCGCGGCGCCGACCTCGGTTCCAACGACGAGCACGAGCGAGGCGAAGGCGGTCGGATCCGTCTCGACGCGTGCGCGCTCGGCTTCGAAGAGCGCACGCGCCGCCTCGCGTCGACTGCGGGCCGCCTGGAGATCGGCCTGGGCCGACGCCCATGCGAGGCGTCGGCTCTCCGCGTCGTGGCGCGCGGCGAGCACGCCGGCCCGCAGATGTTCGTGGGCCGCCTCGCGCGCCGACTGCGCCACCCGCGCCTGGTCGCCGGCATCGAGCGGTAAGCGGATGCGGACCAGCTGCAGCGGCGCATCGAGCTCGATGTTCCCGCCGAGGCGCAGCTCGAGCCCGGGGTACTGGCGCACAACCGCCTCCTTGAAGCGCCGGTCGGCAAGGCGATACCGCGCGAACTGCGTCTGGAGGTCACCGCGCGCCAAGAGGAGCCGGGTGTCGTCGGTAGCGGGCACGGCCGGCCACGCGGGCGCCGCCGAGACGACGACCACGTCGCTGCCGGGGGCGGCGCCGGTGAGCTCGACGATACGCCGCCGCGCATCCTGCAGCTCCGCGTCGATCACGCGCGACTCGGCGGTCGCTTCGGCGAGCGCGGCATCCGCAGCGCGCAGCGACGCCTCGGAGGCAAGCCCCGCTTCGCGGAACGCGTCCACGTCGAGCTCCGGTGCGGGTGGCGCCATCGACGCGAGCACGCGCTCGACGGCGTAGGCCTCGGCCAGCTCCGCGACGAGGTCGCGCGCCGTCTCGTTGTGACGGCGCACGCGTTCGTCGCGCAGCGCGCGGGCGGACGCCTGGGCCGCGCTCCGCGGGCCGATGCCGAAGAGCGAGAGGACGTCGGCCTCGAGCGTGACGTCGGTCGCGTCGCCGTCCAGCACGCCGATCCGCCCGACGACCGGGTTCGGGCCGGGATCGAGGTTCACGGCGCGGATCTCCGCGCGCGCTGCGCGCAGGCTCGGATGCCGCAGCACGAGCAGGTGCACCGCGTGCTCGAAGTCCAGCGGGCCCTCGGGCACGTCGGGCAGGGACGCGTCTGCCGTGGCGACGGTCGCGGGCAGCGGGCGGTAGGCCGTGCACGCACCGAGCAGCAGGCAGAGCAGGACGACCCGGGTCGTCCGGGATCTGGGAATGGACAAGATGGCGCTCTCCCACGAGCAGGGACGGATCACCGGCGACGCGCCGGCAATCGGGTCAATGCGCGTGGGGGATCAGCGCAGGAGCGCGACGGTCGTGCAGAAGTGCACCCGTGGCGGTTCGAGCATCCCCAGGTCGGTAGCTGCGACGGGGCGCTCGGGCGATGCGGGCGCGAGCGGCGCGGCGAGGGGCACGCAGATACTCACGGCCGGCGCATCGAGGTCGACGCGCGCACCCAGCGGTACCAGCTCGTGCATGTTGCCGATGCTGGAGCAGACGGGGCACTCGTCGCTGCCGGACGCCGGTTCGTCGGCGGGCGCGGGATCGGTCTCGCAGCAGCTGCAGTCGCCGCAGCTGCACTCCTGCACCGCGGTACCGCAGCCGCCGTCCGCGCTCAGCATCGAGGCGAACAGGCAGGGCGACGTACCCCAGGCCAGGATGACCAGGCCGAGGACGAGCACGAGGCCGAGCTGGGCGGTGCGCTGCATCACGTAGTCGAGAGTATGCCAGATTTCCCCGGCGGACTAGGGACGCGGGCCGTCACGGCCATGTTCCGGGCGGCCGTCAGGTCAGCGTTCGGTTCGGAACAGCTTCTCGGGCGCCTTCTTGTTGGCCTTGTAGAGCTCGAGCCACGGTTCGACGCCTTGGACCTGCCGGCGCGTAAGGCTGTTGAGTGCCGCCACCAAGGCGTCGCGCACCAGCACGAAGCGCTCCTGGTTGAACCGGCCTCGCGCCCCCTTCGTGTTCCCGGGCCGCAGGCGCGTCAGCTCGTCGATCAGGAACTTCAGGATGCCGGTCCGCTTCTTCGAGAAGCTGTACTTCCCCAGGGCGGCGATGGCGAGGCGCGCCGCGTTGGGGTCCTTGGCCGTGCGCGCGAGCTTCTCCAGCTTGGAGATGGCGGCATCGGCCTGGACCTGCGCCAGCGCCTGGAGCACCGCCACCCCGAGCTGGTCGACCGTCTCTTCCTTGGGCGCGGGTACATGCGGCTTGAGCTGCGCCCACACGCCCTTCTCGTCGTACATGGCCGCCAGCGTCGCGGCGGCCGCCTTGCGCACCGTGATGCTCTGCGCGTCGTCGCCGAGCACGCCGCCGACCGCCTTCTGCAGGCGCTGCATGGCGGTCTTCGTCTTGAGCGCGTTGTGCAGCGGCGGGACCTGCTTGAGCGTCGCCTCGAGGCCCTTCCGGTCCTTCGCCTCGGTCAGCGCGTCGAGCTTCGCGACGAGCGCTTCGGCGTCGCGGACGCGGCCGGCCTCCTCGTAGTCCTTCGCCGCCGCGCCCGGTGCGAGCAGCGCGAGCGTAAGCAGCGCGAGGAGGGGGCTGCGGAGGTCGATCACTCGCCGTCCTTCTTGGCGCCTCCGTCGTCCTTCTTGCCGCCGTCGTCCTTCTTGCCGCCGTCGTCCTTCTTGTCGTCGCCGCCCTCGTCCTTGTCACCGCCCTCGTCTGCCTCGGCAGCCTCGGCGGCGGCTTCCGCGGCTTCCGCGGCGGCCTCTTCCTCGGCCTCGAGGATCTCCTCGAGCGCGTTGGAGGACTCCTTCTTGGCCATGCGCACGGTCGCGGCGGCGATCTTGAGCGGCAGCACGAACGGACGCGTCTCCGACTCCTCGCCCACGCCCTCCTGGCGCACGCAGATGCCGGCCACGGCACCGCTCGCGGTGTAGAGCGGGTGGCCGATCATCGTGCCGCCGCCCGCGAGGGTCCACATGTCGCGCGGCTTGCTGACCTTGCCGATGACGCGCGTCTGGGCGCACATCGGGGCGTAGTCGAAGCCCTGGTCGAGACGCATGACCGCGTAGAGCATCTCGCCGACCTTGGGCTCGGCGGTCGTCTCGATGTCGAGCATCGAGACCTTCTTCTCGCCGAGGTCCTTGATCAGGACGAACGCGAGCCCGAGCTTGCTGTCCTTCGCGCCGAGGATCGCCGGGTGCTCCTTGTCCTCACCGGGGAAGATCACGCGCAGATTGGTCGGGATGGCGTTCACCTCGATCTGACGCCGCATGCGCCGCCCGATCCCGAGCCGCGGATCGAAGTTCGACGCATCCGTCATGATCAGGCCGGAGCTGTCGACCATCACCCCCATCGCGGTTCCGTTGATCTCGCGGTTCTGGGACTGGCCGCCCATCGTGATCTCGACCTTCAGCACGAACTTCAGGGCGACGACGGTGTCGGCCTTGGCCTTGATCAGGGCCTCGTGGGGCGCGCCCCCCTCCTCGGCGGCGACCGGGAGAGCGCAGAGGGACAGAACGGCCACGCAGGCGACCAGGCGAACGAGAGTGCGCGTCATGAAAGGCTCCTTGCCGGAAGTCGTCAGTCGCGCGGCCAGTCCGGCTGCACGAACACGAAGGCGGTCGACCGCCCTCGCATGACGAAGAGACGAATGCGCTTGGGTTGCTCGGACGCCAGCTGCTTGACCAGCTTCTTGAACGCCCGCACGGACTTCACTTCCTTGTCCTGGATCCGGAGCAGCACGTCGCCGCCACGCAGGCCGGCCACGTTGGCCCAGCCGCCCAGGGTGACGTCGGAGACGACGATGCCCTCGTACTCCATCGCCAGCTCGCGGTTGACCTTGTCCATGTAGGTCATCTCGCGAACGCTGTACTCCAAGAGCTCGTCCGTCGCCTTCTTGGCGTCGGCCGCGGTGCTCGGGGTCTCCTCGAGCGTGACCGCCAGGTCCATCGACTTGCCGTCGCGGAGCACGCTGAGCTTGGCGTCGCCGCCGATGTCGAGATCCTCGATCCGCTCGCGCAGCATGCGCGCGTCCTGCGGCTCCGACGCCTTGAGCTCGTCGCCGTTGAGCGCCGTGATCACGTCGCCGGACTTGAGCCCGGCCTTCTCGGCCTCGGTGCCGGGCAGCACCCACGTCACGCGGAAGCCCTTCTGGCCCTCGAGCCCGACGGCCTTCGCGACCTTCGTGGTCAGCACCTGCGTCTGCACGCCCAGCCAGGCCTTGGCGAGCTCGGCGCTGCCGCGACGACGCGGCTTCTTGCTCATGTCGAGCACGGTGATCATGTCGCGCTTGCCGCGGCGGAACTGGACCGTGAGCGACTTCGAGCGCTTGTGCTTCTTCATGAGTCGCTCGAAGTCGGCGTGCGTGTCGACCGCCTCGCCGGCAATGGCGAGGATCACGTCACCGCCCTGCAACGCCGGCTTCGCGCTGTCCGGCGCACTGCCGGGGCGGATCGTGCTGAGCATGATGCCCTTCGTATCCGGGTAGCCGCGACGGAACGCCATCGGCTTCGTGATGTTCATCGCGCTCACGCCCCAGATCCCGTAGACCTGCTCTTCGCCGATCGTGTTCTCCATCGGCGCCACGTGCACGGAGGCGGTGTGCACCTCGTTGCCGCGCTCGTACGTGAAGTTCGCCTTCTTGTCCCGCGCGAGGTCGGCGATCTGGGCATAGAAGAGCGGGATGCCCTCGAACCCGACGGCGGTGGTCTCCTTGTCGTTGATCGAGGTGACGACGTCGCCGGGCTTCAGGCCGGCCTTGTCCGCCGGGCTGCCGGGCATCACGGAGGCGATCAGCACGCCGCCCTTGCGCCCCATCTTGCCGACGGGCATGGCGGAGACACCGATCCAGCCGCGGCGCACCTCGCCGTAGGTCACGGCGTGGCTGAGCACCTTCTTCACCGTGTTGCTGGGGATGGCGAAGCTCATGCCGCCGCCGCCGCGCGTGTTGATGCCGACGATCTGCGCCTTGAGGTTGACGAGCGGGCCGCCGCTGTTGCCGGGCAGGATCAGCGCGTCGTGCTGGATCCACTGGTTGAAGATGCCCGTCTGCTGGCCGGCGCCGAGCTCGAGGTTGGCGATGCTGTCGCCGGTGAAGCTCATGAACACGCGCGACGTGTTCGAGACGATGCCCTTGGTCACCGAGCTCGACAGCGACTGCGGGTTGCCCATCGCGAGCACCACGTCGCCGATCTCCAGCGCGTCCGAGTTACCGAGCGTCGCGAAGGGCAGCGGATCCTGGGTGTTCGCGCGCTCGCCCATGCGCAGCTGCAGGATGCAGAGGTCGGTGAGCGGATCGCCGCAGACGATGTCGGCGTCGATCGCCTCGCCCGAGGGCAGCTTGCACGTGATGCGTGTGGTCTCACCGGCCACGTGATGGTTCGTCACCACCAGCCCCGAGGGGCTCACGATCACGCCGCTCCCGGCCGCCGGGGCACGCACGATGCGCCCCTGGGTGAACTGCTTGGCCACCACGGAGATGTTGACCAATGCGGGATAGACCGTGTTCCGCGCGAGGGCGACGGCCTTGCGGACGCCGTCTTCTCCGCCGTCCTCGGCGCGCACCGACGCGGCCGGGATGAGGAGCACGAGCAGCAGGAGGATCGGGAACGCAGCGACACGACGCGTCATGGGGGCCACCTCTCGAGAAGGGCCGCGAGTCTACCGTTCCGGCGGGCGCGTGGGGCCCGGCCGCCCGACAGCCGCCCCAGGATCCGGGATCAAAGCCGCTTGCGCGCGTCCTCGGCAGCGGGGGTCTCGGGCCAGTCGACGAGGATCCGCTCGAGCGCTGTCTGCTGCGCCGCCTCGTCGTTGCCTCCGGCCAGCGCATGCGCGAGGGCACGCCCGGCGGCCTCGCGGCGAAGCGCCTCGACCTTCTTCGCGCGGTCGAGCAGGTCGGGCGCGTAGGTCGTCGCCTCGACGCCGCGAAGCACGAGCAGCGTGTTCGGCGAGGGCGGCGGCGTCGGGCCCGGCTCGAAGGCGGCGTACGCACGGCCCGCGGCGTCCAGATCGGACTCGATCGCGCGCCGCGTGGCCTCCGGTTCATGCAGGAGCAGCACATCCAAGGCGGCCCCGCGCAGCGCGGGGTCGTCCGCCTTGGCGTGCTTCTTCGCGAGCTTCCGTCCGCGCTTCTCGAGCCAGAGGCCCAGCTCCCGAAGACGAAGCGGCCGCTCCTCGTCGAGCGTGAGGCGGCTCTCTGCCTCGCGCACGGCCGCCTTGTAGACCGCATCGGTCGCGCGCCGAACATGCGTGCCGTTCAGTTGCGCGAAGACGAAGACGATGTAGACGCTGCCGCCCCGCGTGCGGGCGATGCCGCACGCGGCGTGGGTCATGAAGGGGCTCGTCATCGGCAGGCAGATCGCGCCGGCGCGCTGCCAACGATGGAGCACGGGCTCGAGACCGCGCCGCGCATCGAGCACGGTCGAGACGTAGCTGCGGGGATTCGGCCCCGCGGTCGGCTTGTCGGGCGGCCGTGTGTAGATGAGCCGATCGAAGCCGAACATCTCCTGCGCGCGCCAGGCGATGGTGCCCACGCCTTGGAACTTGTGATCGAGCTTCTTCCGCTTGACGCACTCCCGCGCATGCAGTCGCGCCGCCTGCGCGAGGGGCTCGTGCCATTCGAGCGGCTTCTCGCGGATCGACTTGCGATGCGCGTTCACGCGCCGGAAGAGATCGACGGCGAGGACCTCCGCGGGGATGCGCTTGTCGGGCTTGACGTCTTCGGGGGTGGGCGTGTCCGGATGCCCTTCCGGCACACCGGCGTAGAGCCAGGTGCGCAGGCCGTGGTGCGTCCGTTCACGGTCGGTGGTGCCCGTGATCGAGAGGCGGTAGATGCCCTTCCCCCGGCCGAGGCGCAGCTTGAACCGGAAGCGATCGCCCGTCGTCTTGACGTCCGCGACCGAGATGGCGCTCCCGTCGGGTCGAACCAGCACGGCTTCCGCGAAGCGGTAGCCCTTCTGCATCCGGCCCGTGATCGGGAGCGACGCGGGGTGGTCGAGCACGTGCTCGAACGGATCGAGCACCATCACCTTCGTGTTGCGGACGTCCTCGGACTCCGAGACCTCCTTCGCCAACGCCGGTACACCGAGCGCGATCACGACGGAGGCGAGCAGCAGGCTTCGGAGGCGACGCATCACCGCATCGTAGGCGGGTCAGGCGCGAACGGGACGTCGGGTCAGCGCTGCGCGAGCGAGGGATCCGGCAGCAGCGGCGAGACGGGCGGCGCCGGTACACGCTCCACCGGCGGCGGGGGCGGCGGGGCCAGGGGCGACGGCGCAGCCGCGGCGTCGTGACGGTTGCCGGGCACGCCGAAGTGCGGCGGCGTGTTCGGGTGGTAGATCAAGCGATCCGGGGCGGCCGGGGGACGGACCTCGGCGCTGACGCTGACCACGCCTTCGGTGCCCGGCTTGGCGGCCGCGAGGATCGTGTAGCGACCCGGGCGCGGCGCGGTGAACGTGAGCACCTGCTGGCCGTCGAAGGTGCGGGAGAGACGCGGGGGCGTCGCCCCGGTGGGCACCTGCTTCTTGTCCAGCGCACGACCGCCCCACGGGTCGGTCACACCCCGGATCTCCGGCACGACGCCGGAGCGTGCCTCGGGCTTCATGCGGAAGGCGACGAGGCCGCGTCGCGGCGCCGAGACGTAGATCGGGTGCGGCTGATCGGCGGTGAGCCGGACCCGGCTCGACTCGATCGCCGGGAAGCGCAGCTCGTGGTGGAAGCGGTACCACGTGTTGTGGTCCGGGACCGCGGGCCGCACGTTGAGCTTGTAGATCCCGTTGCGCAGCAGCACGACGCCGCGCACCTCCATCGAGGCGGCCCCGTCCGGACTGTTCGTGGCCGAGGCGATGTCGACCGCGCGGCCCTGCGGATCGAGCAGCTCGACGCTGGGCGCGGAGATGTTCCCGCCGTCCGCCAGGAGGTCGAAGTCGAGCATCGATCCCTCGACGCCCTCGAAGCTGAACGCCTGGAGCTCGCGGCTCGCAGGCAGGCGCCCGTAGAGGGTGTCACCGGGCTGGATGGCCGTACCGGTGGTCTCGACCGGGGCGGACTTGCAGCCGCCGCCGGCGATCATCAGGAAAACCGTCAACACAACGCCCACGCGTAGCATGCGCACCTCCCTCGCGCGTCGAACACCTCCTGGAGTCTATCGGCATGTCGCAGCACGACTACCAGTTCTTGTGCACCATTGCGGGTTCGGACCCCACGGGTGGTGCCGGACTGCAGGCCGATCTCAAGACGTTCGCGGCCCACGGGGCGATCGGCACGGCCGTGGTCACCGCGGTGACGGTGCAGGACCGGGAGGGCGTCCACGAGGTCTCGCCCGTGGCGCCGGACATCGTGGCGGCGCAGATCGGGGCCGTCCGGCGCACCCGCGAGCCGTCCGGCATCAAGACCGGCATGCTCTGGTCCGCCGCCCTCATCGAGGCCGTCGCCGGCGCACTCGACGGCTACGACGGGCCCCTCGTCGTGGACCCGGTGCTCGTCGCAACCGCCGGGGGCGCCCTGCTCGAAGCGGAGGCGCTGCCCGCGATGCGCGACGTGCTGCTGCCCCGCGCGCGCATCGCCACCCCGAACCTGCCGGAGGCGGCGGCGCTCCTCGGGGTGCCGTCGATCGACGCGGGGAGCGAAGCCGACGCGGCGCGCGCGCTGGTGGCGCTCGGGCCCGAGGCGGTGCTGCTGAAGGGCGGCCACGCAGAGGGCGGCGACGAGGCCGTGGACTGGCTGGCCACCGCGAGCGGCGTGGAGGCGCTGCGTCTGCCGTGGGTCGAGGGCGCCAGCGGTCACGGCACGGGGTGCACGCTCGCCTCGGCGCTTGCCGCACGGTTGGCCCTGGGGGATCGGGTGCCCGACGCGGCGTGGACGGCGAAGCGCTACGTCCATCGCGCACTCGTCGGGGGCGCTGCCATCGGCGACGGATGGATGCTCGACCACCGCCCTAACGCGGATTGACCGCGGCCTTCCGCCGCATGGGCGCAAGAGGTACCGTTTGCGCCGGGCCCCCCCGCGGGCCCGGGGGTCAGGGAGCGACCGCTTGAAGGTCACGATCATCGGCGCAGGGGTCTTGGGGACCGCTCTGGGCGTGCTGCTCAAGCGCGCCGGCTACACGATCGCCGCGATCTCCAGCATGAACCGCCGCTCCGCGCAGGTCTGCGCCGCCCACATCGGCGAGGGCCAGGTGATCGGCGATCCCGGCCTCGCGGCCATGGGCGCCGACATCGTCATCCTGGCCGTGCCCGATCGCGCCATCCCCTCGCTGGCGATCCAGGTGGCCGCCGGCGGCGCCCTGCGCAAGGGCGCGGTGGTGACCCACCTGGCCGGCGGCCTCCCCGCCGCCGTGCTCTCGGGCGTGACCGCGGCCGGGGGCTTCCGCGGCTGCATGCACCCCCTGCAGAGCTTCGCGGACGTGGACACGGCGGTGCGCATGCTGCCGGACACGTTCTTCTTCCTCGAGGGCGACGAGGAGGCGGTCGACATCCTGCGCTCGACCGTCATCGCGCTCGGGGGACGCCCGATCACCATGGGCAGCCAGGGCAAGGCGCTCTATCACGCGGGCGCCGCGGCGGCCTCCAACTTCCTCGTCACGCTGATCGAGTACGCGGTGCAGCTCTTCTTCCGCGCCGGCGTGCCGCG
>JASJAY010000206.1 GCA_030066775.1 Planctomycetota bacterium
CGCGCCTTCGAGCTCTCGGAGCAGGCGCGGGCCCGATCGCTGCTCGACCTCATCCGATCGACCGAGCAGGAAGAGCCGAAGGGCGGGACCTCGGCGCTCCAGCTCGAGGTCGCCACCCTCGAGCGCGAGATCGATGCGCACATCGCGTCGCCCGCGCGCCGGAAGGCCGCGCGCAAGCCGGGCGTGGCCATCCAGCGGGCCGCGTTCCTCTCGGCACGCGAAGCACGCCTGGCCGCGTGCCTCGACCAGCTCGCGGTGGAGGCGCCGGACGTACTCCGACGGCACCGCGGCGCGCCGCTGCGCTACGCGGAGCTGATGCGGGCGCTGCCGCCGAACCAGCTCCTGCTCGAGTACTACGTGACCGAGGCCGAGCTGCACATCTTCGCCGTGCGACGCGGCTCGATCCGACACGTGCGCAAGCCCGTGGACCTGGCGACACGGCGCGACCTCATCAGCCGCAGCCGGTTCCAGCTCGACCGTCCGGAGATCGACAACGGGTACCGCGAGGATGCGCAGGAGAAGCTCCTGACATCCGCCAGCGGCGTCCTCGAAGAGATGGATCGGCTGCTCCTGACGCCCTTCCGTGACGAGCTCGACGTGGACCGCGTCGTCATCGTGCCGCACGGCGAGCTGCATGCCGTGCCGTTCACGGCGCTCGAGCGCGACGGCGTTCCGCTCATCGAGGAGGTCGAGGTCGTCGTCGCCCCGAGCGCGGCGGTCTACCTCCATTGCCTGGACCGCGAGACGGCGACCGGGCCCGCGCTGTTCATGGGCTACGCCGACCAGCACGCGCCCGAGATCGACGAGGAGATCCGCACGCTCGCGGCGTCCTTCGAGTCGCCGCACACGTACGTCGGCCCCACGGCGATGTGCAGCGTGCTCGAGCAGCACGGTGCGAGCTCGCGCATCATCCATCTGGCCGCGCACACCGAGTATCGGCATGACGACTCGATGGAGTCGCGGCTGCAGCTCGCCGACGGCTGGCTCACCGTGACGCAGGTCTACGGCATGCGCATCGCCCCCGAGCTGCTCGTGCTCTCCGGCTGCGCGACCGGGCGCGTCTCCGTCACGCCGGGCGGCGATCTCTTCGGGCTCGTGCGCGGGTTCCTGCACGCCGGCGCGAGCTCGATCCTCAGCAGCCTGTGGGAGGTCTCCGACGGGCGCACGCGCGACTACATGGAGCGCTTCTATCGCGCCTACGGCGAGGGCCTCACGGTCGCCGCGGCCGCGCGCCGGGCCACGCTCGAGATGCGCGCCGCCCATCCGCACCCGTACCACTGGGCGCCGTTCCTGCTCACGGGCCGAGGCGGCTAGCGGATCTTCATCGCGAGGTCGACGTTGGGGGCGCTGTGCGTCAACGCCCCGATCGAGATGCGGCTCGCGCCCGCGGATGCGAGCGCTTCCATCGTCTCGAGGCGGACGCCGCCCGTGATCTCGAGTGCCGGCCGCGGTGCCGGCCGGGTGCGGATGTAGCGCACGGCCTGGCGCACGTCCCCCAAGTCGAAGTCGTCGAGCATCAGCACCGTGGCGCCGGCCTCGACCGCGGCCTCGAGCTCTTCGATCGACTCGACCTCGACGTACAGCGCCTTGCCTTCCGGCAGCGCGGCCTTGCACGCGCGGACGGCCTCGGCGATCGCTTCGGGCCCCTTGCGGCCGAAGGCCGCCTGGAGGTGGTTCTCCTTGATCATTCCGGCGTCGGCGAGGTCCATGCGGTGGTTCTCGCCGCCTCCGCAGCGCACGGCGTACTTCTCCATCAGCCGGTAGCCCGGCGTCGTCTTGCGGGTGTCGTAGACCTTGGCACCTGTCGCCATCGTGCGCTCGACGAACGCGGCCGTGAGGGTGGCCACGCCCGTCAGATGGCGCAGGAAGTTGAGCGCCGTGCGCTCGCCGGCGAGCAGCGACCGCACGGGGCCGTGAACCGAGAAGAGCACCGAGCCGGAACCGAACCGGTCGCTGTCGTGGAACTCGCCCTCCACGCGACACGCCGGATCGAGACGTGCGAACACGGCCTCGACCACGGGCCGTCCGGCGAGCACGCCGCTCTCGCGAGCGAGCACCTCTGCGCGGCCCTCACGATCCGCCGGCACGAACGCGTGCGACGTCACGTCCTCGCGCGCATGGTCTTCCGCCAGCGCGCGGTCGATCAGCGGCAGCACATCCTCGAGATCCAGGGCCGGCACGGCGTCGTCGCTCATGCTTCGCGATCCTAGCCATCGCCCTCCAGCACGACGAGGGGCGTCGCGGCGATCCGCGCCGCCAGCCGCTCGCCCAGGGCGCGGACGAGCAGCGGGCGTCCATCCGCGGTGTCTTGCGCGCGAACCGCCACGATGCGTCCGGCGCGCACCGGACCGATCCCCGGTACGAGCCGCAGGCGCCACGGCGGCGCGTGCTCGAGATCGATGCGGATGCAGGTCGGAGCGGCGGCCGGTGGCCGATGCCGCAGGGCGCGCGCCGCGCGCGGCATCTGCCCGATCAAGAGCACCACCAGCAGCAGCGTCCGGGCGCGGCGGGCGCGGGTGTCCATGCCCTTTCCTCGGTCGGGGCAGCCGGTCGGTCACGCCTCCCAATAGAATCCCCGCGTGACCAAGCCGAGCGACCGGGGACAGGCCGTGATCGACGTGGCGGGCCTGTCGAAGGTCTTCGGCCGCGGTGCGCATGCCGTCGCCGCGGTCCGGGACGTCACGTTCTCGCTCCACCCCGGCGACACCGTCGGGCTGTTGGGTGCGAACGGCAGCGGCAAGAGCACGACCATGCGACTGGTGCTCGGTCTCCTGAAGCCGACCGGGGGGCGCGTCGAGGCCTTCGGAGGCGAGGCCGGGCGCCGGACGGCGCGACGCCGCACCGGGTTCGTGCCCGAGGAGGCGCGTCGCTTCGGTCGCCTGACCGGCCGCGAGACCGTCGATCTGTTCGGTCGCCTGCAGGGCGTCGGCCCGCGTGCCGAACGCCGGCGCCGGGTCGAGGAGGCGCTGTCGCTCGTCGGGCTGCCGCAGGCCGCCTGGCGTCGGCGTGTCGGCGCGTACTCGCGCGGCATGACGCGCCGGCTCGCGCTCGCGGCCGCATGGGTGCATCGGCCCGAGCTGCTCGTGCTCGACGAGCCCACCGCCGGGCTCGATCCGCCGGGCACCGAGGAGATCCTCGCGTTGCTCGAACGCCACCGCGACGAGGGCGGGGCGTTGTTGCTCTCGACGCACGATCGCGTGACCGCGGTGGGCGCCTGCGCGCGGGCCGTTGTCCTGTCCGGAGGGCGCAAGGCGCTCGAGGGCAGCATGGCCGATCTGCTCGGCGACGACACGAGTCCGTCGCTCTCGCCGCTCATCCAGCGAGCGGAGGCGACATATGCGTGAGCTCGCCATTCTCGCGGGACGCCACCTGCGCACCATCGTGCGCACGCGCGCGGCGCGCGTGCTGGTGCTCGTGTACGTGCTCGGCATGCTTGCCGCCATCTGGCTGCCCGGTGGCGGCACGCGCGTCGGCGGCACGATCGCCATGGCGTCGCTGATCGCGCTCAGCCTGCTCGTGTTCGGCGTGGCCGCCGGCGCGGGGAACGGCTTGCCGACCGATCGTCGCACGGGGCGACACGAGTGGCTGATCACCACCGCGCCCGCGCCGTGGAAGCACCGCGTTGCGCTCGTGTTCGCCGGATCGGCGCTCGCCGTGGCCGTCGGGCTCGGCGGGGGCCTCGTCGCGGGGCTCGGCTCGACCATGTGGGCCGGCGCCTTCGAGATGCGCGACGCGCTCGTGCTGGACGTGCCGCCGCCGCGCGCCGGCAAGACGGCGCACCTCGCCGTCGCGCCGTCCGCGGACGAGCCCGGGCCGGCCTGGACGCTGCCGCTGCCCGGCGACCGCGTCGCCGACGAGCCCGTGGTCGAGCTCGAGATCCGCCCGCTCTACAAGTCGCGCGGCTACAACGACTACGTGAACGTCCTCTGGGCCACGGACCAGGGCATGGGCGGACGGCTGCACAAGAGTGTCTGGGCGCCCATCCAGATCCGCGTCCCGGCCGAGGCGAAGGTGCTGACCCTGCGCGCGCTCGACACGAAGGTCGGCGTGCGCATCCGTCGCGCGCGCCTGCTGACCGGCGGCCACCCCGCGATCCTCGGGCTCGCCCTCGCGGGCGTCCTGCTCGGACTCATGGCCGCGGCGGCCGCACCCGTCGCCGTCTTCATCTCGCGCTTCACCTCCGGCGCAACCGCCGGGGGTGCCGCGTTCGTGCTCCTGATCTACGGTGCGGTCAAGACGCCCTTGTTCGCGTTCCTCGAGACGATCCGCGTGCAGGGTGCCGCGGCCTACGCGATGGACGTGCTCGCGGCGGCCAGCCGGCTTGCCCCCGACCTCGACCTCATCCACGTCATCGGCGAGAGCACCGCGGGGCGCATGCTCGACACGGGCAGCCTCGAGTTCCTTCCGCCCGTGCTCGTCTACTTCGTCATCGGCACGCTCCTGGCCGCTGCGCCCGTGCCCGCGCGCTGGGCAGAACGGAAGCTGACGTGAGCCGTCGCGTGCGCCTGCTGCTGCTCGCGGTGCTTTGTCTCGTCACGTCCGTCGTGATGGCACCGGCGCCGACGCGCGCCGACGTCAGCCTGACGACCGCGGTCGGCCGATCGATGGGGGGGCTGCGTGTCCTCGTCGTCGACATCCTGTTCATCCGCGCGCAGGCGCTCGTCAACGCCGGACGCGCGGACGACCTCGCCGAAGCGCAGCAGCTGTACGAGACGATCCTGCTGCTCGACCCGGCGAACGACACCGCCCACGCATTCCTCGTCGACATGCTCGTGCTGCAGATGCTGCCCCTCGGCACGACGCCCGAGGCCCGCTTCGGCTGGTGGCAGGAGGGCTTCGACCTCGCCCAGCGCGGCCTGGAGCTGAACCCCGCGAGCGCGCTCCTGCATCACCGCATCGCCGAGCTCCTGATGGACGTCGGCACAAGCGAGACGGCCTACATCCAGGAGCTCCTGCCCGAGGTCGACGCGCTCGTTCCCGACCGGCGCGCGCGCCTGCTCGATCACTGGCTCCGGGCCGTCCGGCTGCGCGAGAAC
>JASJAY010000076.1 GCA_030066775.1 Planctomycetota bacterium
GGCCGGCAGATCGGCCGCATATCCCCAGACACAATTGGATCGGTCGGGTTCCAGTCTAGCCTTCGCGCGAAGCCTCCGCGACGGGCTCAGCGGCCGTCGCCCTCGGCAGGTGGGGGTGTGGTGCGGACGAGTGCCGCCCGGGGCCTGAGGCTCGCCCGCTTGAGGAAGAGCAGGGCGAAGCACGTGTTCGGCAGGTCCATCCACCCGGCCGCGCCGTCCGGACGGAAGGCGCCGTCCTCCGCCTGCCAGCCGACCACGGCGGCGGCGCCCTCGAGGTACCAGTCGTGGGTCCCGATGTAGCGCTTGCCCGCGATCACGCAGGCGCGCTCCAGGCTGTAGAGGTAGTAGAGCGGCCAGAAGCTCGTGCCGCCCATGGGCGCGCCCGCCTGGGCCGCCGGCGCCAGCGCGGGCGGCAGATTCGAGGCGTTCACGGCGCCGGGGTTGCCGTCCACGCGGAAGTGCTTGTCGAGCCACGCGAACGCGTCCCAGATGCCCTTGTCCAGCCGCTCCGCCAGCTTGGCGTCGAGCGCCTCCGCTTCCGTCAGCATGGCCTTGGCGATGAGCAGCGACGAGAGCCCTCCGGCCGTCATGGACCCGGTCTCGTAGACGGGCATGGACGGCTGGAGCTGCTTCTTGTCCCGCGAGACCCGCGGCCGGGTGCGGGCGTAGGGGAACCCGCGCGCCTCGTCCTGGGGGCCGGCGTAGCGCTCGTCGGCGGGGTTGCCGCCCGCCTCCGGATCGAACCGGCGCCGGACGCGAGGCCCCTTCGTCGACTGGGTCTCGAGGACCGCGTCGGCCAGCTCGGCGAGCGCGCGCTTCGGGACCCGGGCACCCAGCCGCGTGCCCGCCCAGAGGCCGAGCATGGCGAACTGCGTGTTGCTGTTGTCCGAGCGGCCGTTCTCCCGCAGCCAGTTCACCAGCGCCTTCGGCACCTTCATGCCCTTCGGCACCTTCTGCATCGGGCTCGGGTAGCCGAACAGCCCGTCGGGCGCCTTCGATCGGACCAACCACTTCGTGCAGTCGGTGGCCATTCGCAAGGCCCAGCCGGGCAAGCCGAGCGGGTTGCGTGCCGTCGGGACGGCACGATCCCCTTCCGGCTTCCCCTCGTCGTCGAGGACGAGCGGGCTCTGCGTGTACAGCTCGTACAAGAGCATCAGCACGATCGAGATGCTGTAGGTCGGCGCTTCCCCGGGCGGCGCCTTCGGCTTCAGGAGCTGCTTGTAGCTCTTGCGGATGAGCGTGAGACCGCGCGCGACGGCCGGATCCTCCGCCGTACGACCGCAGTGCACGAGTGTGTAGAGGGCGAGCGCCGTGCGACCGAGTCGGTGACCGGCATGCCCCGCCGGTTGGCCGCTGGGGTCTCCGTCGTCGAACGTCGTCCCGAACGAGCCGTCGGCGCGCTGCTTGGCCGCGAGCCAGGCGACCCCGCGGTCCACGGCGAGGGGGATCTGCGCCTGCAGCTTCACCGCGGCCTTCTTCGCCTCGAGGTCGTGGGCGTCCTCGTCCGCCGCGCCCACGCCCGGCAGGGCGAGGAGGAGCGCGGTCAGGAGGAGGGGGGTGCGCATGCGCCTATCCAAACGCCCCGGGCCGGCGGTTGCACGCGGCGTTCAGCTCGACGTGCGCACCCGGATGCGGGCATCGACGATGTGGCAGCCCTCGCCCGGCGCGCCGGCGATCAGCGGGTTCAGGTCGAGCTCCGTGATCTCGGGCACCTCCTCGACGAGGCGCGAGACGCGCAGCAGGACATCGTGGATCGCGTCGACGTCGGCCGGCGGGTGCCCGCGGTACCCGTCGAGCAGCCGCGCGCCGCGGATGCCGCGCACCATCGCCTCGGCGTCCTGGCGCGTGAGCGGTGCCACGCGGAAGGCGACGTCCTGGAGGATCTCGACGTGGATGCCGCCCAGGCCGAACGCCACGAGGGGGCCGAAGACCGGGTCCTCGCTCACGCCCACGAGGAGCTCCGCGCCCTTCGGGACCATCGGCTGGACGAGCACCCCGTCGAAGGCGTCGAGGCGGCCTTCGATCGCGAGGCGCTCGTGGATCGCGGCGTACGCCGCCTCCACGCCGTCGCCGTCGGGCACGTCGAGGTGCACCCCGTTCATCTCGGTCTTGTGCACGATCGCCTGGGAGGCGAGCTTCACGGCGACGGGGTAGCCGACCCGGTCGGCGAGCTGCCGGGCCGCCTGGACGTCGCGAGCCACGCCCCCGGGGAGGACCGGTAACCCGACCGCGGTGAGCAAGGCGCGGGTGTCGGCGGCGGACAGCCAGCCGGTCGAGCCCGGATCGGCCTCGCGCCCGATGGCGCGCGCCGCGCGCACGTCCACGTCTTCGAGCTCCGGCACTTCGGGCTCCGGCTGCGCGCGCCACCGCGCGTACTCGGTGACGCGCGCGAGCACGCGCGCGGCGGCCTCGGGGAACGGGAAGCAGGGGATGTCGCCTTCGAGGTGCACGGGCCGCGCGCGGCCGCCCGCACCCATCACGCAGGCGAGCACCGGCTTGGGCCGATCGGCCGCCTTGCGTCCCGCTTCGATGCCGGCGTTCAGCTCCGGCTCGATCGCGCTCCACTGGTCCTCGTCGAGGGGCACGTCGATCACGATCAGCGCGTCGACGTCCGGCGACGCGAGCAGGTGCTCGGCCGCCCGGCGGTACTCCGCCGCACCGGCCGAAGCGATCATGTCCACCGGGTTGGTGACCGTCGCCTCCTCGGGCAGGAAGGACCGAAGCGTGTCCTGCAGCGCAGCGGGGAGCGGCTCGACCGCGAGGCCGTTCTGCTCGAGCGCGTCCGCGACGAGGATGCCCGGGCCGCCCGCATTCGTGAGCACGGCGACGCGACCGCCCGCGGGCAGCGGTTGGCTCGAGAGCGTCAGCGCGATGTGGAACATCTCCTCGAGCGTCTCGGCGCGCAGCATGCCGGTCTGGCGGAAGAGCGCCTCGACCGCCACGTCGCTGCCCGCGAGTGATGCCGTGTGGGAGCCGGCGGCACGCTGCCCGGCGCCGGATCGCCCGCTCTTCACGGCGATCACCGGCTTGCGCCGGCCTACGCGGCGCGCGATCGGCGCGAAGCGGCGCGGGTCGCCGAAGGACTCGAGGTAGAGCAGGATCACGTCGGTCTCGGGATCCTCCTCCCAGTACTGGAGGAGATCGTTCGCCGCCACGTCCGCCTTGTTGCCCACGCTCACGAAGCTCGAGAGCCCCAGGTCGAGGTCCTTGGCGAACTGCAGGATCGCCACGCCCAGCGCGCCGCTCTGGCTGAGCATCGCGACCGAGCCGTGGGGCGGGTAGATCGGCGCGAACGTGGCCGCCAGGCGCACCGCGGGCGAGCTGTCGATCAGGCCCATGCAGTTCGGGCCGACCATGCGCATGCCGTGGCCGCGCACCTGCGTCACCAGCTCCTGCTGGCGTGCGGCGCCCTCGGCACCGGTTTCGGCGAACCCGGCGGTGATGACCACGACGGCGCGCACGCCGGCGTCGGCCGCATCCTCGATGACGGCCGGCACGACGTGCTTCGGGACGACGATGATCGCAAGATCGATGCGATCGGGCACGTCGGCGATCCGCTCGTGGGTGGGGAACGAGCCCACCACCGGGGCGTTCGGGTTGATCACGTAGACCGGGCCCGCGAAGCGATTCGAGACGAGCGCGTCGAGCACGCGGTGCCCGAGGTTCTTCGGATCCCGACCGGCCCCGACCACGGCCACCGCGCGCGGGCGGAAGAACGGGCGGATCGACGTGGTCGTGTAGAGACGATCGCGCATCTCGACCAGCGCGCGTCCGGCGTCGTCGGGAACGACTGTGAGGTCGAGGCGGATGACGTCGCCGGCATCCTCGACCTGGGCCAGCATGCCCGAGCGGCGGAACGTCTCGAGGATCGCGTGGTCGTCCTTGCGCGCCTCCGTGTGGAAGCAGCGGAAGTCGTTGTGGGCCGCGAGGACGGCCAGCTTCTCCAGCAGCCGGAGCGCGATCCCGATGCCGCGCCAGGCTTGCCCGACCACGATCGAGATGGCGGCGGTGTCCGCCCCGCGGCGGGCGTAGGTACCGACGGCCACGATCGTGGACGCGTCTTCCACGCGTCGCGTCACGACCAGGGTCATGCGCTGGCGCGGATTGCTCGAGTCGCAGATGACCGCGAGGTCCTCGGCCTCGTCGACGACGGGCACGCGCCCCGAGTCCGGTCCCAGGTTGCCCAGGAACGCCTCGATCTCCTCCCGATCGGCGGGCGTCGTCGGTCGCACGTTGGCCGTGCTGCCGTCCCGGAGCACCAAGCCTTCGGGGTGGGGGAGTGCGTGGGGCGACGTCGAGGCGGTGGGCGTGCTCACGCCCGTCACTCTACGCCTCGGCCATCGGCCGACCCCAGAGAAGCCGGCTACTGGATCGCCGAGATGCGGTAGACGCCGCCCAGCAGCGCGACGTAGATGTCGTCTGTGGCGGTGTCGACGTCGAGGTCGAGCGGGACGCCGTTGCCGCCGTCGATGGCGAGCTTGGCGAAGTCGGTCTCGTCGTCCACGTCGGCACGAGACACGCCCGCCATGGTGAAGGCGCGCAGCGCGTATCCTTCGGCGTCGGCGTTGTACCAACCCATCAGGAGCGTGTCGGTGAACGCCGTCGAGAAGGCCGCGCCGGTATGCCAGGCGAGGCACGTGGGCGTGACGGTGATGTTGGGCGAGTCCCAGACGACGAAGCCGCGGTCGCCGACCGGGATCGTGCCGGGCATGGCACCCCACTCGCAGTTCTTGCCTTCGACGATGAGGTTCAGCTCATCGACCATGTCGAAGCCGGTGCCGCTGTCCATGCCCTCGGTGTCGACGGCGAAGAGGCCGCCGGTGTCCGGGTTGAACGCCATCCCGTAGCAGTTGCGCATGCCGCGCACCCACTCGAACGTGCCGCTGGCGTTGCTCGCCGGGATCGTCGCGGGCGTGTTCGGCTCGACGCGCAGGATCTTGCCCCCGAGCGTCGAGGGGACGGCGACGTTCACGGCCTGCTGGGCCGTGGTCGCGTCCTCGATGTCGCCCATCGTGATGAACAGGTGCGTGCCCGTCGCGTCGAAGAGCAGCTCGCCGCCGTTGTTGATGTTGGCCGTCGGCAGGTTGTCGAGCACGAGCGCCTGGTTCGTGCCCACGTTGTTGATGTCGTCGTCCGTGAAGCGCAGCACGATCGTCTTCGGATTCGCCATCATCGAGTCCTCGACCGTGAGCATCACGTAGAGGAAGCCGTTGTTGACGAAGTCGGGATGGATCGCGATCGCGATCAACCCGCGGTGGCTGCCCTGCAGCAGGGTCCACGTCTCCATGCCGAGCATGACGCTCGAGAGGTCGAGGTAGGGCGTCGCCTCGAGCCCGCCTTGCGCATCCCAGGCGCGGACCTGCCCCGTGTCCTTCTCGACGAAGAGGATGCGCCCGTCCGGCGTGCGCGCCATCTTGACCACGCCCATCACGTCGGGTGCCGTGAACAACGCCTCGGCCTGGAAGCCCTCACGCAGGCTGACGAACGCCGTCGGCAGCTCCGCGCCGACCGCGATGTCCACGTCGGCCTGCGTGCTGCCGCCCGCGTTGGTGGCCGTGACGGTGTGCGTCGTGGTCGACGCCTCCGCCGTCGGGGTACCCGCGATCGTGCCCGTGACGGGGTCGAGCGTGAGCCCCGCCGGCAGGGCCGGCGTCACGTCCCACGACGCAACGGCGCCGCCTTGGACGCTCGGCACGTTGTCGGCGATCGCCTCGGCCACCCGATAGACGCCGGGGTCGACGGGATAGCTCAGGTTCGAAGGGGGCGTGACCGGTGCCGCGCCCCCGCCGCCGCCACCGCCGCAGGCGGCGACGGCGAGCAGCAGCGTGAACGCAGTGGCGGTACGCAGGGAAGCCAGGGGAGCAGTCATGCGGGGCGCCGTCCTGTCCTCGAGCGACCTAGAGCAGGTAGCCGAGGTTCTGGTTGATCTCCTGCGGCTCCGGGAGGATCTGGTCCCCGTCACCGCCGAACCAGTCGTTGATCATCTCCTTGCGGATGTCCCGGAAGTCGATGTCGTAGCCGAGCCAGTTGTTGTTCTCCATCTCGTTGGTCGTGAGGTCGGGGCCGTAGTAGCCGCCGTTCACGCCGCCGCCCATGGCGAAGAACACGTTGCCGTGCCCGTGGTCGTCGCCGAACGAGCCGTTCTCGAAGATGCGGCGTCCGAACTCCGACTCGATGCAGATCAGCATGTCGTCCCAGATGTTCAGCGCCTGGCAGTGGGCGATGAACGCCGCGAGGGCGTCGTTGAGCCGACCGATGCGGAACCCCATCGCGTTGATGAGGTTGCTGTGGTTGTCCCAGCCGCCGAAGCCCGTGTAGAAGATCTTCGTGTCGAACCCGGCCTGGATCATCCGCATGATGTCTTCCAGGTCGCGGCCCGGCTCGGAGCCCGGGTACTGGGGCTGACCGGCTGCCGGCGGCGTGTAGTTGTCCACCGCCATCTGGATCTGGTTCGTGAGGTCGTGCGCCTGCTGCAGCGCTTGCTGCGCGCCGTCGTCGAGACCACCACTCCCGCTGTAGCCGGCGAGGATGCTCTGCACCGCGTCGATGCGCAGCTGGTGGTTGGCCTCGTACTCGTTGTCCTCGTCGAACTCGAAGCTCGTGAGGCGGTCGACCATGAGCGGGTTGACCGAGGAACCTTCCATGTCCAGCGGGCGGCCGACGCCCACCGAGACGGCGCCGAGCGAGTCGGTCGTGTACGCGTCGGCGAAGCGCCCGATCCAGCCGCTCTCGGGGATGGTCAGGTTGCCGAAGCCGTTGCGCACGCCCCAGCTGTAGAAGTCCTGGCTGTTGAAGTGGCTCAGGTCGTCGTCGGGATAGCCCACCTTCTGGAACACCGCGAGCTGGTTCCCCCGCACGGGGTCGTCGTGCACGTCCTTCATGGCCTGGAGGCCCGGGTTCAGGCCGTAGCCCGTGTGCCCGATGTCCAGCGTGTCGATCGAGTCGATGGCGATGTTCGGGCGCCGGTCGTAGTACGCCTGGACGCCGTGGGGCACCACCATGTTGAGGCCGTCGTAGCCGCCGTAGCAGTAGATGACCACGCAGCGCTTGTGGTTCGGCAGCGGCGCACCGGAGGCTTCCTGGAGGATGCCCTTGCCGAGCGGTCCGAGGGCCGCGATGCCGAGGGAGGAAGCGACGCCGTAGCGGATGACGTCGCGGCGGGTGACGCCCTTCTTCGAGGCGCGCCGACGGGTTCCGTTGTTCTTGCACATGTTCGTCGGTCTCCTAGCGAAGCAGGTGCTGCGGGTGCTGGGCGATGATGTACAGCAGGCCGCGCAGGCGGGAGTCGATGTGGGTCGGGTTCGTGGCGTCCCACGGTTCCTCCGTGGTGCTGCCGCTATCGGACGTGTTGAGGAAGTCCACGAGCGTCGTGTTCTCCTCCGGCGTGAGCTGGACCTGGAAGCGCTCGGCGATCGCCGTCACGACCTCCTGCGCCGTCGCCGTCGGCGAGGGCAGGAGTCCCGTGATGTCGATGCCGTTGTCGGTCTGGTAGTCGCGCTGGTTGATCAGCTCGTTGATCGCGTTCGCGCGATCCACCATGCCTTGGGCGGAGTACCAGCTCTCGCCCTCCGGCCAACCGTCCACGACGGGCGGCTGCGAGACGCGGTTGCCCATGTCGCGCAGCAGGGTGTCGAGGCCTGCGGTGCCGTACGTGTTGTTCCGCTCCAGCGGCATCTCGAGGCCGGTCAGGCGCACGAAGCCCATGACGTGCTCGACGGGGGTCTTCGAGAAGCCCTGACGCGACAGGTTCGAGTAGAAGGCCTCCGAGAGAAGCATCGTCTTGATGACCGGCGTGAGCTCCCAGTTGTTCGCTTCGAGCATCTCGGCGAGCTGGTCGACGAGCTCCTGTGCCGGGTTCTCGTAGCAGTAGCGGCGCAGGAGCGACCGCACGATCCAGCGCGAGCAGTAGCCAATGGTGTCGCCCTGGGGCTTGTGCGCCAGCGTGACGTCGACGATCTGCTCGTAGATGTCCGCGGGCGGGTTCGTGACGCCGGTGAAGTCGACGCCGAGGAACGTCCAGTCGTCGTCGTTGTGCTGACCCGGGACCCAGATGATCTGGTCCTGGCCCAGTGCCTGGTTGAAGGTCCGCCGGTAGCCGCTGAACAGGGCGGCGGCCGCGACGATGTCGGCCTGGTCGTAGCCGTTGTTCACGCCGAGGAAGAAGAGCTCGAGGTACTCGCGCCCATAGTTCTCGTTCGGCGAGCTCTTCGTGCTGTCCCGGCCGTCGAGGTACTCGAGCATCGACCAGTCGCGCGACACGTCGATGGCGATCGTGCGCACGTTGCCCGCCGCGTTGTGGCGGATCAGGTCCATGTGCTGGAAGTACCAGTAGTGCGACTGGTCGCGCAGCACGTCGGTCGAGCACGCGAAGTGGTCGTGCCAGTGCAGCGCGAGGTGCTCCTGGAGCGGGTTCGGCGACTCCTGGACGCAGTAGAGCCACCACTGGGCGAGCTCGGACTCCTCCGGGAAGGCCAGGTCGTCGACGTTCCCGTCCGCGGCCGTCTCGAGCGCCGCGGTGCCGGTGTCGTTGATCGCGGCGAGCGTCGTGTCGAGATAGGTGTCGAGCGCGCTCCCGTTGATGGCGTCATACGCGGTCTGGTCGAAGCCGAAGTGCGTGCGCTCGAGGAAGTAGCGGATGTCCGCGTCCGTGAGCCCTTGCTGCGGCGCGATCGACTTGAAGTCGACCCACTGGATCTCGATGTTCACCTGCGCGTCCACCGAGCCCGCGACGTTGGATGCCGTGACGGTGTAGCTCGCGAGCGGCGTCTGGGTCGTCGGCGCGCCGTAGATCACACCGGTGCCCGGGTCGATCGTCAGGCCCGTGGGCAGCGCGGGCTGGATCTCGTAGACGTCCGGCGTGCCGCCCGTCGTCGTCGGGTTGTTGGGCGTGATGGAGCCGTCTGTTCGGTAAACCGGGTTTCCATCGTCGTAGCTCAGCGAGAGCGGCGGCTCGGGGGCCGGGGGGGGCTCGCCGCCGCCACCGCCACCACAGGCGGGGAGCGCGGCCAGCGCGAAGAGAAGGGGCAGATAGAGGAGCGGATTGATCCGGTCCGTCCGGTCCATGCGCATGGTCGTTTGCCTCCGGGACGCGGGGTGTGCCGCGTCGCTCCACGGGCGGCTCGAACCGGCAACGACGTCCCACGGCATGGAGCATGCGCAGGGACTGTCGAAGGAGGCCTCCGCCTCAACGGTCACGAGCTGCCCGGCTCGTGGGTTTCAAACCCTCGTACACCACGTGGGTTGCGAGGATTCGTTCGATCTGGGGGACCCTGCAATCCCATGATCGACGCCTCCTTATAGCAACCTGAGTGGCACATGGGACACCCCAGGGCTACAAGAACGTGAATCCTTCACGATCTGTTCAGGAATCGGGGCCCCGATGCAGACACCCAGCAATGGCTCGAGCGCACCCGCGCCGGACGCGATCGCCGCCGCGCTGCGAGCGCGGCGCGAACGAATCCGCAGCTCCTGGGACGGCGCCGGGCTCGGCGACGCGCTCGTCCTCGTCGCGGCCGGCGTGGCCATTCCCGTGGAAGGCACGGATGCGGTCTACGGCTTTCGCGCCCACGACGACCATACCTACCTGAGCGGCTCCCGCCGGGCGGCCGGCGTGGTCGTCCTCGATCCGACCGAATCGGATCCGTGGACGCTCTACGTGTTCGAGGCGGACGCGACCGAGCGGGTCTGGCATGGAGATTCTGACGCGCTCGAAGACGTCGCGGCCGAGACGGCGCTCGATCAGGTGCGGCCCCTCGGGGCGCTCGAGGAAGCGCTCTCGCGGCACGCAGGGCGTCCGGCGGCGCTGCTCGGCAACCACGACCTGCTCATGAGCCCCGCCGCGTACGAGCTGCATCCCGGCGTGCTCGAAGCCCTGGACCTGGATCCCGACCTGAGCGACGCGCTCGAGGCGTGCGTGCACGAGGCGCGGCGCACCAAGGACGCGGTCGAGCTGGACTGGATGCGCGGGGCGGCCGCCGCCACGGTGGCGGGCCACGAGGCGGGCATGCGAGCCGCGCGCGCGGGCCTGTCGGAAGTCGCGCTGCAGATCGAGATCGAGACGGCGTTCCTGCGCGCGGGCGCGGAGGCACGCGCCTATCCCTCGATCGTCGCGGGTGGACCCAACGCCGCGGTCCTCCACGCGACGCCGGGGGCGCGCCGCCTGGCGGATGACGACCTGGTGCTCGTCGATGCCGGGGCCGAGCTCGGCGGCTACGACTGCGACATCACGCGCACGTGGCCGGTCGCTGGTCGCTTCGCCGGCGAGCAGGCGGCGCTCTACGACGCCGTGCTGGCGGTCCAGAAGCGTGCCATCGCCGGGGCGCGCGCCGGCGTCGAGTACAAGGACCTGCACCTCGAGGCGTGCCGCGGCATCGCGGAGGGCTTGATCGAGCTCGGCGTGCTGCGAGGCGACGTCGACGGGCTCGTCGAGCGCGATGCGCACGCACTGTTCTTCCCGCACGGGATCGGCCACCTCATCGGCCTGGCTACGCACGACGTGGCGGGCTACCTCGCCGGGCGCGAACCGAGCGACCGGCCCGGCCTCAAGTACCTGCGCACGGACCTGCCGCTCCAGCCGGGCTACGTCGTGACGATCGAGCCCGGGATCTACTTCATCGACGCGCTCGTGAACGATCCGATCCAGCGCGAGACCTACGCGGACTGCGTGGACTTCGCGCGCGCCGAAGCGCTGCTGCCCCTGGGCGGCGTGCGCATCGAGGACGACGTGCACGTCACCGACGGCGAGCCCGAGGTGCTCACGGGCGCCCTCGCCAAGGAACGCGTGGACGTCGAGGCGCTCTGCGCCGGCTAGCGCGCTTCGCGCGCGCTGAGCTTCCAGGCAAGCGCGAAGGTCAGCGCGAACGCGACGAAGCAGGTCCAGAACCAGCGCAGGCCGGGCTCGAGCCATGCGATCTGCGGGTTCGTCGCGACGTACGTGAGGATCGCGAACGTGAAACCGAAGAGCATGACGGCGAAGGTCCGGTTCGGGTCCATGGCGCGCCGCAGCACCACGCGCACGAGCAGCAGCGGGCCGAACGCCGTTCCCATCGCGGCCCACGCGAAGAGCACGTTCTTGAAGATCGACTCCTCGAGCGTGAGTGCGGGCCACACCGCGAGGGCGCCGAGGACGGCGACGGCGATCCGACTCCGCGCCAGCTGGCTCAGGCCCCCGGGCCGGTCCGGATGGAGGTCGTGGGTGATCGCGGAGGCGGCCACCAGCAGCTGGCTGTCGGCGGTCGACATGATTGCGGAGAGCACGGCGGCGAGCATCACGCCCACCACGACGGGATGGAACAAGCCCTCCATGGCGACGATGAAGATCACCTCGCCGTCCGCGAGCGTCGGATGCAGCGCGCGCCCGCACACGCCGAGGAGCAGCATCCCGCTGTAGACGATCACGGCCCAGCCGATGGCGATCCGCCGCGCGTTCCGGAGCGGCGCGTCGCCCTGCTTGAGCGCCATGAAGCGGTTGACCACGTGCGGCTGGCCGGGATAGCCGAGGCCGATGCCCAGCAGCCCGAACACGGCACCCACGCCGAGCGTGATGGGGCCTGGTTTCGTCAGTGCCAGGTATCCGTCCGGCGCGACGTTGCCGAGCTGCTCGACCAGGCCGGCGGGCCCGCCGACGGCGATGAGCGCCGCCGTCGGAAGCACGAGCGAGGTCGCCACCATCACCAGGCCCTGGAGCGTGTCCGTCACGCTGACGGCCCAGAACCCGCCGAGCAGCGTGTAGACGAGCACGACGCCCGCGCCGATCAGCACGCTCTCGTCGAAGCCGAGCGCGAACTGCTTGGAGAGGCTCTTGCCCGCCGCTTGGTACTGCGAGGCGACGTAGGTGCACAGGGACACGAGCACGATGAAGCTCGCCAGCCGCACGACGTTGCGGGCGAGCGAACCGTCTCCGCGCCGCGCCAGCACGTCGGTGACGGTCACCGCCCCCGTGGCATGGCTGTACCGGCGCAGCGCCGGCGCGAGCACGATCCAGTTCAGCAGGAAGCCGCCGACACAGGCCGGGAAGATCCAGATCGCCGACAGGCCGTCGGCGTAGGCCGCGCCGCTCACCCCCAGGAGCGTCCACGCGGAGGACGAGCTCGCCGAGGCGCTCACGGCCGCGACCATCGGTCCGAGGCGCCGGCCGCCGAGGAAGAAGTCCGTTCCGTCCCGGGTGCGGCGCTCCGTGACCACGCCGATCGCGACGAGCACGACCTTGTAGGTCACGAGCGTGATGAGGACGACCTCTTCGCGCGTCATGCCCGGAGCCTACCGGAACAGCTCCTCCTGATGGCGGACGACCTTGCCCTCCACCATGAAGATCACGTCCTCGGCCACGTTCGTCGCGTGATCGCCGATGCGTTCCAGGTGACGCGAGGCGGAAAGCAGGTGGATCGCGCGCGGGGCCGTCGTGCAGTCGCCGAGCATCACCTCCTGCAGCGTCTCGAACATCTTGCGGTTGATGCGGTCCACCTCGTCGTCCATGGCGCGGACCTTGTGGGCCAGGTCCAGGTCGCGACGGATCACCGAGTCCAGGCAGTCCTTCAGCATCGTGCGCACGAGGGTGCCCATCGTCTCGAAGTCGAGGTGCACGGTGAGCGGCTCGTGGGTCGCGATGTACATCACGCGTTCCGCGATGTTCACGGCCAGGTCGCCGATGCGCTCGAGGTCGTTGTTGGCCTTCAAGACCGAGACGATGAAGCGCAGGTCCGTCGCCACGGGTTGGTGCAGGGCGAGGACCTTGAGGCACTCCTCCTCGAGCTCGACCTCGCGCTGGTCGACCTCGTGGTCGCCGTGCATGACCTCCTCGGCCAGGGAGGGGCGCCGCTCGATGAGCGAGGCGATCGCCTTGGCCGTCGCGTTCTCGACCATGGCGCCGACAGCGAGCAGCTGCTGCTTCAGCCGTTCGAGATCGCGTTCGAGGTGGATCGCCATGGCGGGCTCCGGCGCACGTGAGCGAGATCCTGCCGGATCGCGGCGGCGAATCCCACAAGAAGGGGGCGACGGCGCATGCCGTCGCCCCCGCTAGCAAGGAAAGAGCTGTTTGGATTGGGAGCGCCTCTCACGAGGCGCTCCCAGGGCAGGGAGGCCGATCTAGAAATCGACCTGGAAGCGCATCTGGACGCCGCTGATGTCGTCGTCGTCGAACGTGACCGTCTGCGTACCCATGGTGTTCGGGTCCGCGTCGTAGCCGGCGGGGGTGCCGTCGACGGTCGTGAGGAAGTACTCGAGCATC
>JASJAY010000207.1 GCA_030066775.1 Planctomycetota bacterium
GAGGCGATCGATCGCCACCGCGTCGACGTCGATGCGATCGACGCCCACGTGACGCTCGTCGCGATCGCCGAAGACCAGCTCGTACCCGTCGCGCAGCTCCAAGCGCTGGACCAGCAGCTGGGTGAACGCAGCGAGCTCGTCGTCTTGCGCTCGCGCTACGGCCACGACGCCTTCCTCAAGGAGGCCGACCAGATCAACCCCATCCTGCGCCGCGCGCTCGCGGCGGACGGAGTGTCCCGATGACCCCCCTCGATCCCACCACCCGCGTCGTCCGCGCCGCCATCGAGTCCGATACGCAGCACGGCGCGGTGATGCCGCCGCTCTATCTGGCCAGCAACTTTGCGTTCGAGGGGCTCGAGCGGCCGCGCCCGTACGACTACACGCGTTCTGGCAATCCCACGCGCGACCAGCTCGGCGACGCGCTGGCCGATCTCGAAGGCGGGCGCCAAGCCGTGCTCACCTCGTCGGGGATGTCGGCGATCGCCGTCGTGCTGCAGCTGCTGGGGACCGACGACGTCCTGGTCGTTCCGCGCGACGCCTACGGCGGGACGCGCCGGCTCATCGACACCTGGGCCGCGCGCGGACGCTTCCGGCTCGTGCTCGTCGACGCGCGTGAGGACGACGCGTACGAACGCGCGATCCGCGTCAACCGCCCGCGGATGGTGTGGATCGAGAACCCCAGCAACCCCCTGCTGCGCATCACGGACATCGCGCGCGTCGCGGCCGCGGCACGCGCCGCCGGCGCGCTCACGGTCGTCGACAACACGTTCCTATCGCCCGTGCTGTCGAAGCCGCTGGCGCAGGGCGCGGACGTCGTCGTGCACTCCACGACCAAGTACCTGAACGGGCACAGCGACGTGGTCGGCGGCGCGATCGTCACGGGCGACGCGCCTCGCGCCGACGGCGTTCCGGAGGATCTCGGTGAGGCGCTCGCGTGGTGGGCCAACGCAACGGGGGCGACCGGCGCGCCCTTCGACGCGTGGCTGACGCTGCGCGGGCTCCGAACCCTGCCGGCGCGCATCGCGCTGCACGAGCAGAACGCGCGCGCGGTGGCCGACGCCCTCGCGGCGCATCCCGCCGTTCGGGTCGTGCACTACCCCGGTCTTCGCGATCACCCCGGTCACGCGGTGGCGTCACGCCAGCAGCAGGGCTTCGGCGGCGTCGTGAGCTTCGAGCTCGAGCACGGGAAGCTTGCGGTGCGCCGGTTCCTCGAGGGGCTTCGCTGCTTCACGCTCGCCGAGAGCCTGGGCGGGGTCGAGAGCCTCGTGGCGCATCCGGCGAGCATGACGCATGCGTGCCTCACGCCGGCCCAGCTCGAGGAAGCGGGCATCGGCCAAGGGCTGCTGCGGTTGTCCGTCGGGATCGAGGCGGCAGACGACCTGCTGGCCGACCTCGAGGCCGCCTTGGATCGGGCCGGAGCTGCCGCCCAGAGGGAACGCGTCAGCGCGCGTAGTAGCTGCCGAACGGTGTCGCCATGAAGGCGTCGTAGGAGAGGTCTTCGATCTTCACGAAGCCGCGCTGCGGCACGTCGCCCTCGAGCAGGAGATGCAGGACGCCGGCGACGCCGGCCGCGGTCGAGATCTCGATGCCGGTGAAGAAGGCACCGGCGATGTACTGCCCTTCGATCTTGCGCCAGAAGGTCTTCTCTTCGTAGCGCTCGCCGATCTTGCCGAGGCCTCGCACGGACACGATGACGAAGTCGTCGCGCGTCGCGGGGATCGAGCGGTGGAAGATCTCCACGAGCTCGTCCGGATGCTCGCGGAAGCGCAGGTCGTGCAGCAGGAAGCGGATCAGCTCGAGGTGGCCGGGGTAGCGGATCGTCTTGTAGTCGAGGCGCTGGATCTGCCCCTCGTAGGAGTGGCACAAGGTGCCGACGCCGCCCGAGGTCGTGAACGCCTCGTACGTGACGCCGTCGATGACGACCTCTTCCTTGCCCTCGAGCGGCTGCACCATCGTGAGCTCGCCAAGGCGCAGCGACTCGCACGGGTGCAGATACTCGTTGACCAGCCCCTCGGTCGACCAGGTCAGGTTGTACTTGAGCCGGTTGTTGGGCTGATCGGGCAGCGCGCCGACGCGCAGCGTGAGCGTGCTCACGCTGTCGAACTGGTCGATGACGTGCACGCCGGCGAGGGAGATGAAGCCGGGGGCCACGCCGCACTGCGGCACGAACGCCACGGCGGCGCCCTCGGCCAGCTCACGCACGCGACGCGTGACCTCGACGTCCTCGGTCAGGTCCAGGTAGTGGATGCCGGCGGTCTTGGCGCACTCGGCGATCTGCGGGTTCGCGGCGAAGGGGGCGGCGGACACGACCGCCTCCACGCCCTGCATCGCTTCCAGCAGCGTCTCCCGGTCCGTGACGGAGCCGCCGAAGGCCTCGACCGCCAACCCGACCTCGGTCGCCACCTGGGCGGCGGCATCGGGCACCGCGTCGGCCACGCGGATCCTGTAGTGCTCGGAGACGGCCAACATGTGCGTGAGGGTGCGGCCGACCCGGCCGGACCCGACGACGAGTACGTGCTTCATGGCCGTCGTGTATCGCACCGGCGAATCGGCGCCAGCCGGGGTGCGGCCGAAATCGATGGAAATTGTCCTGACACGGTTGCGGCGCAGTGCCGAGACTGGGTGCGGGAGTTCGGAGGGATCATGCTGCGTGGGCCGCTCTCCCTCTGCCTGCTGAGCCTGGGGGTGCTGGCCGCCTGCCAGGGGCCGCTGATCCCGCAGGGGGCCGGCATCGCCGAGAGCGGCATTGCCGAGCCCGCCGTCGTGTCGATCTACACGTGGCAGCCGCGCGGCCTCACGGGCTCCCGCGCCCAGGGCACGGGCTTCCTGGTGAGCCAGGACGAGGTGGTCACCAACCTGCACGTGATCGAGGGCGCCACGGCGGCAGCGGTGCGCTTCGCGGACGGGCACGACCGCGTGGTCGAGAGCGTGATCGGCGAGGACATGGACGCCGATCTCGTGTTGCTCCGGCTGCGTCCCGGCGCAGAGGAGAACACCGCGCTCGTGCTCCACGAGGGGGACACCCCCGTCGGCATGCCGATCCGTATCGTCGGCAGCCCGGACGGCGTGGCCCAGACGCGCATCACGGGTCGCGTCGCCAGCCGCGTCCTCACCTTCGATGTGCTCGACGAAGCCGTGATGCTCTCTGCGACCGTGGCGCCCGGCATGAGCGGGAGCCCCGTGCTCACGGACAGCGGGGCGGTCGCGGGCATCGTCTCGCGCGGCACCAACGTCGAGGGCCAGTCGTACATGGTCCCTTCACGCCGCCTGCGCCAGCTCGCGCGCTTCGACCCCATGACGCTCGCGAGCTGGAGCCAGTGGAAGGGGCGCCAGCCCAGCCACGCCGGACGGCTCAGCTTCGGCGCGGCGGCGGTTGCCTTCGAGGGCGGCAGCTACGAGGAGTCGATCGCGCTGCTGCGCAGCGCCATCGGCCAAGGCCTGCCGCCCGCGGGCCACGCCACCGCCTGGTACGTGATCGGCGACGCGCACACCAACCTGGGTCGCGACCTGGAGGCGATCGACGCATACCAGCGCGCGATCGCGCTGCGCCCGCGGCACGCCCTCAGTCACGGCGCGCTGGCGCTCGCCCTGCGCCGCCAGGAGCGCTACCCGGAGGCGATCCAGGCCTACGACCGCGCCCTCGAGCTGATGCCCACCATGGCGCGCTTCCACGTGGGCCGGGGCTGGACGCTCCTGCGCATGCAGGGCGCCCCGCAGGCCGAGGCGGCGTTCCGGCTCGGCGTGCGCCTGGATCCGGAGAGCGTCGCGGGGTGGACCGGGCTCGCGACGGCGCGCCTGGCCCAGGGCGACGCCGCCGGCGCGCGCGACCACGCCACGCGGGCGACGCGGCTGGCCCCCCAGGTCGAGAAGACGTGGTGGGTGCTCGCCGCCGCCCAGCAGCGCCTGGGCGCCTGGCGCGCTGCCGCCGACGCCTGGTCGGCGGGCCTGCGTATCAAGCCCGACGAAGCCAAGGCCCGCTTCGAGCTTGCGCGCGCGCACCTCGCGCTTGGCGAGACGGACGCGGCGCGTCGCCAGCTGGCGGAGCTCCAGCGCCTGGGTTCGCCGCTCGCAGTCGACCTCGACCGGCTGCTCCGGGGTTCGTAAGCCGCGCGGGACGCACGTAGGATGCGCCCCCGGAGGACCCGATGCGCACGCGTGCCCTGATGCTCCTGAGCCTGTTCGCCCTCGTCTTCGTCATGACCGCCTGCACCGGCGGCACGCGCCTGACCGAGGAAGAGCGCGACCGCCGCTCCGAGGAGCAGCTCGAGCGCATGAGCGACTAGGCTCGACGCTACTCGGCCGCCGCCACGCCGCGCAGGCTCGCGAGCACCTTCTTCGCCCAGGCCACCTGGGGACCGTCCGCGTCGACACGGTCGAGCTCGATGACGCCGTAGGGCCGGTAGCCCTCGCCCTTCACCCAGCCCTCGACCTGGGTCCACTTGCCGTCGGCACGCGTGCGCGCCACGACCAGCATGTGCGTGTCGGTCTCCTCGGCGAGGAGCACCTCCCGCTCGCCTTCGACGCCCTTGGCGGCGCGCGCCCGCGCGTCCTCGAGGCTGGGCACCTTCGCACTCCAGACGCGCACCCGCGGCGCAATGCGGCCACTGGTTCCCTTCACCTGCCACAGATGCCGACCCGGGTCGCCGAAGCGCGCGTACGCCGCGGGCAGGTCGATCGCGTAGCCGATCCGCTGCTTGCCTTCGAGGGTCGGGATCTCGAGCGCGTCGTCCCTCGCCTCGAGATCACCGGTCGGCGCAGGCCTGCCGGTCCCGTCGGAGGCGCCGCCCTGCTGGCCGTCTCCGCAGCCGCCGAGGGTCAGAGCCATGAACAGGGCGAGAAGAATGGGGGACTTCGACATGGCGCGGTTCTCCAGCGGAGACGCACCCCACGTGCGTCGCCTGCGGGATGAACCGGGATTCGTCGCCCGGTCGGGACGGGGTTCCTCGATTCGTCCAGAGCCACCGGATCGAGCAGCGTACGTGTCCGTTCAAGCCGCGTGCGCCACGGGCACGCGGACCCTCCGTAAGATGGCGCGCTCGCACGGAGGATCCGATTGCGCGCAGCCCTGCCGGTTCTGATCTGCACCCTCATCGGGATCGC
>JASJAY010000208.1 GCA_030066775.1 Planctomycetota bacterium
CGAGATCTCGCTTCGTCCGGGCGTGCGCTTCGACTTCGGCGCCGTCGGCAAGGGGTTCGCCCTGAGCGAAGCGGCCAGCGAGCTGTCCGAGTGGCAGCTGCCCTCCTACATGATCCAGTTCGGTGGCGAGATCGCCATCGGCGAGCCGCCGCCCGGACGCGTCGGCTGGCGCGTGCAGGTGCCCGGGTGGCCGGAGGTGCTCGAGCTGGCGAGCTGCGCCGTGGCGACCTCGGGCAGCAGCGAGCAGTACGTCGAGATCGACGGCGTGCGCTACGCGCACGTCCTGGATGCGCGAACCGGCATGCCGCTCACCGAGCAGCGCGAGGTGACCGTGATCTCGCACTCCTCCCTACGGGCGGACGCCACGGCGACGTGCATCCACATCCTCGGACCGGACCGGGCCCAGGAGATGCTCGATCAGAACGCCGTATCGATCGGCATCATCGTGAAGGACGGCGCGGTCGTCTGGCAGAGCCCTACTTGGCCGCGTCCGTACCACCGCGGCGAATGACACGCAGGCCCGTGTAGGGCCCGTCGCAGAGCCACCACGAGCTGCGCGGCCGCTGCGGCTCGCGCTCGTGCCAGGCGAAGAGCTGCGGCTGCTCGTGCGTGCCGTTCACGATGTCCTTCCCGTCGGCGAAGGACCCGCCGCGCAGGATCGGCCAGCTGTCGCCGTTCTCGTCCTCGGGCGCCGTGTCGGTCGTGTACTCCATGACGTTGCCGAGCATGTCGTAGATGCCAAGCGCGTTCGGCGCGAGGGTCGCAACGGGATGCGTCATGTCGCCCCCGTTCACGGCGAACCACGCGCGGCGCCGGAGGCCCTTCTTCGGCTTGGGCTTCTGGCCTTCGTCGAAGGCGAGCTGCCACTCGGCGCTGCTCGGCAGCGCATACGTCTTGCCCGTGCGCTTGGAGAGCCACGCGCAGAACTCTTCGGCGGCGTGGCGCGTCATGCCGCACGCGGGGCGCGTCTCGGTCCCCCACCCGCGGTCGTAGGGGTGGTAGGGCTTGGACGGCCGGGCGACGGCGTCGACGCCCTCGGGCGGTTCCTCGGTGAGGGCGTAGATCTCGTACTGGTCCCAGGTGACCTCGGTCCTGCCGATCCAGAAGTTGCCGGCCGGCACCCAGACCATCTCGAACGACGCGTCCGTGCCGGGGATCTTCTGCGTGTAGCTCTTCGCCTTCACCTCGGCATCGCGCGCGGCGAGCGGATCGGCCGGCGTCTTCTCGGTGCCGGCGTCGGGTGCGGGCTCGGTCTTCGGGGCCGGCTCGTCCTTCGGCGGGGCCTCCCCCACGCCGCTCTCGCGGTGCTCACCCCCGCAGGCGACGAGGCCTACGAGCAGGATGGCGGCAAACGCGCGGCGCATCAGACGCGCTTCATCCCCGGGCGCGGCACCTCGCGCACCGGCTTGTCGCCGAAGGCCATGACGTCCTCGGAGAGCGAGAGGTCGCTCTTCATCATCTGCTCCCAGGTGACGGCCTGGCCCGTGTAGGCGGCCTCGCGGCCCATGATGGCCGTGAGCGTCGTGTGCGCCACCTGCTCGGCCTCGTTCAAGGGCTGGTTGGCGCGGATGCTCTCGACCAGGTCCGTGTGCTCCTGCACGTACATGCCGCGCGGCGGCTTGGCCTTGAACTGCCAGGGGAACTTGCCCTCCACCTTGCCCCAGTAGGGGTTGGCCCAGCCCTGGGTCCCGACGAACGTCGCGCTCACGTGGTTGTGGCACTTGTGCATCTGGCGGCAGACGCTCGTGACGTGCTTGCCGCCGGGGTACTCGTAGTCGATGGCGAAGTGGTCGTAGATGTTGCCCCACTTCGTGTCGGTGCGATTGAGCCGCCCCCCCATCCCGACAGCGCGCACGGGATGGCTCTGCATCACCCAGTCGCAGACGTCGATCGTGTGGATGTGCTGCTCGACGATGTGGTCGCCGGCGAGCCAGTCGTAGTAGAGCCAGTTGCGCGTCTGGTAGGCGACCTCGCTCTCGTCCTCGCGCGTACCGCGATGCCAGAGCAGGCCCGTCAGGTAGTAGGCGCGTCCCGCGAGCACCTCGCCGATGCGGCCCTCGTGGATCTGGGCGATCGTGTCCATCCACTGCAGGGCGTGGCGGTACTGCGTCCCGGCAACGACCGCGAGGCCCTTCTCCTTGGCCTTCTCACCGGCGGCGATGATGCGCCGCACGCCCACGGGGTCGACCGCAACCGGCTTCTCAATGAAGACGTGCTTGCCGGCCTCGATGGCGTCCTCGACGTGCTGCGGGCGGAAGCCGGGCGGCGTGGTGAACAGCACGAGGTCGACGTCCTCGAGCTCGAGCACGCGCTTGTAGGCGTCGAAGCCGAGGTAGCGGCGCTCCTCCTTCACGTCGACGTCGAGCTTCTTGCGGCTCAGGAGGTACTTGAGGCTGCTGTCCATGCGGTCCTCGAAGAGGTCCGCCATGGCGACGAGCTTCACACCCGGCGCGGACTGCATGCAGTTCTCGGCGGCGCCCGTGCCGCGTCCGCCGCAGCCGACGAGCGCGATGTTGATCGGCATGACCTCACCGGCGGGGTTGTCCGGGTCGGCCTGGGCCGTCTTCGAGAGCAGCACTCCGGCGGCCGCGGTGGCTGCCGACGAGGCGATGAAGGTCCTGCGAGAGAGATCGGACGACTCGGCCATGCGCACCTCCGGCCCGTCGTTCTACGGGAAGCGCGCGAACCGATCCAGCGCGGCAGGTCCCCTCAGGCCGGGTTGCGCAGGACGATCGTGGTGAAGAGCGACTGGGGCCAGTCCTTCTTCACGCTCAGGACCTCGAGCCCGTGCGGATCGAGCAGCTCGCGCTGGGTCATGGTCGTCCAGCCCAGGCGGCGCAGGGTGCGGTCGAGCTTCACCTCGAGGCGCGGCACGAGGCCGCGCTCGTCGCGGAAGTGGTTGATGACGGTGATGAGCCCGCCGGGCTTGCACACCCGCATGGCCTCGCGCATCAGGCGCTCGTGATCCGGCACGACGGTCACGATGTGGAAGGCCATGACGAAGTCGAAGCGACCGGTCGGCAGCGACAGGTCCTGCGCGTCCATCTGGCGGAGCGACACGTGCGAGAGGCTCTTCTTGCGCACCTTCTTGTGCGCCTGGGCGAGCATCGCGTCGCTGTAGTCGATGCCGAGGACGCGGCACGACTCGGGGTAGGCCTCCAAGGACAGCCCCGTGCCCACGCCGAGCTCGAGCACCTCGTGCCCCTGGCCAATGCCGAGCGCACGGATCGTGCGCGAAGCACGCGGGTAGAACACGCGCGCGAAGATCGGGTCGTAGAGCTTCGCGAGCCCGTTGTAGAGCCAGCTCTCATGGGCGTCCGCTTCACCGTTGCCATGCGCCGCGCCGTTCGTGGCGGCGGGCGGAGGCGTGGCCGCCGACACGAGGTCGTCGACCTGGGTGGGGATGGGAAGCTGGCGGATGGGTCACCCTCGCGTAGCGCGCCGTGTCATCCCGCGGCGCGGACGCGCACTCTACCCGATTGGGTGGCACCCGGCAGCCGATGCCTCAACGCACGACCCGCGCCGGGCTGCGGGTCAGGTCCTTGAGCGTGCCCGTGTAGCGCAGGCGGACCTCACGCGTCTTGCGGTCGGCCTCGTCGAGGACCGGGCGGGCGTTCCGGATCTCGGTGTCCATCCACGGGGTGCGGATGTGGAGCCGCGGCTTGGGGCTCAGGATCCGGCCGATGGCTTCGAGCGGCGAGCCGCCCGCCGCGGCCTTCTTCGCGGCGTGGGCCCAGGTCTTGGCCTTCTCGGCGGGGAGGCCGTAGGCCGCATCCTCGATGGCCCGCTCGATAAGGCGCCGGGCGGCGTCTTGGTAGCTCTCGCCCCAGCCGGGGATCGTCGTTTGAACGAAGACGTGCTCGGCCTTCGTTCCGCGGTTCGACGCCCAGGTGCCGCCCTGGTCGTTGGGGGTGTGCGCGAGCTCGTCGAGGCGTTCGGCGAGGGCCCGCATCACGCGCATGACGTACGCGCGCTCGTCGGGCGTGAGCTTCGGGAAGCCGGTGACGATGTCGATGAGCGTGATCGCCTCGGACTCGTGGATGTCGTGGATCAACGGCTCCTTCAAGGTCTTCTCGATCAGCTCGCGGAGCTCCGCTTCGGTCAGCGGGCGGTCGTCGTCCTCGGGTCGCGGTCCGCCCCGGCCCGTCAGGCCGGGCAGGGAGGCCTCGGGCTCGGCGTCACGGGCGGCGTCGTCCACGCCGATCGAATCCTCGGGCACGTAGTCGGGCTGGGCCGCGTCTCCGGGAACGAAGAGGGTGGCGTGGGCGGCGGGCGGCGTGCCGTCGAGCAGGAGCACGAGCAACACGGACGCGAGGCCGGAGACGGTCAGGGGCAGGATGCGCCGAAGCATGGGTCTCTCCTTTGTGGGAACGCAGGAAGAGACGTGATGCCTTCGCGCGCGTCCGCAAAGGCTCTGCAAGAAGCCGTGAGATGCGTTCGAATCAGCGCAGGCGGAAGCGCACCGGGAGCTTGCCGTAGGCGAGCTGTCCCGGGGGCGCAAACTGCGTGTCGCGCACCAGCCGTAGGGCGGCATCGTCGAAGGCCGTGTGGCCACTCGACGTGAGCACCTCGGCGTCGACGACATAGCCGCGTGCGCTCACCGTGACCTTCACCATCACGCGCCCCTCGACGCCGCGCGAACGCAGGTCGGCCGGGTAGTAGCGAAGCAGCGGCGGGACGGCGCGCGCGCGCAGGCGCGTCGGCTGCGCCTCGACGACGGGACGCGTCGGGGCGGTGACCGTCGGCTTCGCGGGCGGTAGCGGCGCCGGTTGCGCGACGGCTTCCGGCGCGGGGACCGGTGCCTTGCGCGGCCGGGGTTCGATCATGCTGGGCGTGATGCGCAACGCCGTGACGTCCAGCGGCAGGGCAGGCGCCTCGACGACCGGATCGGGCAGGACCACCTCGGGCGTCGCCTCCGGCGTCGGCTGGGGCGTACGCTCGTGCACGACGTCCAACGGCGGTAGCGCCTCGATGTCGAGCGCCGGGTCCGGCTCGACAACCGTCTCGGCGGCACGCACCGTGACGAAGGGAACGACCGCACGCTCGGGCGCGGCCGCGACCGGGATCAGCGCCCATCCGATCCCGAG
>JASJAY010000209.1 GCA_030066775.1 Planctomycetota bacterium
GTGGTGATCCCCGATGGAACCACCGTGCGGGGCACGGTTCGGGACAAGGAGGGGGCGCCGCTCGCCGGCATCCCGGTCAGTCTCGAGGGGACGCCGCAGGTCACGTACACCGATCCGCTCGGGCGTTACGAGCTCAGCGGGCTCCCGCGCGGTGCCTCGATCCTGCGTGCCGGGCCCGCCAGCCCCCGAACGCGGCCGTATCGTGTCCAGGTGTTCGACGGAAAGCCGGTCGAGGCCTTCGACATGGTGCTGCCGCGGGGCACGACCCTGCGTGGACAAGTGGTGAATGCCGCGGGCAAGCCCGAGCCGGGCTTCCGGGTTCGCGTCAGTCAGTTCGCGGGGCTTCCGCACGTCGGTCTGGCGTTCGTCAGCGATGCGCACGGGCGGTTCGAGGTCACGCATCTCCAGAAGGGCAAGCACACGTTCATCGCGGGCGAGGCGAAGAAGACCGTCTACGTCGGGGAGGTGGGCGAGGTCCCGCCCTTCACGATCTCGCCGGAGCGCGCAGTGCTCAGGACCCTGCGCGGCGAGGTCTTCGCCCCCGATGGTCGCCACGTGCCCTTCGGTCGCCTGCACGTGCTGGAGGGGAAGAACTGGCGCGGCGAGGTGCACATCGTTGCCGGCCGCTTCGCCATCTCCCATCAGATGCTCAGCAAGCTCGGGAACGTCGAGCTGATCGTGACGGATGCGCTGGACTTCACCGGGCGGCAGCTCGATGTGGGCCCCACCGTGCACCGGATCCCTGCCGCCGCGATCGACCAAGACGCGCGTCTCGAGCTCACCCGGGGTCGCGCCATCGACGGGACGGCACGCGACCGGTCGGGCGCGCCGGCCGCAGGCGCCGTCTTGGAGCTGGTGATGAACGACCGCTCCTGGTGGGCGCAGCGCCAGTCCTACCGGACGCCCACGGACGACGCGGGCCGCTTCCGGTTCGTCGGTATCCCCCCGGATGCGGAGGTCCTCCAGGTGCGTGTCGTCCACGACGACCGCTACGCACCTGTACAGCCGACGGCCGTGCCCGCGGGCGCGAGCGGCGTGGAGCTCACCCTCACGCGTGCCGCCTCGATCCAGGGTGTCGTCGTGGAGCGGGATGGCACACCCGTCCGGGATGCCCGCGTCGTGGTGTGGGCCGCGAAGGGCGACGTGCCGTACGGCGCCGTGGCGCACGACAAGACGGTCACGACCGACCGGGACGGGCGCTTCGAGGCGACGGGCCTGCACCCGGACGTCCGCTGGTGGCTGCGGGTGCGGCGCGTAGGTCAAGGCGCGAGCGACTACCTCGTCACGCTCCGCGAGGGCGTGCTGGCGGGCGACGCGCCCGTGCGGCTCGTGCTGGAACGCGCCGTCGCCATCCACGGTCGGGTCGAGCTGCCGGAAGGTCGGTCGATCGAGTCCTTCGGCGTCGAGGCGAAGCCCGCCGACGCGAACGCGCCCCTCTCCCATCGCACGACGCGCGCGCGGGGCGGCACCACGCGCTTCCTGCTCGACGAGCTGCGCCCCGGGCGCTACCGCCTGACCTTCGATCCGGGTGTGGCGTACAAGGTGCCCGCGCCGATCGAGGTGGACGCGCCGGCCGACGACGTCGTCGTGAAGCTCGAGCCGGCGCTTCCCGTACGGGGCCGCTTGCTCAACGGCGGCCATCGGCGCGCGAGCCTCTGGCTCTACATGGAGCCGATCGACAAGCGCGGCCGCAAGCCCACGCGCGGTTCGAGCGACACGAGCGGGAACTTCGTACTGCCCAACGAGCTCGACGCCAAGGGCACGATCCTCGCCAAGATGGGGACCGAGCTCGCCGCGGTCCTTCCTGACGTGCACCCCGATGACGGTCCCTTCGAGATCTTCCTGAAGCCCGTCGTGACCGTCGAAGGTGCGCTCGAGAACATGCCGAAGGCGCTCTGGGACGCGCGACGTACCGTGGTCCTGCGCGTCGGCGCGCTCACGTACCAGGCGCGGCTGGCCAAGGACGGCACGTTCCGATTCCGCGGTCTGCCCGCCGGGACCTACCGCGTCGAGCTTCCCATGGAGGGGCTCGATGGCGCGATCGAAGGCAAGATGGAGTACACCACCGGAACCGGGCCGCTCCGCCTGCGTTACGTCGTCCGATAGCTCATGAGACACGCACGTCCCTTCCGTACCCTGCTGCTCGCCCTCACGCTGTTGCCTGCGGCCGTGGCCCTCGCCGACGATCGGCCTGCGCGCCGGCTCCACGCGCACGAGGTATTGGTGCTCCACGCAGACGGCACGCCGGCCGCCGGCGCGACGGCCACGGTCGTACGCACGCTGCATCCGGAGCACTACCCGCGGGCGCACGCACCGACCTACAACCAGCAGCTCTTCGCGCCGCCGGTGAAACAGCAGATCGGGATCCTCGTCGCCGAGGACGAGGCGACGGCCGACGCGAAGGGCGTGCTCCGGATCCAGTATGCGCCCGGCGAGCACGTGCAGGCTGTCGTGCGGTCGGGCGAGCGATGGCTCCCGGGCCTCTGGACCGCCACGCCCATCTCGCGCGAGCACGCACCCCGTCGCCTCGTCCTCGATGCGGCGCGCCGGATCCAGGGCCGCGTGCACATCGCCGGTGAGGGTGTGCAGGCCTACATCACGACCAACTGGAGCACGCCGTCCCATCCGTGGCCCTGTTCGCGCGGATGGGGGGGCGGCCATCGCCCGCAGAACGTCCCGACCGCGCCCGACGGCCGCTTCGAGGTCACGGTGCCGGAGGGCGCGCAGGCGCTGCTCTGGGTCTACGCCGCCGGGCGCTATCGGCGGCAGATGATCCGCGCGGCCGCGACGGGGTCCGAGGCGCTCGACATCCGGCTCGATGCGGCGGCGGGCGGGCGCGTCCACGGGCGCATCCTCAAGGCCGACGGCAGCCCGATCGCCGGGGCACGTGTCTGGGTCGGCGTCGACGTCGATCCCGCCGCGCGCACGTGGACGCCCATGGGCCCCGGCCACGATCACATCGGTATGACGGTGTCCGACGCCGACGGCCGCTACGTCATCGACGGCCTCGATCCGGGCTACGTGAAGTCCGTGTCGGCGTTCGCCGACGGCTACATCGTTGCCAACCTCGGTCACCTCGCGTTCCGGCTGTCCGCGGGCGTGTCGCGGGAGGTGGACCTGGCTCTCGACCGCGTCGTGCCGGTCACCGGTCGTGTGCTCGACGAGCAGGACCGCCCCGTGGCGCACGCGTGGGTCTCGATGAGCACCCACACGGTCGACCGACTCGCGGCGTACTCGACGAACATGTCGCAGGCTGTCACGGACGCAGAGGGCCGCTACCGGCTGGAGGGCATCCCGTCGACCCAGGCCCACCTCCAGGTGCAGGCACCGGGCTACGCCCTCCTCGGACCTTCCACGCCGCCACCCGGGCGCCGCCGGGGTTTCCCCGTGATGCCCCAGGTGAAGGTCCCGGCGTCGGGCGCGGTCGAAGCGCCGACCCTGCGCATGCGTCGCGGCGTGCCCGTGGAGGGCTGGGTCATCACGCCCCAGGGCACGCCGGTGCCGCACGTCTACGTGAACCCGACCTTCACCGGGGTGGTGCCGGTGCCCGGTGAAGCACCGCCGCCGCCGATCAGCACGTCGATCAAGTCGGCGCGCACCGATGCCGCCGGACGATTCCGTTTCCCCGGCCTGCGGGACAACGCCCGCTACACGCTCACCCCGGTCGGCGCATTGCCGGGCAGCTCGACGATGCCCATCGAGATCCGGGACGGCAAGGCGCCGACGAACGTGCGCCTCGTCTGGCGCCCGGGCAGCACGCTCTCGGGTCGTGTGACGTTCGACGACGGATCGCCCGTGCCGTTCGCGCAGCTGGGCGTGAAGCCCGGCCGCGTGACGACCGTCATCGCCGATGCCCAAGGCAACTTCCACATTCCCGGCGTGCCCCGCGGCGAGGCCACCGTGCGCGTGATGCGCGTGGACAACCCGGGATCTTCGCAGGTGCTCGAGGTGGACGGCGAGGCGCCGTACACCGGCATCCATCTGCGCATCCAGGGCACGGGCGTCCTGCGTGTGCGCGTGACCGACGCGGACGGCAAGCCGCTCCCGGGCAAGAGCGCCAACATCCGCCACGCACGGTTCACCAGTCACCAGCCGGCGTGGGCCAGCACCGATCCCGACGGCCGGTTCGAGCTGACCCACATGCCCATCGGCACCTACACGGTGGTGTGCGAGGGCGTCACGAAGATGATCGATGTGGGGGCCGAGCCCGCCGAGGCCACGCTCGAGGTGGCGCACGCCGAGTCGTGGCTCCTCGAAGGCGAGGTCGTCGACGCCGAGGGGCGTCCCGTTCCGCGAGCGACACTGTTCGTGCGCGTTCGCGATCACAGCCATCGGACCTTCCCCGTCGTATCGGGTCGCTTCCTGGTCCAGCACTGGGACATCCGGAACGCCGACACGGTCGACTTCGCGGTGCTCGGTGCGCGCGACGCGCTCGGGCGCCCGCTCGATCTCGCGCCCACCCTCCTCGAGGGCTACGGCCGCGACGCCCCGCCGCCCGTGCTGCGCATGACGCCGGCCAAGGTGGTTCGCGGCGTCCTGCGGGATTCCGAGGGCAAGCCGTTCGTCGGGATCAAGCTGCAGTACGTCCCCACGGAGCGCCCGTGGTGGACCCAGGGCAAGATCCCCGAGGCAACGACCGACGCCGAGGGTCGCTTTGCGTTCGATGCGCTGTTCCCGGAAGGCGGCGACGTCCGCGTGCTCCAGGACGAGCGCCTCGCGACGCTCCCCGCCAAGCGCGGCGTCATGCCCGGCGACCCGCGGGTCGAGCTCACCGCCGAGCGCGCGCACTCGATCTCCGGGCGCGTCGTCGACGACACGGGCAAGGTGCTCGCCAACATGCGCGTGAGCGTGTTCGTGGATCGCGCCGACGTTCGCGACGGCGACCAGCGACGGCACCTGCGCACCACGACGGCGGAGGACGGCACGTGGCAGGTCCACGGCATGCGCCGCGATCGCATCTGGACCGTCAGCGTCGAGGCCCAGCGGCGGGGCGACGTGAGCTTCATGCCCTTCAAGCGGCGGCTCCCCACCTGGCCGACGGAGCCACTCACCCTGACGCTCCGGCGGTACGTGCCGATCGAGGGGCGCGTGGTCACGCCCGAAGGCCGGCCCATCGAGCGCTTTCGCGTCTACCTG
>JASJAY010000210.1 GCA_030066775.1 Planctomycetota bacterium
CTCCTGCTCGGCGGCATCGCCGACCAGAGCGCGGCCGAAGAGCAGAAGCCCAAGCTCGACTTCGCGCTACGCGACATGAACGGCGTCGCCCACCGGCTGTCGCAGTACCGCGGCAAGTGGGTTGTGCTGGAGTGGATCGGCTTCGACTGCGAGCCGGTCAACGAGGCCTACCGCGCCCCGGCGCGCAAGCTGTCTGCGCTGCAGCAGACGTGGCGCGGCAAGGGCGTGGTCTGGCTGTCGATCAACAGCAACGCCGCTGGACAGCGTGGCTACCTCGAGCCGGCCAAGTGCAAGGCGGCGCTCGCGAAGCTCGGGGCGAACCCGACGGCGTTGCTCCTGGATCCCACGGGCGTCGCGGGCAAGACGTTCGGTGCGCAGGTGACGCCGGAAGTCCGCGTCATCTCCCCGCGCGGCGACGTGGTGTACGGGGGCGGCTTCGAGGGCGTGGCTGCGGGCACGACGGTTCGCTACCTGGAGACGGTGCTCACGGCGGCGACGAGTGGTCGGGCGATTCCGTACACCGGGCAGTCTGCGCGCGGTTGCCGGATCCTCTACCAGGCCGAGAAGCCGGTTGTGCCCGTCGCGACGGGGCCCAAGGCGCAGGACTTCCGGCTGACGGACAGCAACGGCGTCGTGCGCCGACTGAGCGACTACCGCGGCAAGTGGGTGATCCTCGAGTGGATCAACTTCGACTGCCCGTACGTGCAGAAACAGTACGATCGCTCGCATCGCAGCATGCAGAAGCTGCATGCGCGCAGCAAGCGGCTCGGCATCGTGTGGCTGTGCATCTGTTCGTCGGCACCGGGCAAGCAGGGCTACATGTCACCTGCCCAGGCGAACGCGCGGCTGCGCCTGTGGGGGGCTTCGCCCACGGCGTACCTGCACGATCCGAGCGGTGCGGTGGGCAAGGCGTATGGCTCGACGCATACGCCGCACATGCGCGTCATCAGCCCGCAGGGGACGATCGAGTTCGCCGGCGGCATCGACAACATCGTCAGCGGCCGTGCGGCGGACGTGCCGCGGTCGAAGAACTACGTCCGGATGGCGCTGGAAGACATCGAAGCCAAGCGGCCGCTGCGCGTGCGTAGTGCGAAGCCCTACGGCTGCACCGTGAAGTACTAGCCGGCGTTCGTCGCTGCCTTCCAGCCGATGCTGACGGAGTCGTTCCACTCGGGGTGGTCTCGGTCTCGTAGGTCCACTCCGGTTGCGAACACCGAGCGCAGGTTCGTCAGGAAGTAGACCCAGCAGCTGCGGCAGTTCATGTGCTGCCAGGCGCGGTCCGGGTCCTCCGTCGCGCAGCCGGTCTGGTGGAGGTCGACCTCGGTCGCGCCCTCGACCTGCTTGAAGCGGACGGAGACCGTCATGTCGCCGAACGTGAAGCGGACCAGGCGAAACGGCTCCACGTCGATGAACGTTCCGCCGTGGCCGAAGTCGTGCACGTACTGCCACTGGTACGCGTCGCCCGACTGGACGAGCTCATCCCGGCCGCGCCGGGTGCCGTCGGGCGCCGTGTGCTCGGCGCTGCCGATGTAGAAGGACTCGAGCCCGCTCGCCGTGGCAAAGCGCCGGAACACGTCCTCTAGCGGCGCCAGGTAGTACATGTGCACGTGGAACTGGGACCAGTCGTACGAGCTCATGATCGTCCTCCGTGGGCAGAGCGTACTGGGCGCGGCGGGCTGATGCGGGTCGGCCGTAGCAGCGGACGACGACCGGCGTGATACTCGTGCGCGATGGAAGCACGAGCGGACACAGGCGGGACGGCGGTGGGGGACCGCGTGCGGCTGCCGCTCGACTTCGATGCGGACCGCATGGCGGCGGAGGTCCGGGCGCTCGAGCTGGCCGCTTTCATCGAGTACAGCGTGATCCCGCTGACGGCGCCGGCGTACCTGGTCGATCCGTCGGCCCCGCCGCCGCGCCCGACGGACGACTATGCCGACGGGTCGTGGACCGAGTGGGCCGACACGTCCGTGCTCCAGGCATGTCCCTACCTGACGAGTGTGGTCGACACGTTCCGGGAGCACACGCGGGTCACGCTCGTGCGGTTGATGCGGCTCGCGCCGGGGGGGCTCGTCGCGGAGCACACGGACCCGACGCTGGGGCTCGAGGTCGAGCGCTCCGTGGTGCGTCTGACGGTGCCGATCGTCACGAACCCCGGGGCGCGGCTGTTCCTGAACGACGAGGTCGTGCCCCTCGAGCCCGGCGCGTGCTGGTACCTGCGGTTCACCGATCCCCATCGTGTCGTGAATGAAGGTGAGCACGAGCGCATCCACATGTCGATCGACATGGCACCGAATGCCTGGCTGCGGGGCCTCGTCGCGCCGGGCACGCCCTGACGACGGAGGTGGTTTCGTCGTTCGCGGCAGCACGCTACCCTGCGTGCATGTCCGGTCCGATCGTCGAGCGCATGCAGCCTGAAGAGTGGGAGCGCGTGCGCACTGTGCGCTTGCGCGCGCTCGCCGACGCGCCGGATGCGTTCTGGACGACGGTCGAGCAGGACGAGCAGCGGCCGCTGGATGAGTGGCGGACGCGGCTCGAGAACCCGTCGGCCGCCACCTTCCTCGCGGCAGGTGACGCGGACGACCTGGGCATCGTCACGGGGATCGCCTCGCCGGACGAGGACGGCGTTGCCTGGCTCATGTCGATGTGGGTTGATCCGGGAGCCCGCGGGCTGGGGATCGGTGTCGCGCTGATCGAGGCGGTGATCGCGTGGGCGCGCGAGAAGGGCTTCGAGCGCTTACGCCTGGAGGTCGGCACCGCGAACGTCGCCGCGACGCGGCTCTACGAGCGGATGGGCTTCGTCGCCACGGGCAAGACGGGCCACATGCCGGCGCCGCGTGAGGACGTCGCGGAGCACGAGCGGGAGCTGGTGCTTTGAGCGAGAGCGGACTGCCGCGGGCGCCGGTGCTCTACAGCTCGCCGCCCCACAAGCGCAAGCTGGGGCGCGCCATCGCGATCGGGTCGACGCTCCTCCTTGCGTTCTTGATCTACAGCTCGATCCGCAACTGGCAGGTGCGCGCGGAGAAGGGCATCCCGGCCTCGTACTCGTCGGCCGTCATGTGGGTCGGGCCCTTGATGCTCATCGGCATCGGGCTCTGGATCGGGTGGGGGCACACGCGGGTCGACTTCACGCGCGGCCTGATCGTGCGCCGGCCCCTAGGGCTCCCGTTTCCGTCCAAGCGTCGCCCCTTGAGCGAGGCGAAGTGCCTCTACGTGGGCTTCCATCGGGGCCCCTCTGCCCTGGTCACGCCGAACGCCGCGATGCTCATGAAGTCACACGTCTACTGGTACGTGCAGCTTCAAGGACCCGACTTCCTGATCCCCCTCGTGGTGCAGCGGGCCTCGAAGGAAGAGGCGCTTGCCTTCGCGGAACGCATCGGCGAGGCAACGGGACTTCCGGTGGAGGCGACGAACCAGGAGCCTTGATACCGTCGGGGCATGCACACCGCCGCCGCCTTGCTCGACCTGCACGACCGTACGCACCGAAGCCTCGACGCCTTCATCGACCATTGCGCTGGGTTCTCCCCCGAGGACTGGGCGCGTGAGCTCGAGGGCTTCGGCTACCCCACCATCGCGCTGCAGCTGCACCACGCGGTGACGGCCGAGCGGTATTGGGTGGGGGTGCTCAAGGGCGAGATGCTCATCGACGAGCACGAGAAGGACTACGCCTCCGTCGAGGCGCTGCGCGCGCATCGGCAGCAGGTGATCGAGACGACGCGTGCCTACCTCGAGGCGGCCGACGACGCCGAGCTGAACACGCGTCGGGAGATGACGACCTGGGGGCCACGGCAGGCCGAGCTGATGCCCGCGCAGGTCCTGCTCCGGACGCAGACGCACGTCTTCCAGCACCTCGGGCAAGTCGCGGCGATGTCGCGCCTCCTGGGGCGGCCGATCCCGCGCGGCATGGACTTCCCGCTGGGGCCGTAGCGCTTCTGCTTCGACGGGAGCGCCGGCTAGCGGCGTAGCAGGTAGAGCGCGAAGCCCATGACGTCGCGGCCCCAACGTTCCTGAGCCACGTGCCAAGCGCGCTTCGTCGCGATCATCTCGGCGACGCCGTCTTCGTCCGGGTTGGCCGCGGCGTACTGCTCGTGGTTCGCGAGGATCGTTCCCTCGAAGTGGTCCCAGGCGTCGCGCGTGCTGATCGAGACGTCCACGAGCTCGCATCCGGTGCGCGCGACGACGTCCAAGTTGTGCTCGTGCGTGGCGAGTGTGTCGGCGGGGAGCTCTGTTGCCTCCAGGTACGCGGCGGGCGGCTCCTCGGCCCAGAAGCCGTGGCCAAGGAGCAGGTAGCCGCCGGGCTTCAGCCAGGTCGCGCACGTTTCGACGGTCGTCTCGAAGGAGGTGCCCACGTAGGGGCCGCCCAACCAGGCGATGACGTCGAAGCTGCCGGCGGGATACGCGAGGGAAGCGGCGTCCCGCTCGATCAGCTCGGGCTCGGCCTCGGGGCAGCGTTCAGCAAAGGCGTCACGGGCCAAGGCGAGAGCGGCCGCCGAACGGTCGATGCCGACGGCGCTCACGCCGGAGCGCTCGACCAGTCGGACGAGGATCTCGGCGCGACCGCAGCCGATGTCCAGCGCCCTGGCGCCCGCCCGCAGATCCATGCGATCCAGGACGGCCTCCATCTGCTCGACTGATACGGGTCCCCAGTAGGCGAGGCTTTGGTAGTGTGCGACGTCGGAGCGGGGCATGCGGGCGCACCCTAGCAGCAGCCCCCAGAGGAGCGCGTCGATGAAGCTGTGGCCCATCCTGTTGCTGAACGTGGCCGTCGTGTCGGGCGGCATCTTCGCGTACGACCAGCTGCGCGCCGACGAGCCGGCGCCGGCCGAGCCAGAGGCGCCGGTCACCGTCGACCTCGGGGATCTCGAGGCGCGCTTGGATGCACTCGAGTCGCAGCCGTCGCCTGCGCTCCAGGCCGAGGGCCTCGACCCGCGGGTGGCCAAGCGGCTGGAGGCGCTCGCGCTTCGCATCGAGGCGCTCGAGACGCAGAAGGCGAGCGAGGCACCCGTCGTCGACGAGCCCGGGCCGGACGTGGGGTCGAAGCCGAAGCCGATGCCGTCGGGCGAGGAGCCGAAGGGCGAACCCACGAAGGAAGAGGTCGAGCGCTTCAAGAAGCTG
>JASJAY010000211.1 GCA_030066775.1 Planctomycetota bacterium
AGCTGCAGCGTGCCCGGGCGCCGGAGCATGACCCGCAAGCCCTGGCTGCTGCCCTCCCCCACGAGCACGCCGCTCGTCGGGGCGCGGCCAAAGCCTCTCGCCTGGACGCGGACGCGCACCTCGCCGGGCGGGACGCCCTCGAGCAGGAGGCGCCCGCCGGGACCGGTCGCGTAGGGACGCGCGTGGAATGCTGCGCCGTCGACGTCTTCGATCCAAACGCGCGCGCCGCTGATGGGTCGCTGGGCCTCGTCCACCACGGCCAGGTCGATCACGCCGCCGCGACCGAGGACCACTTCGACGGGCTTGTCCGCACCGGGGAGCTCCGCCTCGGCGGAGGCGAGCACACCCGGCGGATAGCCCGGCGCCGTGACTTCGATCGTGTACCAGCCGACCGGCAGCCCGGTCAGGGAGAACGTGCCCTGGGGCCCGCTGCGCACGCTGGCCTCGATGCCGTCCGTGCGCACACGGCCGTCCGCGTCGAGCTCGCGCGCGAGCACGCGTGCTCCCGGGACGCGCGCGCCCTGGTTCGTTACGACGGTGCCCTCGAGTCGCGCCTCGCGCGCTTCGAGATCCAGCACGAGCCGGTCGACGTCGTCGACGAACACGCGCTCTTCGATGCGTGCGGAGCCGTGGGCGAGGACGAGCCGGTACGCGCCCTCGACGAGGTCGGACCAGCGGAAGTTCCCGCCCCCATCGGTCTGGGTGCGGTAGCGACGACGCGGCGCGTCGACGTCCTCGGGATCGTGCACGAGCTCGAGCAACGCACCCGCGACGCGTCGGCCGCGGGCCGTGACCGTGCCTTCGATCACCGCACGCCCCTTGACGGCGAAGTCCACCGCGATGGTCTCGCCGCCGGCGATCTCGATGAGCGCATCCGGACGCCAGCCGCTGCCCGTCTCGGCCTCCAGCGTCACGATCCAGATGCCGGGCTGCACGAACGGCAGACGGAAGCGTCCGTCGGCCGCGGTGCGCGTGATGTGGGTCGGCTCCGGCTCGTCGAGGCGACGGGCGGAGATGCGCGCTCCGTCGAACGGCTCACCGTCGGCACCCAGCGCCTGGCCTTCGATCGTCGCGCCGGTATCGAGCGTGATGTCTTCGACGATCACGACCTCGCCCTCGGACACGCGCAGCTCGCGGTGGCTCGTCGCAAGCCCGTCCCGCGAGACCTCCAGCCGCCACAGCCCGGCCGCGACGTCGTCGAACACGAACGTCCCGCCCTCATCGGTGGAGCCGGCGAGGCGCGAACCCATGCGCTCCGGCACGTCGCCGTCGCCGCGCACGCGCATCAGATGGACGATGGCGCCCAGGATCGGCGCGTCGCGTTCGTCGACGACGGTGCCGCCGATTCGCGCACCCGGTGGAATCGGCAGGCGCAGGTCCTCGAGGTCCTCCTCGCCCACGCGCACCGCGAGGGCACTGCTGTCCCGCGCGCCCTGGACGGCGCGCAGGGCGTACATGCCGGGCGGCAGGCCCTCGATCTCGAAGATGCCGTCACCGCGGGCATCGACCTCGAGTGCCTGGGTGAGCACGGTCACGTAGCGATAGCGCTCCAGCACGGCGTCGTAGCGCGGCGCCTCGACGAAGACAGAGGCGCGCGCCGGATCGTCGGGATCCAGGTTCGTTGCAAGCCCACGGAGTGTGCGCAGCGCCGGCAGCTCGATCTCGAGATGCGGATCCGTGCCGGGCAACACGCCTTCGAGCCGAGCGAGGGTGAGCGTTCGGCCCGCCGCCAGCGGTCGGACCTCCACATCCGTGGCGACGGGGCGGAGCGTCGGAAAGCGGAAGTTGCCCGTGGCGTCGGTGCGTACTTCGAGGGCAGCCGTTCCGTCGCGCGGGATCGCTCGTACGAGGTAGCCGTCCGGCCGCCGTGCGTCGGAGCGGAACACCTTGCCCGTGATCCGGTTGGCGACGTCGAGCAGCACGTCGACCTCACGCACGCGCGAAGCCAGCGGCTGGTCGACGACCTGGACGCGGTCCAGCCAGCCCGTCTTCCCGACCGCGAGGCGCACGTCGCCGTCGGGGAGACCGGGCAAGGTGGCGCGCCCCTCGGCATCGGTGGTGGCGCGGGCGACGAACGACTCCCAGCCCGCCTCGTCCGCAGCGCCGGGATGCCGTTCCGGCACCGTGCGCAACGCAACGCCGGGCAGGCCCTTGCCCTTGTCGTCGCGTACGCGGACGACGAGCGACCATCCGCGGCGCAGCGTGGTCGGCCCGAGCACGGTTGCCACGCCGCGCTTCACCTCGAACGGCTCGCTGATCGTGGGCGCATAGCCCTCCGCGGTCGCGACGAGCCGGTAGCCCTCGCCCGGCGACACGGCGTCGAACCGGAACATGCCCTTGGCGTTCGTCTGCGCCGGCCGCTGGGTGCGCGCGCGCGCTTCCGCTTCCGGGTCCTCCGGCGCGTGGCGCAGGAGGGTGACCCGTGCGCGGCCGATGGGTTTGCCGTCCGCATCGACGATCGGGCCCTGGACGACCTGGCGCCGACGCAGGAACCAGGCCGGTGCCTGCTGCGTGCTGCCGGCACGGATGTCGACGCGCGGGCGCTCTTGATCGAGCTCCCACTGCGCGTCGCGGATCACGGCGCGGTAGATGCCCGGGACGACGTCGCCGATCAGGAACACGCCCTTGTCGTCGCTCTTGGCCTCGCGCGGGGCGGCGCCCTCGGCTTCACCGGGCAACGGCTCGAGTCGTACCGTCACGCCGGCCGCTGCCGCGTTGCGCGTCCCGTCCGCGTCGAGCAGCCGGCCCGAGAGCGAGGCCGAGCCGACGAGCAACACGTCGGGGATGTCCTCGCCCGCCGCGAACGCACCGAGCGGCTGCAGGCGTTTGTCGCTGCGCAGGAGGAAGACGTCGTACCGCCCGCGGGGCAGCGCCCCGAAGCGGTAGCGTCCCTCGGCGGTGGTCCGCTCGCGATGCGCCAAGGCCGTCTCGTCGCCCTGGGGCACGGCGTAGATCACGACCCCCGCCGCGGGGGCGCCCTGGGCGAAGCGCACCGCGCCTTCGATCGTCTCCGCCTCGGCCAGCGTGACCTCGGCGGCGAACGCCGTCGCCGGCACGGGCAGCGCCACGTGTCCCGGCGCCCACACCACGAGTCGACCGGGGACCTCCGCCTCGGAAGGCAGGGCATCGAACACGCCGCGCGCATCCGCGCGCGCGTGCACGGCAGCACGCGCATCGAAGAGCGGTCGGTCCGCATGCGTCGCCCGGACGGACGACAGCAGGGCCCCGGCCAGCGGCGCGCCATCCGGTCCCTTGACCGTCAGCCGGTCCGGCCGGAGGACGGGCTCCTCCTCGGTGCGCGCGACGCCCACGAGCAGAAGCAGGATGAGCAGCGGCGCGAGCCCGCACGCCAGCCGAGCCGTCGCCCGACGCATCAAGACGACTCCGACACGCCGTGCGCCCGATGGGCCGCTTCGAAGGCCGCGAGCAGGGCGCGCGCCCGCGGGCCGTGCGCGACGAACACGACACGCCGCGGGAAGACGGGCACGCCGCCCGGTTCGGGGGCGCGCACCGGGCCAGCGTCCGGATCCATGTCGAGCGAGACCTCCAGGCGATCCGCGGGCAGCGCCTCCACGACGCGTGCCCCCCATTCGACGCACGTGACGATGCCTTCCCCCCACATCTCCTCGAATCCTGCGGCCTCCAGGTCCTCGAGCCCCCCGAGGCGGTATGCGTCGAGGTGGTGCAGGGTGGCGTGCTCGCCCTCGTACGAGCGCGCGATCGTGAAGGTCGGGCTGACGACGGCCTGCGACGGCGGCACGCCCAGGCCCGCGGCCACGCCGCGCACGAAGACCGTCTTGCCCATGCCCAGGTCGCCGCGCAGGTCGATCAGGATGCCGCCCCTGAGCCACGGCCCGGCGGCGGCGGCCACGGCGCGGCCGAGCGCGAGCATCGCGGCCTCGTCCTCGGCTTGCAGGGTCAGGGAGACGGGAGCGTCCACGGCGTCATCCTATGCGCGCATCCGCCCGCCCCGATGCGCGCGATCGGACACCGCGAGACGGTCCTCAGCCGAGGTGATCGAAGCCCGTGGGCCGGAGCGGTTGCTCGCCGTCGGGCCCCACCAGCACGAGGCCCGCCTCGGGGGCCTGAAACGTGCCGATGGGCACGAGCGTGACCCCCTCGGCCGCGAGCGCGTTCGTCGTCTCCGCGTCCAGGGGCTCGTGGGCCACGAGCAGCTCGAAGTCCTCGCCGTCGCCCAGGGCATGCGCCAGTCGCGCGTCCCCGGTGGCGTCGACGTCGGGGTGGATCGGGATCCGGTCCGCGTCCACGCGGACGCCGACGCCCGATGCGCGGCAGAGCCGGCTGAGGTCCAGCGCAAGGCCGTCGCTCACGTCCATCATCGCGCGGGGCACGCCATGCCGCGCCAGGGCCTGGGCCTCGGCCACGCGCGGCGTGAACGTCAGGTGCCGACCGTGGATCGATCCCCCCACCGGTCCGGTGAGGCTCAGCACCATCCCGGGCTCGGCGCCCTTGCGCGAGAGCACCCCCATCGGCCCCGGCGCGCCCAGCGCCGTGACGGCAAGCACCAAGGGCCCTTCGGCCACATTCGTGTCGCCGCCGAGGCACGGGCAGGCCAGCGCCTCGGCCGCTTCGGCGAAGCCGAGGGAGATGGCTTCGAAGAGGGCCGGATCCGCCGGCGCCGGGAGCACGCCCCCGACGACGAACCCGATCGGTACGGCGGCCGCCGCGGCGAGGTCGGAAAGGTTTACCGCAAGCGCCTTGCGCGCGACCGTGGCCGGTTCCATCGCGTCGAGGCGGAAGTGCACGCCGTCGACGAGGACGTCGGTCGTGACGACCACGCTGCCGCCGTCGACGTCCACGGCCGCGCAGTCGTGCCCGGGACCCACGCGCACGCCGTCCGGATGACCGGCGCGGATGCGCTCGAGCACGCGATCGAGCCAGGCGTCCTCCTGCGACGGGGCGCGGTCCTGGGAATCGCTCATCGGAGCGGATCGTCCCCGGACGAGCCGCGGCGGGGTACGGCCAGACCGCGTGCCGCGCGGCGCGCCCACGACTGCATGGCATTGACGATCGTCGTCTGCTCGGCGCGCGACAGCCCCGGCACGAAACCGACGTTCTCGCCGCTGATGCGCTGGAAGAGGATCACGTA